>JAIEOW010000170.1 GCA_019750095.1 Phycisphaerales bacterium
GGCGACCACAGCGCCGAAGCCAACCTCGGCGAGACCCTCGTCGGTGCCACACCCGCGCACCGCGATCTGTAAGACATCATCGCATCCGGCGAGACCTTCGCCGAACGCTTTGCTGATGCCCATCGCCGGATGCTGGGTGAACTGGTGGAGATCGCCGAGGGTGTCGAGCAGGCGCTTGCAGCGGCGATCAAGGCGCGCGCGCAGACCGAGCGGGCGCAGGCCTGATCAGCTTTCACGCCGGGATCGCCGCCCATCGATCGCCCAAAGCCAACGCTTGAACGCGAAGAGCGCGAAGACACCCCGAACGACTCGTCTCGTCCCCGGATCGGCATTCCTCCGCGCAACTCCGCTCACTCCTCCCCCTCCGCGTTCACGCTTGGCATCGGAGTCGCAGATCGCTCACTCGTTCCATTGAAAAACGAGCCGACACGCCAGCAAGGCGTCTCGGCTCGTCACACATTCTTCTCTCTCGGGAGCGAACTCTCTCAAAGATCAACTTCAGGATCGCGCATCAATCAAGCCGCGCGACGCATCGTGCGGCCAGCGCGCTTGGCGGCGGGCTTCTTGAACTTCAACACCTTGGCCGTCGAACGCTTGGTCGTGCGACGCTTCGTCGGACGCTTGGTCGCCGTGCGCTTCGTGGCGCTGCGCTTGGTCGCGGTCTTGCGGGCCTTGGTCGTGCGGCGGGCGGTGCGGGGGGTGCGGGTCTTGCGAGTCTTCATGTTCCAACCATCCTTGAATCGCGGGAACAGGTTCGACCGGCGACGCTCCCGCGGGCGCACCGGTCAGAGAAATGGGCCGAGGCCGCGTCCTTGCATGCCCTCGGCGACCCCATTTCCATCGACGCTCGGCACAGCCCGCATAAGCCGCATGCGCGGAATCTCTGCAAAATCTTGAAACGCTCAACCGCTGCGTGTTGTCAAGCCGCGGCACTTCAGAGCCGTGCCACGGCCGATACCATCTCGCTGTGCCCAATACTCCGGCTCATACTTCTGCTCAACCCGCCTCTGCACACTTGTCGGCCTGGACCGTTGAATCCTGGCGCACCAAGCTGCACGCCCAGCAGGTGATCTATGCCGATCGGTCTGCTGTGGATGCCGCGACCACCAAGCTGCGCTCACTCCCACCGCTCGTCACAAGCTGGGAAATCGAGCGCCTGAAGGCCGAGATCGCCCAAGCCCAGCAGGGCAAACGTTTCATCCTGCAAGGCGGCGACTGCGCAGAACAGATCGTCGACTGCCGCGCCGAGACGATCACCAGCAAGCTCAAGATCCTTCTCCAGATGTCGGTCGTGCTCATCTACGCGGGTATGAAGCCCGTCACCCGCATCGGGCGTATCGCCGGGCAATACGCCAAACCGCGCTCCAGCCCCACCGAGACCCGCAGCATCGACGGCGTGAAGCAGACCCTGCCCTCGTACTACGGCGATCTCGTCAATCGCCCCGAGTTCTCCGCCGAGGCGCGAAGACCAGACCCCATGCGCATGGTCGAGGGCTACACCCACGCCGCAATGACGCTGAACTTCATCCGCTCGCTCATGGAAGGCGGCTTCGCCGACATCCACCACCCCGAGTACTGGAACCTCGGTTTCATGCAGCACGCCGGGCTGCCCGACGACCTTCGGCGTGAGTATGAGCGGATGACCGAACGCCTCGCCGAGGGGCTGAAGTTCATGGAAGCCATCGGCGAGACCAGCGTCGACCAGCTCTCTCGCGTCGAGTTCTTCACCAGCCACGAAGGACTGAATCTCCTCTACGAGTCCGCGCTCACGCGGGCCGTTCCCCGCCGCACCGGGTGGTACAACCTCTCCACCCATCTCCCTTGGCTCGGCGAGCGCACCCGCGATCTCTCCGGCGCACACGTCGAGTATTTCCGCGGCATCCAGAACCCCGTGGGCATCAAGGTCGGCCCCAAAGCAACCGGCGACGACGTCGCCGCACTCATCCGCCTGCTCAACCCCGCGCACGAGCCGGGCAAGATCGTCCTCATCGCCCGCATGGGCGCAAAGAACGTCGCCCAGGCCCTGCCACGGCTCATCGCCGACATCCACGCCCGCACCGACCTTGGCCCCGTCCTCTGGATGTGCGACCCGATGCACGGCAACTCCACCACCACCAGCGACGGCACGAAGACCCGGAGCTTCGCCGAGATCTCCGACGAACTCGAAGCATCCTGGGACGCTCACCACGCCGCCGGCACCATCCTCGGCGGCGTCCACTTCGAAATGACCGGCGAAAACGTCACCGAATGCCTCGGCGGAGCCCGCGGATTGGGCGAGAACGACCTCACCCGAAACTACCAGTCCCCATGCGACCCGCGATTGAACTATGAGCAAGCGCTGGAGCTGGCGTTCCTGCTGGCGCGGAAGATGCAGGGACAGCGAGGAAAGTCAGGCGACAAAGGCACCTCGGCAGCAGGCGCCGAGTAAACAACCCGGCTCGAGCTCAGGGCAATCACACGACCTGACAACGCTCATTCTGAATCGCTCATCCGTTGCCGACCGAGTTGCCCGCGACGGCGAAGCCGTCACGGTGCATAGACGGGGGTCGCCGCGAAAGCGGCACCCCCGGACACTCTCGTGCAAGGGCTTCGCACCACACAGTGGTGCTGGTAACAGTTTGCGCAATCGTGCCGGAGATCACGGCACTTCAAGTCTCCGATAGCAATACATGCCTGCACCGCTTTCGCGGTGCCAGAAAAAGCGTGAACGTGTTCCGGGGGTGCCGCTTTCGCGGCGACCCCCGTCTATGCACCCCGAGGGCTTCGCCCTCAAGGCACGCATTGAACAGGGATCGACATGGCCTATGGAAAACTCACGGGGCCAGCGTCGTCTATCCCCTCACCCACTTGCTCCCGTCTTTCTCGTATCCTGATCCAAATGAGCCAGCTCACCGGCCTCCTCGGCGTCCTCGTCCTCCTCAGCATCGCCTACACCCTCTCCACCAGCCGAAGGAACATCAACTGGCGCATCATCATCGGCGGCGTGCTCCTCCAGTTTCTCCTGGCCTTCCTCGTCCTCCGCTTCGAGCCCGCTCGCATCCTCTTTGATGGTGCCGCTCAGGGCGTCACCAAGATCATCTCGTTTTCCAACGAAGGCATCCGCTTCGTCTTCGGCAATCTCGCCGACCCCGGCGCAGGGCCTTGGGGCTTTGTCTTTGCCGTCCGCGTGCTCCCCGTCATTATCTTCTTCGCCTCGCTCATGGGCGTGCTGTATCACCTCGGCGTCATGCAGCGCGTCGTTGCGGCGTGTGCATGGGTCCTCAAGGCATCACTCGGCATCAGCGGCAAAGAGGCCCTCTCCGCCGCCGCCAACATCTTCCTGGGCCAGACCGAGGCCCCGCTGACCATCAAGCCCTATATCGCCACCATGACGCGCTCGCAGCTCATGGCCATCATGACCGGCGGCTTTGCCACCATCGCCGGCAGCGTCCTCGCCGCATATGTCGGCATTCTGGGCGGCGACACACCCGCATCCCAGGCCCTCTTCGCCAAGCACCTGCTCACCGCCAGCGTCATGTCCGCGCCCGCCGGCCTCGTCATGGCCAAGCTCATGATGCCCGAAACCGAGACCCCGAGCGCCGAAGACCCCAAGAAGCTTCTGGGCGAGAAGCCCACCACCCGCAACGTCATGGACGCCGCCGCCGCCGGCGCGACCGACGGCCTGCATCTCGCCCTCAACGTCGCCGCGATGCTCATCGCCTTCGTCGCGCTGCTGGCCATGCTCAACTGGCCGCTCGCCGCGCTCAGCGAGCTCCCCCGTGTCGCCGCCTGGCGCGCCGAGCACGGCCTGCCCGTCTTCACCTTCCAGAACATCCTCGGCGTCATCTTCACCCCGCTCGCCTGGACCATGGGCATCGCGTGGAACGACTGCCGACACTTCGGCTCGCTCATGGGCACGCAGGTCATCGCCACCGAGTTCGTCGCCTATCTCGATCTCGGCAAGCACATCTCCGAGGGCACCATGTCCCCGCGCAGCACTCAGATCGCCACCTACGCCCTCTGCGGCTTCGCCAACCTGCCCTCGATCGCGATCCAGATCGGCGGCCTCAGCGCCATGGCGCCATCCCGCCGCGCCGACCTCTCGTCCATCGCCCCGCGCGCCATGCTCGCCGGCGCACTCGCTTGCTGGATGACCGCCTCCGTCGCGGGCATCTTCATCCCCAACCCTGCCAGTGAAAATGGGCAATCTTCACCAGCCGCATCCATCATGCACAGTCGCGTCCTCGAACTCGCGCACAAGGGCTGAATTGCCCCAGAATCCGAACAAAAACACCTGATCTCCGGCGTGGATCTTGCGTCCGGGACAACCCGCGTCCATGATGATGGCATGATGGGGTCCGCTTCAATCTCGATCTGTGCTCAGCGTGCGCGCCCGCGCCACCGCCTGCTTGGCCTCGCCGTCTCGGCCATCGCCACCCTCAGCGCGGGCCTGCCGACGCACGCACAGTCCACGTTCCTGAACTTTGAATCCGCGCACGTCTCGCCGCTGGCGCTCTCTCCCGACGGCCAGACCCTGCTCGCCGTCAGCACCGCCGATAACCGCCTGGAAGCGTTCGATGTCTCCGGCACCAACGCCGATCGCCCGCGCTGGGTGCGATCCATCAGCGTCGGCTTCGACCCCGTCACTGTGCGTGTCCGTCCCGGCGTCGGCGCGGCGGGCGAGGCATGGGTCGTCAACACCATCTCCGACTCCATCAGCATCATCGATCTGGCCACCTGGCGCGTCAGCCGAACGATCCTCACCGGCGATGAGCCGATGGACGTTGTGTTTGCCAACGGCCGCGCGTTCGTCTCCGTCGGCGCGCTCAACCAAGTCCGTGTGCATGATCTCGCCAACCTCGCCGCCGCGCCCACCACCATCACCATCGCCGGCTTTGATCCGCGCATGCTCGCCGTCAGCCCCGACGGCTCGCGCGTCTACGCCGCCATCTTCTTCTCCGGCAACGGCACCACCACCATCCCGCACCAGCTCGTGAGCGATCCCACCGGCCCCTATGGCGGCCAAAATCCCCCGCCCAACAGCGGCAACGCCTTCAGCCCGCTCGTCGCGCAACCCTTCCCCGCCGCGATGAAGCTCGCCCAGATCGTCAAGAAAGACCTCGCCGGCCGATGGCGCGACGACAACGCCCGGGACTGGACCAACCTCGTCACCTGGGGCGTGCTCGACAACGACGTCGCCATCATCGACACCCAGTCCCTCGCCGTCTCCTATGCCGGCGGCATGCTCTCCAGCGTCTTCGCCGTCGGCGTGCGCCCCGACGGGCTCGTCACCGCCGTCGGTCTCGATGCCGACAACCTCAAGCGTTTCGAACCCAATCTCAACGGCACGTTCGCCCGCGTCGAGATCGGCTCCTTCTCCCCCACTTCGCCCACCGCCACCAGCGTCAGCGATCTGAATCCCCACCTCGCCTACACCGCCCCCACCATCGCCCAGCCGCTCCGCGAGCTCAGCATCGGCGATCCGCGCGCCATCCTCTGGCACCCCGCCGGCACACATGCCTATGTCTCGGGCCTCGGCTCGAACACCATCATCTCCACCAACGCCGTCGGCACACGCCTCGGTCAGCTCGACGTCGGCCAAGGCCCCACCGGTCTTGCGCTCTCTGCCGCCGCGGATCGCCTCTACGTGCTCAACCGATTCGACTCCACCATCTCTACCATCGACACCGCCACCTTCACCGAGATCGGCTCGTCGACCACCCGCCCACGCTTCTTCGATCCCACGCCCAGCGCCATCAAGCTCGGCCGCCCCTTCCTCTACGACACCCACACCTTCAGCGGCCTGGGCCACCTCTCCTGCGCATCCTGCCACATCGATGGCAAGACTGATCATCTCGCCTGGGATCTCGGCGTCCCCGGCGGCCCGATCAAGCAAGTCAACTTCCCGTGCATCAACAACCAGTTCTGCCAGCCGTGGCACCCTGTGAAGGGGCCGATGGTCACCCAAACCCTTCAGGGCATCATCGGCCAGGAACCCCTGCACTGGCGCGGCGACAAAGAAAACCTCGCCGCCTTCGACGGTGCGTACACCGACCTGCAAGGCGCACCCGCAAAACCCTCCGCCAGCCAGATGGCGTCCTTCCAGAACTTCGTCGCCACCATCAAGTTCCTACCCAACCCCAATCGCCAGATCAACGACCTCTCCCCCTCGACTCTCCCCGTCCGCGGCGCCGGCGGCAGTTCTGGCGGCATCGGCAGCCCCGGCTCCGGACAAGTGCTCTTCAACTCCTTCAACCTGCTCGGTCAGCTCAAGTGCGTCACCTGCCACCCCGGCTCCACCGGCACCAGCCGCATCATCGATGACGCCCTCCTCGCCGTCGAACCGCAAAGCATGAAGATGGCGGGCCTCCGCGGACTCTACAAGCGCATCGGATTCGATCGCACGCGCCTCGACAACATCAAGGGCGTCGGCTTCGCCCACGACGGCGAGCACGACACCCTCTTCGCCACCACCAAACACTCCGACTTTATCTTCGCCCCCGGCATCACCGGCGATCAGCAGCGCATGGACCTCGAGGCCTTCATGCTCTGCTTCCCAGGCGACGTCCACGCCGGCATCGGTCAACAACTCATCCTCGACGGCACCAACAACACCGACCCCGCCGTGACCAACCGG
This sequence comes from Phycisphaerales bacterium, assembly GCA_019750095.1. Taxonomy (GTDB): domain Bacteria; phylum Planctomycetota; class Phycisphaerae; order Phycisphaerales; family UBA1924; genus UBA4658. The sequence continues at coordinate 6,617 of JAIEOW010000170.1, forward strand.
CTCAACACCTTCATCTCCCTCGGAAACGGCGGCGCGGTCGGCCTCATCGCCAAAACCCGAATCAACTCCCGCGAACGCGGCTACTTCTTCGTCGGCGGAACCACTTGGCAATCCGATCGTCGCTCCGAGACCACCACAACCGCCCTGCTCACCGCTTCCGCCGCCTCAGGCCGCGAGATCGTGCTCACCATCGTCCCCAGCGGCATGCAGACCCGCCTCGGCGTCGATCGCGACCTCGACACCTTCTACGACTTCGACGAGATCTCCGGCTGCTCGAATCCCGCCGACCCAACCATCTTCCCCGGCTCCAGAGGAAGCGTCGACGCCGACGCCAACCTCCTGCTCGGCGTCAACGACATCTTCGAGTTCCTCAACCGCTGGTTCGCAAACGATCCGCGCGCTAACTTCAACAACACCGGCGGCATCACCGTCGCCGATGTCTTCGACTTCCTCAACGCCTGGTTCACCGGCTGCTGAACTCAGTCCGAGGCCCGGGCGCAACCGCGGGCACCCTCGTCGCTGGCCACCCGAATACTTCTGAGATCATGCTCATACACCTCGCCCGTGCAGCGCAACGCCACCGCGCGCCTTTCACATTCCGCCGATTGACAACGCCGCCCGCAACCCGCATTATCCACGCTGGTTCAACCGACACTCCACTCCAAAATTGGCGGATTCATGCACCGACGCACTCACGCATTCACACTCATCGAACTCCTCGTCGTCATCGCCATCATCGCGCTGCTCGTGGGCATCCTCCTCCCCGCGCTCGGCGCGGCTCGCAAACAAGCCCGCACCGTCGTCTGCTCCACCGCCCTCCGCGGCGCGGGCCAGGGGTTTGAGCTCTACGCCACCGATCACCGCGAACTCGTCGTCCCTTCGTACACGATGACCGGCACCTCCGGCACCGGCGTTCCGCTCGACGGCTGGGGCCCCATCCTCGACCGCGATGGCTATCTCCAGGGCGCGGGCGAACTCCAACTCCGTAAGTCGCCCCTCACCTGCCCAGATGCCAAAGACGTCCCCGGCCTCCTCGCCGGCCAAACCGGCAACGATCCAGACAACCCCAAGGGCTGGATGGACTGGCCTTGCATCCGCACCGGATCAGGCTTCGCGCCCATCACGATCCCCGATCGCGGACTCGAGAAGATCCTCCGCGTCGCCTATTGGATCAACGCCGACAATCCCATCGGAGGTGTCGTCGACATCACGCCGGGCCAGTATTTCACCCTCTCAGTCGGCTATGGCCCCGACTCGCGCGGGCTGTTCATGGAACACAACCGCCTCTCGCAGTTCATCCGCCCGAGCACCCTCGTCGCCGCCGCCGACGGGGTCTACGCCGGTCGCCAACGCAACAACCGCCTGGGCGAGACCAACTCGCGCATCGGCTATCGACACCCCGGCGGCAAGGGGTCCGCCAACGCCGTCTTCGCCGATGGTCACGTCGCGCTCATCGACGGCACCAAGTTCCCCACGGCGATCGGCGGTGGGGTACCAAATGCCACCGTCTATCGCGAGAACGCAAACGGGCAGCCCACCGTGTACGCCAACCCCGATCGCTCCCTCGCACCTTACGCGCCCTGAACGCTCAACTCACGCTCAGCCGCTGGCATGGCCACGTCCAGTATCACCCCCATCGCCACTCGCGCTGAATCAATCGGCCCGAGAGTCTTGCTCACACGCGTCTGCAGCACCGCCCCCTGCAACATCGCCACGATCGCCGCGGCCTGCTGATCAGCTTCAAACACTCCCTGCGATTCCATCGCGCCGGCAATCCGGCCCACCAGCGCCGCGTAAAACGCCGCGATCCGCGCCGCCGCCCGCGGCACGCTGTCTCCGATCTCCCCCGACAGATTCGACATCGGGCACCCAAGCCCGCACCCCGTGCGCTCCATAAACCCGCGATAGAAATCCGCTACCGCCATTACGCGCTCGCGACCGTCGGTTCGGCCGGACATCGCCGCATCAATCGCCCCCAGAATCAACGCGCTCTGGCGATCGATCACCGCCAGAAGCAGATCGTCCTTGGCCGGAAAAAAATGGTACAGACTCCCCTGTCGCGCCCCCGCCGAAGCCGCAATCTCAGCAAGCCCAACCGCCGCGTACCCACGCTCCCAGAACAGCTCGCTCGCCGACTCAATCAATCGCTCTCGGGTGTCCGTCGCGTGCGGCATGGGAAGCATCCTGCTGGCCAACTCGACAACGCTCCGCGCTGTCACGATCCATCATACCAAACCGCCGACACACTGCGAACGCCTCAGCAACATGCCCAAAATAGGTGGATCACTCGCCCACCTTCATGCGCAACTTTTGCACCCTTCTCCAGTTTCGCAATTCACGACCATTTTGTCTTGTCACGCGCCAGAAAGTTGATAAAGTGCGCTCAGCAGCGTCGTCACCGGTTTCGGCGGTTGGGGGGAACGTCGGATCGTCAGACGAGTGTGTGTGCTGCGTCCGCCCTCGTGGGCGGTTGCCTGCCGAGACCATGAGCGTCTTCGTGCGGCGGGCCAGAACGTGATCGTTGGTGATTGAGCGATTCGGGCCTTGGGCCTGACGGTCTGCTGCGCACTTTGGTGTGCTGCGCACCCTCAGGCAACGTGACCTTGGCCAGGCATCGCGCATGAAGTTCGCCGACGCCATCACGAGCACACACCGTTGGTCGTGAGTCTCTTCGTGCAGAGTGAAAGGACTTCCAGATGGTTTATTCGCGTTGGATTCGATCGTGTGCCGTTGCCGCGCTGTGCGCTGCGGGCGTGCTCTCTCAGGCCTCGGCCCAGCCCGTCACCAAAAACATCTACTACACCCGCTACGCACTCGATGTGCCATCGAGCCCCACCGAGACCAACATCCGCAAGTTCGCCCTCACCTATGACCGCACCGCCGGCACCATCAACTACGGCCCCCGCATCGGTGTGCAACGCGTCACGGGCGCCGACGGCATCGTCTTCGGCCCCGACGCCACCCCGGGCGACGGCATCTTCGACCTCTATATCGGCGGCCAGAACTTTGGCTGGGTCCACAAGATCTCCATCAACGAGAACACCAACGCCGCTCCCTTCGAGACCCAGCCCAGCGGCGTCCCGGGCGCGTTCCACCTCTCGATGGACCCCGGCGGCACCAAGCTCTGGGTCAATGGCACCCCAGGCCCCTTGGGCGAGATGCCCCTCAACCCCTTCGGCCCCGGTTTCGGCCACACCATCACCGGCGACGACACCACCATCACCAGCTTCGTCTTCGTCCCGCTCCCCGCTGGCGGCCACGAGGTCTACTACACCGCCAGCCCCTCTAATGGGCCTGGCAACTTCGGCAAGATCAACATGACGACCTTCGTCACCACACGCATCTTCAGCAATCTCCCCGCCGCCCACGGCCTCGTCTATGACCCCTGGACACGCACGCTCATCCTCAGCGGCGGCCGTCGCCAGGCCCAGGTCGATCCCTTCCAGAACCCCCCGGTCATCGTCTCCGAACTCGACTGGACCACGCTCGCGCCAACCCTGAATCTCGACCAGTCCGGCGTCGACGGCGAAGGACTCATGCTCGGCGCCAGCAACGACGGCCGCCTCGTCTTCGTCGACTATCGCGCCACCAACCGCATCGGCGACCCCGCAAACTTCAAGTACGTCGAGTTCCTCGACACATTCCTCGACGACGTCGTCACCCAGTTCGCCCCGCCGCCCCCGCCGCAAGAACCCTGCTGCCCCATCGGCTCCGGCGACTTCGATCGCCGCAGCGCCCAGCTCTCGCAGCTCCCGGGCCTCTCCACCATCCCGTTCGACTACCGCACTGCCGACGACTTCTATCTCCTCCCGGGTCGCATCTACAAGATCAAGACCATCAGCGGCAAGCTCATCACCGATTCCATCATCCCCAAGGCTCAGCTCGAGCTCTACAACGACTGCAACGGCCTCCCCTCCGATCCCCCACGCCTGGTCGTCCCCCAAGCCACGCGCATCACCGACACTGGCCAGACCTTTGAAGGCAAGAAAGTCCTCAAGGTCGAGTTCGACCTCCCCGAAGTCTGGCTCAAGGGCGGCGAAAGCTACTGGGTCTCGCTCATCGGCAAGGGCAACGGCGACGCCAATGAACAGTGGTTCTGGGGCACCGCCGGCGCACCAAACGGCGGCGGCTCACCCGTCATCCAAGGCCGACCCGGCGCGTTCAAGAGCGCCATCAACGGCATCCCCAACTGGGTCTCCCTCGGCTCCAACGGCGCGTGCTCAAGCTGCATCGGCTGCACCGACTTCAACTTCTGCGTCGACGCCGACTCCTGCAAGATCCTCCTCGACAACGGCACATGGGCCAATACCGGCACCCCGTCCCTCGACGCCGCCGGCCCGGGACAGAACATCACCTTCGCTCGCACCGCAGACAACTTCGTCATCCCGCCCTGCGCCTCCGGCCGCCTCTGCTACATCGAGGCCTACATCGCCAGCAACTGCCCGCAGGCACGCCTCTCGATCTACAACACCAACTGCGGCGTGAAGCCCGATGGCTACACCCCCATCGCCACCCTCACCCCCTCGCGCATCATCAACACCGGACGCACCGTCGTCATCGATGGCCTCACCCTCCCCGTCCTCTGCCTCCAGTTCTGCGGCAACATCAACCTCAACCTCGACGCAGGCAAGACCTACGCCCTCAGTGCCTTCGGCCTCTCCAGCGGCAACATCACCCAGCGCGCGTACTTCCTCAACAACGCCGACTGCACCCGCACCTGCCTCGTCAACTTCTACCAGGGCTTCATCTACGGCCCGACCGTCGGGTTTGACGAGTGGACCAAGGTCTCCTCCCTCACCGGCACGCCTCGCGACTACGCCTTCCTCGTCGCCGTCGATGACACCCGCATCCCGGCCGATGCCAACCCCGCCCCGGGCACCGCCTCCTGCCCGGCCGACATGAACAACGACAACCGGCTCACCGCCGTCGACATCTTCGACTTCCTCAACACCTACTTCGCTGGCTGCCCATAAGCCGCGCCCACGACGGACATCCCGATCTTCCAAACGCAAACCCCGCCCTCGGCGGGGTTTGCTCTTTTTCAAACACGAACGAAATCAACCCAAAGCTCCCCCACAGAACCCGATCTGGTACGAAAACCCATGCACATTGGGCCAATCTCGCGCCAACACGAATCAGTTCGCTTTCCTCCTACGCCTATTGAAGATACGATTGTCCGTTGACTTGACCCGCCGCGGCGCATCAAGGCCACGACACACCCATCTGGGCATTTCCATCCTTGGCATTTCGCGTCGCGGCCGTTTCCAAGTCATGAAAGGGGTCAGTCATGACCTTGCAGAACACCCGAGATAACCGAGTATTCGATGCGCGGTCCCGAGTACTCCTGAACGCCACCGGCGCTGGGCTGGGAATCCTGACCGCTGAAGGCCGCATCGTGGAGTGCAACGAGGCCTTCGCGCAGCTCTATGCCAAGCGTGGATCGGCCGATGCCCAGGGCCGCCTGATCACCGACTTTGTCCCAGCACCGGCCGGAGAAGAACGCCGAGACCTCGTCCGACGATCGCTCGAACTCGGTCGCCCGGTCGTCTTCAATGAACTCTGGAACGGGCTTGAGCTGCACGGCGTGATCCTGCCCATGGACCCGATCGGCGATGCGCCCGCTGCTCGTCCCACCATCGCGGCCCTGATCATCCGCCACGGCACCGCGCTCCCAGGTGCGACTGATCCTCAGAACGCCGAAGTCGTGCAGACGCATCATTCCGATCTCGGCCCACTCGCCGAACTCTCGCGGCGTGAACTCGAAGTGCTCGCATTCATCGGCGCAGGTCTGACCAACCACGAGATCGCCAAGCGCATCTATCGCTCCGACAAGACAGTCGAGTGGCACCGGAGCCAGCTCGGTGCCAAGCTCAACGTCTCAACGCGGGTCGAACTCGCCAAGATCGCCCACCGCGCCGGCCTGCGCGAATGGCTCGATCAACACGGGGGCGAGCCCCTCGGTCCCAGAGATGACGATCACGACCTGACGCCATCGTGCGCCGAGCCACAGATCTTGGCCTGATCACCACCTGGGCGTCAGCACCCGGCAAACCATGCATTCAAAAAGTCGACAATGTCATTGACGCCCGGCTGCCCCGAGTAGTCGAAGTCGCCGACTGGCTCACGCATGAACCACGCGTTGATGAACGTGAAGATGTCCGCGGTCGTGACCGCCCGGTCCAGATTCACATCCGCCGGGCAGACCGCCCAGAGCATCGCGTCCACGCCCACTTGCCCCCACGTGCGATAGCCCGGCACGGACAGGTGCGCCAGATCATTCGCCGCCGCGAAGAACCCGCGTGATTGAAACTCGCCCGGCGTCGAGAGCATCGAGCCCCCGATCACGATCACCTGCGGATCCCCCTCAGCGACATCTCGCCACGCGGCCTCAAACGCCTGCTGAAACTCCTGGTCCACCGCTCTCGGGTGATACGGCCCAAGCAGAAAGAACAGATTCTCCGGCGGGCGACGCATCTCCGCCCACATCGCTCGCAACCGCTCCAGAATGCACAGAATGTTGTCCCGATGTCCCTCGCGCGTATCAGAGGCGAACGGCCCCGTGGGCCCGAGGCTCGACCACGAGAAGTTCGCGTCGTTCCCGCCGTGCAGGATGTGCACCATCAGCACCGGCGATGCGTTCTGCTGCCGCGTCAGCTCGGTCAGGTATTGCGTCACCGCCGGGTCCACGCTCGCAAGATTGGAGAAGCTCGCGCACACGTGAAACGCCGACAGCCCGCCGCCATACCACAGCGGCGAGTACGAGATCCCCGTCAGGCGATCGGTGCGTTCCACACGATGCCACGTTGGCGCAAAGGGCCCCACGGCAAACCGCCCGTTTGCCGGGTCCACCGGCGTGATGAGCACACCCGCGCCCCGCGCTCCAGGCGCGATATCAAACGACCGCGAACGCATCGCCCCGATCGGCCCCGCACTCGACCAGCTCGACGGAGCACTTGCAAACTGCGAGCTCAGCGTTCCCGGCCAAGGCTGTCGCACGCTGAGTGAGATGAATCCCCCAACTCCCGTCCCGAGCGCAACGTCGGAAAGATGGTACCGCAGCGGACCATCGATCCCGATCGGATTCTCCGGTAGAAGAATCAGACCGCCGTTCATGTCAACCGTCAGCTCCACACCCGGCGCAAGCCACGCCCCGGCCCGCGGCATCTGCGGATCGGTCATCACAAACTTGCTGACCCAGTACGGCGCATTCTCCGCACCGACGAAAGGACTGATCTGATAGCTCGCCGCCCCGTTCAGCGTCGCCGCCCACGGCCCCTGCCCCGCCACCGCATCCACGCGCGTCGCATACGCCCCGAACCGCGCCGCAAACGCCCGTCCGAACCCATCCTCATGCCCCGAGACCAGGTTGCTCCGCGTGTTGCTGTCCCCGATGATCGCGATGTCCACCCGCCGCGTCGAGGCGAGCTGAACAAAGCGCCGCGCCACATCGACATTCGTCACGGCAAACCGATTCGGATGATCCACGCTCGGCGTCACCGGCTGCGCCATCGCCCCCGCACCGAACGCACCCACCCCCAGCGCTCCAAGAGCACCAAACCGCAAGCCAAGCACACGCAGGTTGAACATGGGCAGATATCCGTTTATGGTGCGGGGGAGAGAGGTGCGAAACCGAATCATGCCTCATGTTCGCATCGGCGTCGAGACGGTTCGTGAAACTGTGTGTGAATCTGGATCATATTGCTCACCCAGCCCTGCCAATCCCCCAGATTCACTGGTTGGGCCCCCGCGCACCCACATTCACACACCATGCCGAGCCAATCACCACCTCGCCAGCACGGGCTGAGAGCATCGTGCGGCGAATCAGTACTGCGCAACAACCGTCGATCTGAACGTGCGTTGACCCCACTTGCGAGACGTTCACGCCGCTTCGGATTCCTCACCCTCATCACGCGACTTGCCCGCGATCGCCTCGCCCTGACTCAGCGCATCGACGCGCGGGGCGTCCGGCAGCGGCTTCCCGCGTGAGTCCGTCAGTGGCTTGCCATCCAGCGTGCGGATGATCGGGATCGGGTGCGCCTTGGCGTGTGCGGCGAGCTGCGCTTCCAGTGCTTTCTGCTGCGGCTCGGGCACGTCGGTCCACTTGCCTCTGCCGCGGCACTTGGGAAACTTCGAGCATCCGAGCCATGGCCCGCGAATCCCATCGCGCAGATTCATCGGCGACTGGCACTTTGAACACTGCAGATCCGTCACCAGCGGCGGCTGGCTCGGCGCCGTCACAAAGCCCTTGGCGTCCAAGTTCAAGATGCCATCGCATGGGCCTTGCGGATGCTTCTCGTCGTTGTACCGCGCGCAGCCCAGGAATGGGCCGAAGCGTCCGTTGCGCTTGATCATCGCCCCGCCGCACTTGTGGCAGGCGACGTTCACATGCTCGGCCGGCCGCGGCTTGCCCTCGCGATCCACCGGGCACGCATAGGTGCAGGTCGGATAATTCGAGCACGACAGGAACTTGCCGTTCTTCCCGAAGCGGTACACCAGATCGCTCTGGCAGACGGCGCAGCGATACTCCTTCGGCGCGGGCGTGGTCTCGGCCTTGGCGTGCGTCATCGTGTCGTGCGCCTCGTCCAGAGCCCGCTTGAACGGGTCGTAGAACTTGTGCAGCATCGACACCCAGTCAAGGTGATCGTCCTCGATCTTGTCCAGCTCCGCCTCCATGTCGCGGGTATAGCCCACGTCCATGATCTTGGGGAACGCCTCGATCAGCTTGTCCGTCACCACCTCGCCCAGATCGCTCGCGTACATCCGCCGATCGATCTGCTCGACATACTTGCGATCCTGGATCGTCTGGATGATCGACGCATAGGTCGACGGGCGGCCGATGCCCTCGGCTTCGAGGATCTTGATCAAGGACGCTTCGCTGTACCGCGATGGCGGCGAGGTGAACTTCTGCGCCGCGTCCATGCTGAACGCGTGCATGGGCTGCTTCTCGCTGAGCGCGGGCAGCGTCGCGATGTCCGCCGCCGGCGGAACGCCCGCGACACGCAAGTACCCATCGAACACCAGCGTGCGCCCGGTGGCCTTGAATGTGCAGGGCTTCGCGGCGTTCACGCCGCCCTTGATCAGCACCGTCGTCGAATCCCACTGGCTCGGGGTCATCTGGCACGCCACGAACCGCTCCCAGATGATCTGGTACAGCCGGAACTGATCGGGCTTCAGCGCGTTCTTCACGCGGCTCGGCGGATATTCCAACGACGTCGGGCGGATCGCCTCGTGCGCTTCCTGCGCGTCTTTGTTGCTCGATGAGAAGAAGTTCGGCTTCTCGGGCAGATACTTCGGCCCGAATGTCCGCTCGATGTACTCGCGAGCCATGCTCAGGGCCTGACCCGACAAGTGCGTCGAGTCGGTACGCATGTACGTGATCAAGCCCACCGGACCCTCGCCCGGAATCTCCACGCCCTCATACAGCCCCTGCGCCGCCTGCATCGTCCGCCGCGCGGCAAAGCCCAGCCGCGTGCTCGCGGCCTGCTGGAGCGTTGACGTGATGAACGGCGGGGCGGGCCGCTGCGTCGTGCGCTTGGTCTCGATCGATGAAATCGCGTAGCTCGCCGATGGATCGACGCTTCCTCGCACCACGCGCCGGAACTTCGCCGGCCCGCGGCCCTTGGCGTCCTCGGTCGTCTGGATGTCCTCGATCTTCAGCCCGGCGAGCTTCGCCACATCGCGAACCTTGCCCGTCAGGTCCGTCGGCGCACTGCCGGGCGAACCGAGTTCAAACTTCTCGCCCGCGACCTCGACGAGTTCCGCCGGGATCGCGTCATGTTCGCCCAGCCAGGCGAGCTGCGCCTTGCCGCTTGGGGCGTCGGGCGCACCCTTGTCGTCGACGGCGGCCATGAACGCCTTCCAGGCCGGGCCGAGCTTTTTGGCTTGATCCGGAGAGAGCGCGAAGTTCGCACTGACCGCCCAGTATTCATCCGGGATGAATGCCCGAATCTCGCGTTCACGCTCGACGACCAGCCGCACAGCCACGCTCTGCACGCGCCCGGCGCTCAGCCCTCGCGCGACTTTCTTCCAGAGCAGGGGGGAGACCTGATAGCCCACGATCCGGTCCACCAGCCGACGCGCCTGCTGGGCGTTCACGCGATCCATATTGATCGCGTGCGGGCTACTGAAGGCCCGCTGAATCTCTTCCTTGGTGATCGCCGCGAACATCACGCGCTTGGCCTGCAGGGGATCGATGCCAAGCTCGTCGGCAAGGTGCCAGGCGATCGCCTCGCCCTCGCGATCCAAGTCGGTTGCAAACCAGATCTCGCGAGCTTTCTTTGCCGCCCGCTTCAGTTCGGTGATCGTTTTCTCTTTGCCGGACAGAATCGTGTACGACGGACGAAAATCGTTCTCGAGATCAACGCCCGGAACAGGGGACTTGTTTCCCTTCGGGCTCTTCTCCGGCAGATCGCGGACGTGCCCGACCGAGGCGAGCACCACGTAATCCGAGCCCAAATACTTATTGATGGTCTTGGCCTTGGCGGGCGACTCGACGATCACGAGCTGTTTGCCGTCAAAGGATCGGGATGGCCCGGCGGGGGCATCATCGCCCACCGACTTGCCAGGAATCCCTCGGCCGTCGTCGACCTTTGGGGCCGACCGCTTTTTGGAGCCGGCCTTGGGGGCGGCGGAACGACGAGTTTGGGCGGTGCCCTTGGCCATGATGAACCGTTGATCGGTCAGAAGGAAACCAGAATGCGGGTTTTCGGACGCCCGACCATCCGCATCCCGAGGTCGTAGATGCTCTGACGTCGCTTTGTCAAGCCAAGTTCATGCCGAACAAGATGGATTGCACCAAATATAGACCAAACAAATCATTGATTTCACCTTTTGGTCGTGGTTTCGACAAGACATTCCCTCATTGTGGGGAATGCACAAGGCGATCCATCACGCGAACGGCCCAATCATCTTGAGTGACCGCTTGGGCGTCGATCGAAAGAGCTCCAGCGGTGGCACCCAGGCGTCGGAGCCATGTGCGCTGGTTCTTGGCAAACCGGCGGGTTTCGATCTTGATGCGTTCGACGGCTTCTTCGACCGCCGTCGGATTTGGGGGCCAAATGCCCTGATCGAGTGCCTGTCGGACGATGGGTTCCAGTTGCTTGTACCCAAGGGCCTCTCGGGCGGCTGGGCCGAGGCGCTGGGTTGCGATGAGGTTACGGACTTCGTCGAGCAAGCCAAGCTGCATCATCGAACGCACACGGGCGTTGATGCGGCGTTTGATCTGCTCGGTGGGCCAGTCGAGGATGATGAGCTGGTAGCGGTCGTTCGACTGGCCGCGATCCCATTGCTGCTGATGGGCGGAGATCGGGGTGCCGGTCTGGCGATAGACCTCAAGCGCGCGAATCGTCCGCCGAGCGTCGTTTGGATGGATGCGTGTGGCTGCGGCAGGGTCTACACGCTCCAGCTCGGCTCGACGGGCGGCGGGATCCATCGCAGCAAGTTCGGCTCGCAGCGCGGGATCCGGCTCGGGACCATCAAAGAGCCCTTCGAGGAGCGCTTTCACGTACATATGGGTGCCACCCACCACGATGGGGAGCTTGCCATTGGTCCTGATCGCGGCGATCGCGGCTTCGGCGCGAGTAAGCCAGTCGTCGACGGTGAATCGCTGGTCGCTCGGTGCGTCGGGCTCCACGAGATCGATCAGATGATGCGGAATGCCACGCCGCTCGCTGATCGGTGGCTTGGCGGTACCGATGTCCATCCCGCGGTAGATCTGAAAAGCGTCCGCCGTGACGATTTCGGCGTCACAGTCAAGCCGAGCGGCGCAGAGCTGGGCGAGATCGAGCGCGAGGTCGGACTTTCCCCCCGCGGTCGGGCCGCAGATGACAGGCGTGCGTGGGGGAAGCCGTGTGGAAGCGTTCACATTGGGATCATTCGACTTATGGGGCGATCGGGCGAACGCCGGAGCCGTGCGGGGTGTGAAGTCGGGCAAACCCTTGGAAGTGCGACGCGGTTCGCTCGATAGAGCGTGCTCAAAGGTGCTGGTGTTTGTGAATGTTCCGTTGTAGGCTGGAATCTCGGCATCGATCGGGCGTTCTGCCCGTACCAAGTCTGTTCCATCACGTCACGATTCTGTGGGCGTGGATATCTGGGATCTCAAGAGGTCAAAGCCGGCGGTGCAGCAGCGGGCGTTCAACCCTCGGTCAGTCCTCGGCGTGTGCGCGCTGATGGGCTGTGCCGCGCTCGCGTCGAGGGTCCACGCCCTGCCCCCGGCAAATGACGTGTGCTCGACGTCTGGAGCGGGCGGCACGACCTTCGTGATTCCGCCCTCGGGCGGGATGCTGGTCGGCGATCTGACCGACGCGACACGCGACACGATCGACGTCTCCTGCGTCGGCGCGCTCGGCGGCGTAGACGTGTATTACACGCTCACGCCCGTGTCGAGCGGGGTGTATCAGATCGAAACCTGCGGGTCGTCATTTGACACCGTTCTGACGGTGCACACGGGATGTCCAACTGCCGGAGCGAACCAGGTCCCCGGTGCATGCAACGATGACTTTTGCGGATTGCAGTCCCAGGTCGCGACGTATCTGGCCGCTGGTCAAACCTATGTCGTGCGTGTTGGAACATACGACGGCTCGACGGCACCGGGACCGTTCGTCATGAACGTGACGTTCACGCCCGCACCAGCAAACGACGCATGCGGCACGGGCGTTCCGCTGCTCTCCCTCAACGTGCCCGTGTCTTCGAGCAACGCCGGCGCGGGATCGGACATCACCGTCTCGCCGAGCACCCTATGCGGCACGTTCACCGGCTCCGGTGGTGGCGCGGACGTCTGGTACCGATTCAAACCCCCCACCACCGGGGCATACGCACTCACGACCTGCGGCGGCGGGTTGCTCGACACCGTGTTGTCCATCCACGCGAACTGCCCGCAAGCCGGAAACGACCTGATCACCTGCAATGACGACATGGGCCTCTCGCTTTGCCCTTCGAATCGTTTTGCATCCAAGGTCACGGCCGCGCTCATCGGCGGCACGACCTACTTTGTCCGCGTCGCCGGTTATCGCACGGGCGGCGTGAATGGCGCGTCCGCCACCGGACCATTCACGCTGCTGGCCACCACGGCCCCGGACGACTTTGGCGCCTGTTGCGACTCCGCGCTTGGGTGCACTGTGACCCTGGCGACGCAGTGCCCGGGAACCTATGTCGGGAACTCGACCGTCTGTCTGCCCACGAGTTGTTCAACGGGGACCGGGGTCTGCTGCATCGGAACGGTGTGCAAGCTCACCACCAGCGGCGAGTGCGCTCCGCGTGCGGGCGATAACGTCGGCGCGGTGTTCAACACGGGCACCCAGTGCAATCCCTCGGGCAACCGGGTCATGCCCTGCTGCCACGCCGATTTCGACAAAGACGGCCAAACCACCGTTCAGGACGTGTTTGCCTATCTCAACGCCTGGTTTGCCAGCAATCCTTATGCGGTGGTTGAAGGGGACGGCGTGCAATTGCCGGTGGTTCAGGACATTTTCAACTACCTGAATCTGTGGTTTGCCGGGGGTTGCTGACTATTTTGGGGGGTTCGGGCTTGGCGCGGGGCATTGCGTGTGGTCCAATGGGGGGTACGAACAATCGCCCGACCGGTCTGGTTATGGGTTTGTGTGTGGCGGTGCCCTTTTTCGGAGTGATGCGGATGCCTGTGCGCTGTGTTCATGCCTTGTTGTCGCTGGGCATCGCGGTGATCCTGTTGTGTACGTCGGCGGCCCGGGCCCAATCGGGCGCGTGTTGCACGACGGCCGGGGCCTGTTCCGAGACGATTCAGTCGGCGTGCACCTTTCCGAACACGTGGGTGGCCGGGCAAGTCTGCTCGCCCTCACCTTGTCCGCCGACGGGAAGCTGCTGCACCTCGCTGGGCGGATGTGTGGTGACTTTTCAGGCGACCTGCTCGGTAACGAACACGTGGACACAGGGTCGGACGTGTTCGCCGATCAACCCCTGCTTGCCTCCCCAGGGTTCCTGCTGCTCGACGACGGGCGTGTGCACGTTTACGACGCAGGCGAACTGCGCCGCGCCGAACGTGTGGACAGATGGGGTGTTGTGCTCGCCGAATCCATGTCCGCAACCGCCGCAGGGCACGTGCTGCAATGCGCTCACGGGTGTATGCACCTTTGTGGCGCAGTTTCAGTGCACCGGTGCGACGAACACTTGGACGCAGGGCGGGTCCTGCACACCGAACCCCTGCCCGCAGCCGATTCTAGGCACGTGCTGTGTGGCGTCGACGGGCGCGTGCACGTTTGTGGTGCAACAGCAGTGCGCGGGCGCTGGCGTCACGTGGACCCTCGGGGGCGCCTGCTCGCCGAATCCATGTCCGCAGCCGCCGCAGGGCACGTGCTGCAACTCGACCACTGGCAACTGCACGTTCACGGCGCAGGCACTGTGCACCGGCGCGGCGAATACGTGGACGCTGGGCGGATCCTGCACACCGAACCCCTGCCCGCAGCCGGCGCTCGGCACCTGCTGCAACGCGTTGACAGGCGCATGCACGTTTGTACTGCAGCCGAGCTGCACGGGCGCGAACAACACCTGGACGTTCGGCGGATCGTGCACGCCGACGAATCCCTGCCCCCCGCCGCCTCAGGGCACCTGCTGTTCGGACATCGGCGGGTGCACGCTGACATCGCAGGTGGCGTGTGCGCTCCCGAGCGTGTGGTCCAACGGCGGAGCGTGCACCCCGAACCCCTGTCCACAGCCGCGGACGGGTGCGTGCTGCAATCTGACGACCGGTGCGTGCACCGTGACGCTGCTGCAGAACTGCACGGGGTTTGCGCAGTGGCTGACCGACGAAGCGTGTACGCCCACGAACCCCTGCCCACCGGCGGTGAACGGCGCGTGCTGCTTCAGCGATGGCACGTGCTCGGTGGTGCTGCAGCAGCTCTGCCCCGGCACCTTCCAGGGCGGCGGGACGACGTGTGCGACGGTGACGTGCGTGCAGCCGACGGGCGCGTGCTGCACGTCGGCGGGCGCGTGCACCGTCACGACGCGCGCTGCGTGCGTCGCGCCGAGCACCTTCCGCGGGGTGGGCGTGGGTTGCCTGCCGAATCCGTGCCCGATCACGACCGGCGCGTGCTGCCGCGGGGTGACGTGCAGTGTGACGCTCGTCGCGGCGTGCACCGGCGTGAATACTCGGTTTGTTCCGATGCAGGCCGCTTGCAACGCGGCGGGCAATCGGACCGCGCCCTGCTGCCGGGCCGACTTCAACAAGTCCGGCGGGATCAACCAGATCGACATCGTGGACTATTTGAACGCGTGGTTCGCACGCGATCTGTCGGCGGACTTTGATGGCAACGGCACCACGCCGCCGGACAACTCGTCGCTGGTGAACTATATCAACGCGTGGTTCCAGGGTGGGTGCAACTGAGTCGATCAGAGGAACCGACGCGGAGTCGTCGGGTGAAACAATGGTCCAATGGAGTGGACAACCGTGGTTCGATCGTTTCGCAAGAAGGGTGTAGCCGCGCGGCTGGTGACGGGCGTCGCGATGCTCTTGGCATGCGCCGCAGTCGGACGCGCCCAACCCAGCAACGACACCTGCACCGGTGCGATCGCCCTCACGCTGGGCACGCCGTTTTCCGGCACCAACGCGCTCGCCACCAGCACGGGCGACGGCGCCGCATCCGCGTGTCTTGCGAACGTGAAGACTGGGGTGTTTTTCACCTACACGCCCTCGCTGCCGGGCGTCTATCGCCTCTCGCTCTGCGATAGCCCGACGCATGACACGGTGCTGACGGTCTTCGGCGTCTCTTCGTGTGCCGGCATCACGAGCGCTGCAAACATCATCGCCTGCAACGACGATTCCGGGCCAGCGTGCGCCGGGGAACGATCGTCGCTGGATGTGCCGATGCAGGGCGGCATCACCTACCTCCTCCGCGTGCAGACATGGTCCGGCGGAATCAGCGGCGCGTATGTGCTGCGGATCGACGGCACCGGGGCGTGTTGCAGGCCCAATGGCGATTGCTTCCAGACGGCTCAGAACGCCTGCACCGGCGCGGGGACGATCTTCACGCCCGCGGCGACATGCTCGCCCTATCCGTGCTCGGCACCCGCGGGCGCACCGGCAAACAACGCGTGCGAGAACGCCGTCGTGATCGATCCGATGGCCCTGCCGACAAACCTGGTCGGATCGACCGCGAGCGCGTCGAGCGAGGGGCAATCCAGTTGCGGCACAACGTCATTGCCCGCGGGCAAGGACGTGTTCTATCGCTTCACGCCGAGTCTGGCGGGGCAATATCAGCTCTCGCTCTGCGGCTCGCCAGAAGCGTGGGACTCGCTGATCAGCGTGCACACCGGATGCCCGGCGAGCTTTGCCAATCAGGTCGCCGGCTCGTGCAACAACACGGCCTCGCCCGCGTGCGACGGCGCAAACACCCTGCACGCGCGGGTGCTGCTCACGCTCAGCGCGGGCGTGACATACACGGTGCGAGTTGCCGGTGGAACGACCGCAGCGACCGGCGCGTTTGCGCTCGAGGCGGCACGCATTCTGCCCGGTGCGTGCTGCCGACCGAGTGGCGATTGCACCTTCGAACCATCGCCACTGGCATGTGCGGCGGGCAACACGTATGTCTCCGGCGGGGCGTGCTCGCCATATGCGTGCGTTCAGCCGATGGACGCGCCGGCGAACAACCTATGCGAGAATGCCGCCGTGTTTCCGAGTGCCGGGGGAATCGTCAGCGGCACGGCGGTGAACGCATCGAGCGAGGGCCTGGGCTGCGGGCTCGGCACGGCTCCGCTGGGCAAGGACGTTTTCTACACCTTCACGCCCACGCTCACGGGCGACTATCGCCTCTCGCTCTGCGGCTCGGCGACCAACTGGGACACGGTGCTGAGCGTGCACGATGGGTGCCCGACCACCAGCGCGAACCTCTCGAACATGGCCATGGGCTCGTGCGGCGACACGGCATCGCCGCCTTGCGGGGCGCATGCGCAGATTCCCGCGCTGCGCCTGGTCAGTGGTCAGACCTATGTGCTCCGCGTGGCAGGCGTGTTCAACTCCACAGTGCCCGCACCTTTTTCGCTGAATGTCGGGATTCTTGGCGCGTGCTGCAGCACGTCGGGCACTTGCGCAGTGGATGTGCAGTCTTCGTGCGCGAGCGGAGCGACGTTTATTCCCGCAGGAACGTGTTCCACCAACCCGTGCCCGCAGCCGCCTGCGCCGCGGGGGGATGTGTGCGCCGATCCGGTGATTGTGCCCGCGTCGGGCGGGTCGGCGTCGACCACGCTGCTCGGGGCTCGCAGCGAGGACGCCGCGGTCAGCGGTGCGTGCGGCAATTCGGCGGGGCGTGATGTGTACTTTCGCTTCACGCCGGAGGCGGGCGGGGCGTATCGATTCACAACGTGCGAGTCGGCGAGTCAGGACGCGGTGATGTCGCTGCACAGTCAGTGCCCGACAAGCTCGACCGTGTCGCTCCTGACGCCAGATCCGATGCTGGATTGCTCCACGGATGGATGCTCGGGCGGATTGCTGCCGACGATCGCGGCGAGCACGCCGCTGGTCGCAGGACGCAGCTACATCATCCGTGTGGGGATCGCTGGAGCGTCAACGGTGGGTGATGGCGTGGGCGGGCCGCTGACGCTGCGCGTCACGCGGCTTGGGGCCTGTTGCAGGCCGGAGGGGTCGTGCACGATCACCATCGAAGGTGATTGCAGCGGGCTGGGCACAAAGTACCAGATTGGTGCGGTGTGCACGCCGACGAATCCGTGTCCGCAGCCGATGGTTCCAGGGAACGCGACGTGCACGCTGGCGAGTGTGATTGATGCAACCGGAGCAGAGCCGTTTGTCGTGTCCGGCACGGTGGCCAACGCGACACCGGGCGACGCGGGGTGCGGCGGCGCGAACGGGCTGGATGTGTTCTACGCATTCACGCCGCCCGTGACCGGGGCGTGGACGCTCTCGCTCTGCGGGTCTGGCCTGGTGTTTGATACGACGATTGCCGTGCACACCGCGTGCCCGGCGGCGGCGGCGAACATTCTGGCGAGCGGGTGTGATGATGATGCGTGCGGAACGCTCGGGCATGGCCGCGTGGCGGTGAGTCTGATGGCGGGAACGGCGTACATCATACGGATCGCGACCGACGGGCCGATCGGCACGCCGAACTATGGGCCGTTCACGCTGCGGATCAGCCGACCTGGAGCGTGCTGCACGCCCAGCGGCTCTGTGCAGGCCGTGTGCACGGTGGTGGATGCGGACCGATGCACCGGGCTGAGCGTGTTCCTGGGTCCGGCGACGACGTGCACGCCGATGAACATGTGCGCGATCTCCGGGGCGTGTTGTGCGAGCAGCGGGGCGTGCTATCCCGCGCTCGCGGCGACGTGCGCCGCGCCGTTGGTGTTCACGGGCGGAGTGACCTGCCTTGCCGCGTGCACGCAGGTGCCGCCGGGAGATTCGTGCGCGAGTCCGGTGCCGTTGACATTGGGTGTGGCGGTGGATGCGGGCAACACGTTTGCGACGTCGATCAACGATGGGCCGAGCCCGCCGACGGGGCAGTGCGCCGGCAGCGACTCGGGCGGGGTGTTTCGCGGCCTGTGGTACAGCTTCACGCCGACGCACACCGCGGGGTATCGCGTGAGCACCTGCGGATCATCGTTCGACACGCTGGTGCTTGCATATCAGACAACAGACTGCACCGCGGGAGGGTTCACCTTCCTGGCATGCGATGACAACGCCTGCGCCGGTGGCGCGGGTGAGCCGGGGCCTGGTGGGCTTGCGGGTTCGACCAGTGCTGGGGTGATCGGATCGGTGGTGCTCGCGGCGGGGACGCAGTATCTGTTCCGAGCGCAGAGCTTCAGCGCATTTGAGGCGGGGAACATCCGGATGCTGGTGACGGCGGCGGGCACGCTCGGGGCCTGCTGTGTGTCGGCGCAATATGGCTGCACGCTCACGGATGCGACACGCTGCGCAGGATCGTTCATCGCCGGATCTGCGTGCACGCCCGGCCTTTGCCCCGCGGCGTGCTGCCGTGGCGCGACGTGCACGGTGCTGCTGGAATCGGACTGCGCACTTCCGATGGGGGTCAACGCGGGCGTAACCTGGACGACGGCATCGACTGGGTGCAACAGCACGGCCGCGACCACGCCCTGCTGCTTCGCCGACTACAACCGGGTCGACGGGATCACGGTCGGGGACATCCTGGACTATTTGAACGACTGGTTTGCGCAATCGCCCCTGGCGAGTACCGGAACCAGCGGCGGACAGCCGCCGACGGTCAATCAACTGCTGGATTACCTCAACCTGTGGTTTGCCGGGTGCGGATGAGCCCGGGTTTTCTCTGGCTTGCACAGCAAAGAAGGCGGCAGGTACCCGAGATTCACAAAACCGGACGAATTGAGTGGTTGAATTCGTCACCTCGTGGCAGTATTCCCTGATCCGGTTCGTTCAGAAGAGCGGGTTCTGCGTATCGGACGTGCCCGGCGTTGCATTCGCACGCGGGCCAAAGGCATGTGCGGGGGCGGGTCGTCGTTCCTTGTTCAGGAGGTTCAGATGGTCCTGTCTTCTCTTGCCAGGTTTGTGGCGCGGGGGAGTGCCGCTGCGCTGTGTTGCGTGGCCACGCTGGTTGGTTCAACGGCCTCGGCTCAGCCGTTGCCGCAAAGCGGCGCATGCTGCATTCAGACGCTGATCGGGCCAGCGGTGTGCATCGAGACGACGGAGCAGTCCTGCACGACGCAGGGCGGCTCGTTCCGCGGGGTGGGCGTGACGTGTGACATCGCTCAGTGCGCGGGGACGGGGCCAAGGCCCGGCGCGTGCTGCGTGGAGGGCTTTGCGGGGACGCTGTGCATCATCGCACCGACTGAGGCAGACTGCCTTGCGGCGACGGGTGGGCGCTGGTTCGGGGCGGGATCGACGTGTGCGAACGTATCGTGCGGCCCACCACCGGTGACCGGTGCGTGCTGCATCGCTTCCCCCGCGGGCGTCGCGTGCTCGGTTCGAACTGAGAGCGCCTGCGTGAGCGCGGGCGGAACTTGGCGCGGCGCGGCGACCACGTGCAACTCCGCGAGCTGCCCCCAGCCAACGCCCACCGGCGCGTGCTGCATCACGACGGCGACGGGAGCCAACAACTGCTCGGTGCGCACCGAGGCCAACTGCGTCGCTGATCGCGGCGTGTGGCGCGGCCCGGGCACGACCTGCACGAACATGACCTGCCCACAGCCGAACCCGACGGGCGCGTGCTGCGCGACCGCATCGGGCGCACCGATCACGCCCTGCCTGATCACCACCGAGGCCCAGTGCCGAGCGACGGCGGGCGGCGTGTGGCGCGGGGTGAACACCTCGTGCACCCCGAACCCCTGCAATCCGACCCCGACCGGGGCGTGCTGCCTTCCGATCTCTGCGGTCCCCGGGACCACGAGCTGCGTGGTCAACACGCAGGCCGACTGTGCCGCACGGCAGGGTCGATGGAACGGTCCGAATACGGCGTGCACGGCCAACTCCTGCGTTTCTCGCGGCGCGTGCTGCATTCAGGCGGTCACGGGGGCCACAAGGTGCGAGATTCTGAGCGCGGCGGATTGCCGTGCTCGTGGCGGCACCTATCGCGGCGACAACACTGCCTGCTCTACGACGACCTGCCCGCCGCCGTCGGCGCGGGGCGCGTGCTGCCTGCGTGCGAATGCGGCAGGTGCGGCGTTGTGCGTGGTGGTGACTCAGGCCGAGTGCACCAAGCGTGACGGCGTGTATCGCGGTGACGGCACGCCCTGCACGGCGACAACCTGCCCGCAGCCCGAACCGCGCGGCGCATGCTGCGTGACTGACCCGGCCGGCGTGACCTCGTGCCAGGTCCTGACCCAGGCGGCGTGCACCGCCGCTCAGGGCGTGTATCGCGGCAACAACACCGCGTGCGGCACCGACACGTGCGCTCCGCGTGGGGCGTGCTGCAATCCGCAGGTGCTTGGCGCACCATCGGCGTGCGTGAACACGACGGCGGAGGTCTGCAGTCGCATTGGTGGAACGTTCGTCGCAAGCACGACGTGCTCGCCGACGAGCTGCCCGCCGCCGCCCACGCGCGGCGCTTGCTGCGTGCGTTCGCCCAACGGCCCGACGTGTGTCGTCACGACGCAGGCCCGCTGCGTTGACGCTCAGGGCACTTATCGCGGCGACAACGTTGCGTGTGCCCCGACCACGTGCCCGCGGCCTTGCACGTGCGATTGGGATCGCAGCGGCGCGATCACACCGGTCGACCTCAGCACCTTCATCACCGACTTCCTGGCCGGCACCGCCGACTTCAACGGCGATGGTCGCACCGACAACGTGGACCTGGTTGAGTTCATCAACTGCTACACCAACCCGCCGGCGAGCTGCGGGCCGAACTCCGGCCCCGTGCTGACTCCGGCCGCTCAGTCCGACACGCTGGCGCCGCGCGATTGATTTGAGAGCAAAAAGGGCTGTGAACCGGGCAGAACCCGGGCCACAATCCTCCCTGATTCGTGCCAAAAGGCCCTTCCCTTCGGGGGAGGGCCTTTTCTTATGAAATATTCGCGGAACACTAAGGGCCCAAGATCGCGCACATTGTGCGGATCATTGCTCGAAACTCGTCCTTTTCGCACGCCATGACCGCGTGCGGCATTCGTCATGGAGCACTCAATGTCCGTCCGTTCCCGTCGTTCTGGAAAAATCTTCGGTGTGTGTTGTGCACTCGCGCTCGGTGCCTCGGCCAGTGCGCAGGTCGTCATCAGCCAGGTCTGGGGCGGCGGGGGCGCACGCTCGGATGGTCCGGACTCTGACCTTGTGGAGCTCTTCAACACTGGAACCACGCCGGTGAACCTTGCGGGGTTCTCGCTGCAGTTCCGCAATCAGAGCACGAGCAACGCTTGGACGGCGCGGAATCTCTCGGGCACGATCCAGCCGAAGCAGTATCTGCTGGTGAAGACCTTCACGCCGCCGTTTCCTTCGGGCTTTGCAGTGGCGGCGGATGTCACGCTCTCGCCTGCGTTCGACTTCTCGGTCAATCGCGGGCAGATCGCGCTGGTCTCTAGCACGACCACGCTTTCCTCACCCGGGTGCCCGACTTCGGCGCAATATGTCGACTTCTTCGGATACGGCGACAATCTCGGCGCGGGATGCACGAGTTCGGGATCGTTCTGCTCCGACTGCCGCGAGGGAAGCGGGTTTGCTGACAATGCTCAGGGGGGCAGCGCGAACACGGCCACGATCTGGCAGCGCCGGCTCTGCGGCGGTCTGACCGACACCAACAACAACCGCAACGACTTTGAGCTCGTCGGGCCGGGCACGAGCATTCCCTCGACCTTCCGCAACGCGTCGTCACCGGCGAACGCCGGCATCACGCTCACCGCGTCGATGAACCCCGCGGCCCTCACGCCCAACACCCTCTCAGCCGCGGCTCCGGGCGGCGCGATCACGCTCACGCTCATCGCCTCGAGTTCCTGCGGCATCGTCAACAGCGCAACCGCCAACCTCACGTCCATCGGCGGCGGGGCCAGCGTCCCCATGTCGATCAGCGGCGTCGGTGTGTTCGTGCTGAACACGACGGTCGGCGGAGCCGTCGTGCCCGGGCCGAAGGCCATCACCTTCACGGGCACAGGCGGCGCGCTCAGCGGCCAGACCACGCTGAACATCATCGTGACGCAGAGCAACGATGAGTGCTCGGCGCCGATCACCATCAGTGGTGCATCGCCCGCGTGGTCGAACCTTGGCGCGACCGCGACGTTTGACAGCGACCCGAACGACTTTGTTCCGCCGCTGCCGTATTGCACGACGTTTGTGGGCGGTCAGGTCTTCAATGACGCGTGGTACGCGTGGACCGCACCGACGACCGACACTTACACGATCTCGACAGAGGCCAGCACGCCGGCGAACTTTGACGCTCGGCTGGTGATCTGGGATGGCACCACCTGCCCGCCCAGCACGTGCATCACGGGCAATGACAACAACTTTGTCTTCCCGGGCGGTCCGGCTCTTGTCACCTTCAGCGCGAATGCGGGACAGCAGTATCTCATCCAGATCGGTTCGTCGGGCGAGGGCCAGCGGACGGGCACGGGTGTGCTCTCGATCTCGGTGGGCAACCCAGGCGGTGCGTGCTGCACGCCGCAGAACACGTGCGTGGTGGTGGCCGATCAGGCGGCGTGCGATGGGCTGGGCGGCAACTCGTTCACCTTCGGCAGCACGTGCACCGGCGGCGGCGCGCCGGACTGTGCGCCACGGGGGACGTGCTGCCTGACCAGCGGCGGGTGCCTGGTAAATGTCACGCAGATTCGCTGCAGCGTGGAGACGGAGTTCCTGAGCTGGACACTTGGCGGGGACTGCAGCATCTGCCCGGTGGGCGGGCGCTGCTGCCAGGCGAGCGGATGCACGACGGTGATCGAGGCCAACTGCCCGAACGCCGCGGTGAACTGGACCGCGGGCCTGTCGTGCATCACGGACCCATGTCCGCAGACCAGCCAGGTGTGCTGCCGCGGCGCAACGTGCTACACGGTGGTGAACACCGCGAACTGCGTGGTGCTGCCGGGCTCGGGCGCGGGTGTTGCGGTGGTGTCGTCGACGAGCACATGCAACGCAACGGGCACGGCGAACACGCCGTGCTGCTATGCGGATTATGACAAGACCGCGGGCATCCAGGTGGCGGACATCTTCGCGTTCCTGAACGACTGGTTCGCATCGATCGGGAGCGCGAACACCGGCGGCGACCCGGTGGGCACGCCGACAGTGAACGCGATCTTTGAGTTCCTGAATGCGTGGTTTGCGGGTGGGTGCTGATCGGGTTGTCCAGAGCTGATTGACTGACCCGGGATCTCGCAGATCGTTCACGCATAGATCGTCGGCAGCATCCACGTTGCAGCTCTGAGCGGCTCGCCTTCAAACGGCGAGCCGTTTTTCATGCGATCTCCGTCGGTGTTTCCGTATATGCTCGGGCGGGGTGGTGATCGCAAGTGGAGATTGTCTTGGAATGGCGCAGGTGGTTCGCATCGCTGATTCCAGTCGCGTGCGCTGGCACCGTTGCCGTCCTCGCTATTCGACAATCGCTTGTTGATGGCCGCTTGCGCACATATCCGGTCGTCGACAATGTCATCTATATGGCGAGCGGGGCGCGATTGCTCGACGCGGCGCGCGTGGGCGGCATGCGCGGGTTGATCTCGGCCTATCTGCAGAGCCCACCACATGCTCCGTACTCGACGTTCTCATCGATGCTGGGGTATGCCGTGTTCGGGTATCGCGACATCGGCCCGCACATCGTCGCGGGACTTGTTCCGCTTGTCGGATTGCTGATGGTGTGGTGGGTGGCGCGATCTCCGCGGTTACATCTCTGGGAGCGTGCGGCCATCGTGCTCGCCGCGGCGTGTGTACCGATCTGGGCAAATGCGGTGGAGTATCTCAAGCCCGATTTATGCTGCGGGTTGCTGTCGGCGGTCGGGTGTGCCGTGCTTCTCGCCCGAGTGCCGGGGCGGCTTCAATGGCGACCCCTACTGATGAGCGGTGCGGTGTTCGGGCTGGCACTGCTCACCAAGCCGGCGGTGTTTCCTCAGACGCTGTGGTTCATGTTCGCCGCGTTTGGATCTCGCGCGATCATGGATCGTTTCGTCGGGGAGCGGATGTTCGCGTGGCGGCGCGTGCTGCAGGGGCTGGCGCTTGCGGGGGTGGCGATTGGCTTGGCCTTGCCGCACTATCTGATCGCGCTGCCACGCATCACGCGATACATCGACGAGATCATGTTCGGCTCGCAGCGACCGCTGTGGGAGTATCGGGGTGGGATTGTTGACCACGTGCATTTTCATCTGACCGGTCGTGGCGGACAACAGTTTCTGGGCGTGCCGGGCTGGATCATGCTCGGCATCGCCGTGCTCTCGGCGGTCGTGATGCTTCGGCGGCAGGGGCGTGCACGAATCGCGATTGTGGCGGGCTGGGGGGGAATGCTCGTCGCGGCGTATGTGCCGCCGATGGTGAACCACTTCAAGAACCCTCAGTTCGCGGCGTGCTTTCAGTTTCTCGTAGTCTTTGCGGGGGTTCTAGCGTTTGCGGCCTTGCTGAAACAATGGCGGGCAACTCGCGTTCGCACCGTCTTGGCGTTGGCAATCACGGGCGCGTGCATCGCGACTGCAACGTGGACATTCCCAAGGTATTCGCCTGCGGAGTTGTCCACGGTCGATCAACGCACTGCTCTCGTCCGCGAGATCTATCGGGCTGCCACGGAGGATCTGCGCGAGCCACGGGCACTGCTCATCCTCGGGCCGCTTGGACACGTCAACCACAATCTGTTCTCGCTCTGGAGTGTGCGCGATCGCCTTCCGCTACGCACCTCGCTCTTGCGCGCGCCGCTTTCCGGAGATGCGCTCGACCAGCGGCTTGCCGGCGCGGACATGGTGCTGATCGGCGTTGGCCAGACGGACATGGTCTCAACGACGGTCGCCAAACCCGGGATCGCGGAGCACCTGTGGAGCGAGATGTCGGCTCGCCCGGCGTGGCCTGTTGTTCGGCGATTCCCGGCCCCCGGAGCCACTGGGTGGTTTGAGCTTCGCGTTCGGCAGAAGCCCCACCCCGCCGCTGCACCGGACCGATCAGACGTTGTCGATGACGAAGGCGACGCTTCGCCGTGATCGGGGCACTGGAAGAGTCGTGGTGATCTCTGGCGCTGTACGATCGCTCATGCCCGAGATCGCCCATGTTGAGCTGAAAGTCGGCCTGGAAGTGCACGTCGAGCTGTCGACGCGGACCAAGATGTTCACGCGGGCGGCGAACGTCGCACACGCGGACCACTTTGACGCCGAGCCCAACACGCTGATCGATCCGGTGGTGCTCGGGTTGCCGGGTGCGCTGCCGGTGATGAACCGCGCTGCGGTGGAGCGCTCGGTGATGGTCGGGCTTGCGCTCAACTGCCGCATCGCGCCGATGAGCCGGTGGGATCGCAAGAGCTATTTTTACCCGGATTTGCCCAAGAACTATCAGATCAGCCAGTATCAGCTGCCGCTGTGCTTTGACGGGTCGGTGGAACTGCCGCCGATGTCGGCAGAGGGGAAAGTGAACTACGCGGCGATCGCTGAAGCGTCGGAAGCTGGCGGACAGCTTGCGCGGACGCGCATCGGGATCATCCGTGCGCACCTTGAAGAGGACGCGGGCAAGCTGCTGCACGAAGCACCCGGCGGGCATGCGATCGAGGGGACGCTGGCGGACTACAACCGCGCGGGCACGCCGCTGTTAGAGATCGTGACGCAGCCGGATTTCCGCACGAGCGACGAGGTGGTGGTGTTCTGCCGCTGGCTGCGGGATGTGTGCCGGTTTGTCGGGGCGACCGAGGGGATTCTGCAGCGCGGGCACATGCGGTTTGAGCCGAACATCAACTGCGTGCTGAAACTGAGCGATGGGCGCACCGTGAAGACGCCGATCGTGGAGATCAAGAATCTGAACTCGTTCAAGGCGGTGCAGGGCGCGATCGAGTACGAGCTGCGCGAGCAGCCGGGGCGTTGGATACGAGACGGGCGCGAGATGACCCCCGGCAGCAAGACCACGCGCGGCTGGGACGACGCTCGCAACGAGACCTTTGTTCAGCGCGAGAAGGAAGAGGCCGACGACTATCGGTATTTTCTTGATCCCGATCTGCTGCCGGTGGTGATGAGCGTGGAGGCGGTGGAGAGGATTCGGGCCGCGTTGCCGGAGCTGCCGCTGGTGCGTGCGACTCGGTATCTGCGGGAGTATGGCCTCTCACCCAAGGAGGCGGCCGCTCTGGTGGAGGAACGCGATGTGTGCCTGATGTACGACGCCGCGATCGAGCACGGCGTGTCGCTTGGCCTCGAGCGTGGGCGTGCGGCGAAGCTCGCGGCCAACGCGATCCTGCAATCGGGTGCAAAGCGAGCCAACGAGCGATCCACGCCCGAGCGTGCGGTGCTGGTGAGCGGGCTTGGCATCTCCAGCGAGCAGATCGCGGAGATCATGGTGCTGCGCGATCGTGGCGAGATCAGCGCCCAGTCGGCGGATGAGCTGTTCGGGCTGCTGTGCGAGATGGGCGGCGAGGCGATGGGCGCATCGCCGCGCGAGGTGGCGACACGGCGCGGCATGCTGATCGTGCGTGATGACGCCGCGCTCGACAAGTGGTGCGATCAGGTGATCGCGGCCAACGCCAAGGTGGCCGAGGATGTGCGAAGTGGGAAGCTGCAGGCCGTGGGTCGGCTGGTGGGCGAGGCGATGAAACTCGCGGGCGGATCGGCTGATGCCAAGACCGTCCGAGAGACGCTGCTGAAGAAACTCGGTCAAGGGTGAGGACGTTAGCTCATGCGCCGATGGGTGATAATCGCAATCTCCTTTGCGTGCTTCGCAGCACTGGCCGTCGTGTACGTACCGCCGCTGCGGGCGCGAGCGTTTCAGGCGATCCGGCCGAAGGCGACCATCGCTGAGCGCGTGGCGGAGTATGGCGAGGGTGCTCGCGCCCGCTGGCGGCCGGACTTTACAACCGCGGCGATGCCCTATCCCCCGAGCAAGGTCGTGCTCCTGGCGATCAAGAGCACACGCACACTCGAAGTGCACGTCAGCGCCACACGCGATGGACCAACCCGGCGCGTGCGCACGATGCCCATACTCGGCATGAGCGGCACGGCAGGGCCGAAGCTCCGTCAGGGTGATCGCCAGGTGCCCGAGGGTTTCTACGCGATCGAATCGCTGAACCCCAACAGCTTGTACCACCTCGCGCTCAGAGTCTCGTATCCAAACGCGGAAGATCGAGCGCACGCCGCCCGTGAAGGGCGAACCAAGCTCGGCGGCGACATCATGATCCACGGCGACACCGCGTCGATCGGATGTCTGGCGATGGGCGATATCGGGGCCGAGGACCTGTTCATACTCGCGGCGGATGTCGGCATCGAACACGTGCAGGTCGTGATCAGTCCGGTTGATTTTCGCGACGCGGGAGCGGCCCGGCCCGCACCGAACCCGCCGTGGATGCTGGAACGCTACGAGCAACTCGCTCGGCGGATGAACGAGCTTGCGCCATAACATCCGCGGATGTCTGAACGCCGCGATGACAAGCACAAGGGCCTGCGCATTGGTCCCCGCCAGGGGGATGTCGTGCCCTCGCGCCCGCGCCAGGCGCGCGACGAAGAGTTTGACGAAGGGCCATCGCAGGAGGACATCGAGCGTTTTGGAGATCAGACGCGCACGTGTCCGGAGTGCCGCAAGGAAGTCTTCGACGACTCCGCCGTCTGCTATCACTGCGGGCATGCGTTCGAGAACACAACCGCGGGCAGCGGCAAAGGCAAGGCGTGGGTCATCGCCGTCGCCGCACTGATCGTGATCGGCTTTCTCATCGCCGCGCTGCGATTCGTGTTGTGAACGGCACCCAGCGTCACGCCCGCGGGTTGATGGTGATGCGGTCAGATTCGTCGGTCGGGCTCAGCCGCACGTCGATCTTCTCGCCCGGCTGCGGGCGGAGCTTCAGCCCGATGAACTCCGGCTGAATAGGAATCTCGCGTTCGGGTCGCTCGACCAGCACGCAAAGATGGATGCGCGCCGGGCGACCAAAGTCGAGAATCTCACGCAGCGCGGCGAGGATGCTCCGCCCCGTCATGATCACGTCATCGCACAGAATGACGTCTCTCCCGGCAATGTCGAAAGGAATGCTCGTCCCGCCCACCCGCGCGGCGGCACCGGTTTCTGAAAGATCGTCACGATACAGCGTGATGTCGATCGACCCGACGTCGGCCACGCCAAGCTTCTTGCCCAGCCGCTGGGCGATGACATCACCGCGGCGACGTATGCCGATGAGCGCGGGCCGATTGCGATCAGCGCCGGTGCGGCGGATCTGCTCGGCGAGAGAGTCCAGAAGCTGATCGATCCTGGCGGCGTCGGCGACGGGGTACATGGGCGGAGTGTATCGCCGTCGGTAGATCGCTACGTTGACAGACGATCGGCTTTGAGCATGGTCTGGTACATTGATCCAAGCTGCGACCCGACCGCATTCGGCGAAAGGTGGGCGTCCACATAGCTTCGACCGATCTTCCGCTGTTCGTCGCTCATCGCTCTGGAACGCGCTATTCCTGCGTCAAAACCCGCCGCGAGCGCATCGATCGTCGGCTCGCACACCTCCGCCACCCCCGCCCCGCCCCCCGTCTTCGGCCCGATCTCTTTCGCGATCGCCAGGTTGCTCGTGAGCAGCGGCAGCGTGCCCACGCACAACGCCTCGACCGCGACATAGCCGAAGTTCTCATGAATCGAGTTCAGCGTGAGCACGTCTCCGGCGGCGAGGGCGAGCCACTTGTCTTCGCCTTGCACCCAGCCGCCAAACGTCACGCGATCGGTAATCCCCAACTCTGCAGCGAGCGCTCTCAGCTTGGGCTCTTCGTCGCCGCCGCCGATGAGCAGCAAACGGAGCCTTGCGGTCTTGGACCGGGCGAGAGCGCGGATCGCCATGTCCACGCGCTTCACATGGTGGAATCGACCCAAGAACACAATCACGGGATCGGCCGCGGGCAAGCCGAAACGCTCGCGAGCGCGGGCTCGGAACGCGGCACTGATCGGCTCACCGGGCATGTTCACCGGAAGCGGCACAACCTGCTGCCGTGCTCGCTCGATGCCCGAAGGAACGATGGAGTGATCACGCTCCTCGCTCGTGACAAACACCAGCGCGCTCGCGGCACGCAGCACACGGCGCATGCCGAGCGCCATGAAGATTTCCTTCTTCAGTCGCTTCTGGGCATAGGCCTCTTTCACGAGCATGCCGTGCGGCTGCCAGACCAGCGGCACCCCGGCGCGGAGAGCGGCCCGCCCGGCATGAAGAAGATCGGGCGACCACAGGCCATGAACGTGCAGAACATCGAGCTTCTTTGCCGCGAGCGCCTCGGCGGCCGATCGACCGAGCGAGCCCGGGCGCAGGCCAGCACCTCGACCTTCAGAAAGCGTCCATTCCCGAGGATGCGCACCGATATCCGCATGGGCAGGATCGCTGGAGGGCGGCTGCAATGCAAAGGCATGCGGCTGGATCTCGCTTTGTGATCGCAGGGCAGCGAGCACCGCAAGAAACGCCGTGGACGTGCCGCCACCTTGCACGTCCACCGTTTCAATCAGTTGGCCTACTCGCACGGGCATCGTTACTTGCTGAAACAGTCTAGAGTCGTCGCTATTCCTGCACCGATGCAGCAGAGGCCTGCGTTCCGGTGGGGAGCAAGCGCACTCGGTCGCACCCTTTCGGGTTCAGAATCGGCTGCCGCAGAACGGGTCTGAAGTCATGAACCTCTTTGCCTGACCGATATAGTATCGATTCTCGTTGATCCGACTCACACGGCTGGGCACGGAAACGTCCGATGATCGACCGCCACCACCTGTTTGCGGGGTTCAAATGTCAGCAACCACCCCTGCTCAACCTGGCGATTAAGCCGATATGCGTGACGAATCATGACGCCCATCAGCCCGCTTCGAATCACGATCATCACGGGGCCGTTCTACCCGACGCCGCCGTTTCCGACCGGGGCGGTCCAGCGAATCTGGTACGACGTGGGCAAGGAGTTCGCGGCGCTCGGGCACTCGGTGACAATCCTTGCCTGTCGTTATCCCGGCCAAGCGGCTGAGGAGAAGGTCGACGGGCTTCTCGTTCGTCGCCGGACCAACCTGCGCCAGGGGCTCAATACCTATCGAGACATCGTCAAGGACTTCTGGTACGCGCTCAACATGGCGATCATGCTGCCGCCCGGCGATGTGCTCGTCACCAACTCATTCTGGGCGCCCGTCCTCGCACGGCTTCGGCGCGGCCGCGCTGGCAAAGTCGTTGTCCACGTCGCCACCTCGCCCAAGGGCCAGCTCTTTCTCTATCGCGGGGTGGATGGTCTCGACACCCCGAGCGACGCCATGAAATCGATGATTGTCCAGCAGGCACCCTGGGCGCACGAGATCGTTTCAGTCTCCCCGAATCCGATTGACACTTCCGTCTTCACACCGCCGACGGGTGGCCGAGATTGGACAAAGCCCGGCACGCGAACGCTGCTCTACACGGGTCGCGTCCACCCCACCAAGGGGCTGCACCTGCTCGTCGAGGCCTATGCCAAGCTCAAGCGCGAGCAGGCGGGTCGACATCTGTCCCTTCGACTCATCGGCGCAAAGACCGTCGGCGAGGGGGGCGGCGGCGATGACTACCTCCGCCGCCTCAGCGCCCTCGCGGGCGATCTGCCGATGATCATCGATGATCCGATCTACGACCGCGCCGGTCTGGCCGAAGCGCTGCGCGCCGGCGACTACTACGCCTATCCGTCGCAGGCCCCCGGGGGTGAGGCATTCGGCGTCGCACCCCTGGAGGCCATGGCGACCGGCCTGGTGCCCGTCGTCTCGGACATGCAGGGTTTCAGACAGTTCATCACCGACAACGTCGACGGGCTGATTTTCGATCAGAACGCTCCGGATGCCGCGGATCGACTCGCGGGCCAGCTCCGACGCCTGCTGACCGACGCGACACTGACCGCGAAGATGTCCGACGCGGGCATCGCCCGTGCGAAACAGTTCGGCTGCCGCGAGGTCGCCGAAAGGCACATCGCCTCGTTCCGCGCAATGATCTCGAGCAAAAAGGGGACCGTCGCATGAGTGTCGCTTCCGGCGAAGTTCCTAGCGACGAACGCCTGCGTTCCATGAACGTCGCCAACCGCTACGCCAGTCCGTGGTCTTGGCGCGTGCGTTTCGGCGGCGTGCTTTGGCACGTCGTATGGCTGCTGTTGTTCCGCCCGACACCCAAGCCGCTCACGCCTTGGCGCGTCTTCCTGCTCCGCCTCTTTGGCGCCAAGATCTCGGGCAAGGTCTACATCGCTCCCGATGTCAAGGTGAAGTACCCGTGGAACCTGGAGATGCACGATCGATCGTGCCTCGCCTATGGCGCGGAGGTCTACAACCTCGGCTATTGCGTGCTGGGAGAACACGCCGTCGTGACCCAACTCGTCTATCTCTGCGGCGGAACCCACGATCTCTCCGAAGAAGATCAGCGTCTGGTCGTCGGCCGCATTGAGATCGAGGACGAAGCGTTCGTGGGTGCGCGGGCGCTGATCCTGCCGGGTGTCAAAGTCGGCAAAGGCGCGGTGGTCGGCGCGGGCGCGGTGGTCTCCAAGGATGTGCCACCGTGGATGATCGTGGCCGGCAACCCGGCGCGCCCCGTGCGCCCGCGCTTCCACCCACGTTCTATCCATGGCATGGGACCGAGCTCAAGCGAGCGGTCCACAGAATCAGATCGCCCTACGGGCGAAGCGCGATAAAGTCCACGATCCCCGGCCCCGCATCCGCCAGCGGGGTAACGCGGCCGCGGACCAGGGCCTGCACGTCATAGCCAGCTTTCCGCAGTCGCTCAAGGGTCTGCTCTGGACGCGCCCCATACCGCACCGACATGACCGCATCGCACTCGAAGAAGATGAACTCAGGCCGAATCTCGGCAAGGGTCCGCTCAGCCCCGGCAAATACCTTATCCTCGGCGCCTTCGACATCGATCTTGATCCCGCGGATCGACGTGATGCCCTTCTCTCGGACATAATCATCGACGCTGACCATGTCCACCGCCGGGCCAGAACCAGGCGCGACCCCTTCCACCACGTGCGAAGTTCCCAGGTTGCGAGACGGCCCTTCGACAAACGTCGCCGTCCCCCGATGCCCCCCGACGCAAACGGCGTTCAGTGTCACATTGCTCAGCCCGTTGATCTCGATGTTCCGCGTCAGCAGTGCTCGCTGCTTCGTGCCCGGCTCAAAGGTGTGCACACGCCCCGTCGGCCCCACGGCCTTGGCGGCCAGCGTGGTATACAAACCGATATGACCCCCGATGTCCAGAAACGTGTCGCCGGGCCGCAGCCGGGACAGAACGTACTCGCACGCCTCCCGCTCATAGCACCCATACACATGGATGTCCTGACCAAGATACTCCGCCAGGTCGACCACAAACGGCTGTCCGTTGAACAGCTTCGTCCGATGCTCCCGAGCCGAACGTGGGAGACGTCGACCGATCTCCGCCAGCATGCGCCGGGTCACGCGGCCATTGGGAAAAGCGCGGATCGTGGCCTTGCAGACTTGGGCGAACATGGCGGGCGATGCTCCTGAGATGGCGGAACGACCTTCGAGTATCGGCGGTCCCCCGCCAACGCTGTGGCGGCTCGACCCATGGATACTCAGGATATCGCCACGGGCCAGACCACACCCCCCGCTCTCCAGACCTCGCTGCACGCTCTGAATGGCTCGCCGGCAGCCCGTCGAGCCCATGAACATCCCCCCGCATTCGAGTTCAGTCGCCCATTGACCGATCGACACTTCGACCCAACCCTCCACTCGCAACCTGAATGTCAGAGTCCGAGAACCATCCTCCAGCTCAGCTCTCCGGCTCCCGCGCAATGGTGGCTTCCGCCCCTACCGCCGGGCAGTTGCCGGTCCACGCCCTCGGCGGCGCCCGGCTCCCCATCTCCGTCGTCATCCTCACCTTCAACGAAGAAGTCAACATCCGCGACTGCATCGCCAGTTGCGCATGGTGCGACGACATCCACGTTCTCGACTCCGGCTCAAAAGACCGCACCTGCGACATCGCCCGCGCCATGGGCGCCACCGTCCACGTCAACAAGTTCAAGTCCTTCGGCGACCAGCGCAACTGGGCCATCGACCACATCCCCTGCAAGCACCCCTGGCACTTTCACCTCGACGCCGACGAACGCTTCACGCCCGAACTGCTCACCGAGATGCTCGAGCGCCTCGGCCCCGACGGCTCCAAGAGCGACTGCGCCGCCTATCAGTGCCCCAGCAAAATGATCCTCATGGGCCGCTGGCTCAAGTGGTCCGGCGGATATCCCAGCTATCAGGTCCGCCTCTTTAAGTTCGGCGCATGCCGATTCATGGACTTCGGCCACGGCCAGCGCGAAGACACCCACGGCAAGGTCGGCGTCATCGACGAACCCTACATGCACTACAACTTCAGCAAGGGCCTGCTGGAGTGGTTCTACAAGCACAACGACTATTCCAGCCGCGAGGGCAACGAGGGCGTGCTCATCCGCTCCCACGGCAAGCCCACCTGGGGCCAGCTCCTCACCAGCGATCACGTCGCCAAGAGGCGCGCCTGGAAGAACATGAGCTACTTCATGAAAGGCCGCGCCCTCTGGCGCTTCCTCTACAACTACGTCTTCCGCCTCGGCGTGCTCGACGGCATCGCCGGCTTCCGCTACTGCTCCATGATCAGCTCATATGAATACTGGACCGAGCTGAAGATCAAAGAAAAAGCCCGCTCCTGGGCCGGCGCCACCAACGCCCTGACAGAGAAGATGCTCCGCGAGGACACGCTGCCCGCCGAGGCGCGCAACGCCAAGTCCTACCCCATCACCGGCGTCCCCGACCCGAAGGGCTCCCACAACCCCGGCGGCGTCTTCAACGCCAGCCAGGGCAAGATCGAAGTTCTGATCCCAACGCTCAACGAAGCCGCCGTCATCCGCGACACCGTCCAGAACGCCCTCGCCATCGGCCCGGTCTATGTGCTGGACTCGCTCTCCACCGACGGCACCCAGCAGATCGCCCGCGACGCCGGCGCGATCGTCGTCGAGCAGCAGTTCCTGGGCTACGCCCGACAGAAAAACTGGGGCCTCGAGAACCTCCCCTTCAAGGGTGAATGGGTCTTCATCCTCGACGCCGACGAACGCATCACGCCAAAGCTCCGCGCCGAGCTGCTCAACACCATCGGCAGTCCCAAGGCCGACGGCTTCTTCGTCAATCGCGTCGTGCTCTTCATGGGCCGAGCCATCCGCCACGGCGGCCTCTACCCATCCTGGAACCTCCGCTTCTTCCGCCGCGGCAAGTGCCGCTACGAAGACCGCTCCGTCCACGAGCACATGGTCTGCGACGGCCCGACCACGTATCTCCGCAACGAGATGCTCCACATCCGCGGCGAGTCCATGCACGAATGGATCCGCAAGCACATCCGCTACGCCGATCTTGAGAGTGACGAATGGGTCAAGCTCAAGTTCGGCCAGGAAGCCGGCGCAAGTGCCGAGCGACTCTTCAGCCACACGCTGAGATACCGCCAATACCTCCGCCGAGAAATCTGGCCGAGAACGCCGCTCAAGCCCGTGCTGCGCTACGTCTACATGTACCTCCTCCGCCTCGGCGTCCTCGACGGCATCGCCGGCGTCCACATGGCCACGATGATGTCGATCTATGAGTACATCATCGAGTTGCTGTACCGCGACAAGCTGGCGCGGATTGAGGCGGGGGTGCTGGCACGGCCGGGGGGCGATGCGCCCTCGCCAAGCCGTGATCGTGCACGCGACGCAGACTGATCGCTGCAATGACCATTCTGATGAGTTTGGTTCATCCAATGTTCGGGCTCTGGAACCACGGCTCTCAGAGCTGGAAACCAACTTGGTCTGGCACGCAAGTTCTGAATGTGACTCAATTCTGCTCTCAGCACTTGCGAAGTCTCGGACATTCAGGTAATCTAGAGAAAGCCGTGCAGCTTCGGAGGTGGTCATGCCGACTTCCCGACAAGCTCTTGCCTGCCAACGACGCGCTTCGTCGCGTGGTCGGTGCCTCGCGGGCTCCCCGGCGTTCACCCTCGTCGAACTGCTCGTCGTCATCGCCGTCATCGCGATCCTGGTTGCCTTCATCCTCCCGGCGTTGGGCAAGGCCCGCCGCGCTGGTCAGGAAGCGGTCAACCTCAGCAATCTTCGCCAGTGGGGCGCGGTCCAGGTCGCCTATGCCAACGAGCATCACGACTCGTTCGTCAATCCGTTCGACCCCAGAAACCCGCAGGTCTGGAACCTCTCCTGGACCGCGATCATCGCCAGACGCTCCTTGAACTGGTCACCGGGCGATCCGTTCGAGTCCTATTCGTACTTTACACCACCCTACTCGACTCAGATTTTTG
Organism: Phycisphaerales bacterium; assembly: GCA_019750095.1. Taxonomy (GTDB): domain Bacteria; phylum Planctomycetota; class Phycisphaerae; order Phycisphaerales; family UBA1924; genus UBA4658. Next base: position 42,388 of record JAIEOW010000170.1, read on the forward strand.
CGCTCACTTGGGCCTCGTTCACCACAGACTACATGGCGGGCACCGGGGCGACCGGCTCCGAGGCCCTCTTTGACCCTGTAGACACGCGTCCAATCCAGCGATACCGAACCAACAAAGAGAACGGCCGCGTGTACGACGGCTCCTACTGGGCAAGCCCCACGCTCTGGCTCGGGCCAGAGGTGTACGCCACCAACACCCGCACGCCCGTTCCCGGCACCTCGACAACCTCGTATCAATGGCGGCGCAACCGCTTCAGCGACGTCACCTCGCCCCAGGCCAAGGTCATGATCTTCGAGCGCTTCGACACCAGCAAATCCTCGCGCCGATCATCCGTCGGCGGGCGCGAGTCCTATTTCCCGATGTTCAATAATCCAGATGCCACGACCCGCGTCGTCACGGTCGATGGCAGTGTCTCACTGATTCAGATGCGACGTCTGCACGATCTGGCAAGTTCCTCTGATCCCGCGACTCGCGACCAGTTCGAGCCGTCTGGAGAGTTTGATCTACCGGATGTGAGATTTACTACTTCAATTGCTGGCGGGCTTGACAAACCACCCGTTGTTGGCGATGGCTTCGAGAACGGCGACGGCTCGCTTTGTGGTTCACCGGCGCCATTCAATAAGTTCAAAGCATTCTTCTGGGGGACTCGTCAGGGCGTGCGTGGCAGAGATCTGCCGCGGTAGCGACCATCCCCGTTCATTCTGATGCTGGGTCTGTTCATACGCACGCCATGCGTCCCGAGCGTGGCGCGGTGATCACTCGCACACACATCCGGGAAAAGGAACCTCTTCGCATGCCGCTGACTCGAAACCGTTTCCTTGCCACCCTGCCGGTGGCGCTCCTCACGGGGAGCACGTTCGCCGATCCTCTCGAACCCAGATTCTGGGTACAAACGCCCGGTGCCCGTTTGGGCGACCTTCTCGAGCTGCGGAGGTCCACAGACTACGACTCGCGCTTCAGTCCGATCATACGAATGGAACTCCCCGACGTCTTTGGTCAGACCCCTGTTGCAAACACCGTGAATCCAACGGTCATTGGCACGGTCGCTGCTGACTTGGCGATCGAGGTCGACAACGACTTCCCGTGGCCAGACTCCAGATTCGGTGGGTCGGGCCCAACCGGACGCGTCGCCATCATGCTCGTCGGGTACGGCTCGGGCAAGCGCGGCACCCCAGCGACAAACGACCGCTGGAATGCGCCCGGGCTGGCCGAGCCGCCAACCAACCTCAACAACCGCTTCACTTCGTTGCTCGCAAACGACTGGACACTCGCCCCAGATTCGATCCCCTTCGGCACTTCAACGATCGGCGGCCAACCGTGGACCACACCTTGGTTCGATCAGGGGCCAAAGACCTGCGCCGCCTGGCTTGGTGCGTTTGCCATCGCGTACTCCAATCGCATCGCGTCACAGATCCCAGACACATCGCGACACCCGCTCTTTCAACCCGCGCGCCTCGTCTTTGACTTTGAAGACCCCAACGGCGGCACCCTGCACTGGGTCGATCAGATCGGCCTGCCGTTCACTGTGGGCTTGCAATTCAACCAAAACGAAGGACGAGTCGATGGCCCCGCCGCTCCAACAATCAAAGGCATCAACAACGCGCTCCATCAGTTCCCCGCAAGTTGGAACGGCAACAAGACGCTTTTTCAGCTCTACGATGATGCCATCGCGAGCGGCCAAGCGTTTCCAATCGGCGGAACGTTCCCACAGCGAGAGGCCAACTGGCTCTGGTACAACAACTTGCTGACCCAGGCGCAGAATGCCGCCTTCGCGCGCAGCGTGAATCTTGAAGACGCCCTTCCGAGTGACCCAGCCAATCCAACAGCCGCCGAACTCTTCACACTCAGCGCTCAACGCCCAAGGTTCACCAACTTCAGTTGGTCGACTTCCGACTATGTCGTCGACGCAAACACGCCGCCCTATACATGGGCCGGCGCTCCGGTTCGGCGATTCTCGTATCGCCAGGGCAATGACGTGCCAGGCCAACTCTTCAACTTCTCCTATCAGAACTTCTGCGATTTCAACGCTCCTGTCTCGTACGGCTGGGGCGTGAACGTCGGCCAATACCTGGCACCAGGACAAAGCAAGAGCGCGTACACCCTGCAGCAGTTCCGTGAACTGGTTGAGTCCACGCTCTTCTCAAACCCGCTTGGTCCGCTCCCGATCGGAACGCCTCGCCCACGTGACTTTATCACTCCTTGGGTAGCCGCCATCAACACGGTGATCGTCAACGCCGATCATCACCGAAAGCTGCTCGCACTGGCGAGAGCCAAAAGATGCGTGGAGTTCAACATCTTTCATCCGCAGCTCTCGACGCTTAACAGCGTGCAGATCTGCAGCACCAAGTATCGGCGACTCGTGGAACAAGTGTTCGGCTTCGACTGGGACGGGCTTTCCAGTCTGACACACTTCGGAAACCTTCAGTCCTTTTCAAACACAAGCTTGAACTTTGGCGATGCTGAGTATCTTTCCCTGCAAAGCATCGCAAACTCGCAGGGCGGACCCCAACTCCCGTTTCCACATATGGTCTCTGCAAGCACGACCTTCACACTCAGGGGCTCGGGGGAACCGATTCCCTCCAGCAGCCCCGAAGGCCAAAGCCGTCCAGCGGCAGTGTACTTGGACGCTTCAAACTCGGACAATATCAGAGTAAACCTTGAGTTCAACGTCCGCTTTCCAGACCTCCCCGCCGCTGGTCCCGACCCTGACCCGGCAGTATGGCAGTCGGTCATTGATCGCGTCTCTTGGCTTGTGTATCTGACGCAAACGATCAATGGTGTTCAATCGTCCGTTGCGGTGCCGATGACGCTGGTCAACACTCCCGGGTACAGCCCGACATTCGGCTTCCGATACGTCGCCACGGGTCAGCTTCCAAATCCGAATCGCCGGCTCGTCTCAACGATCCAGAATCCGAGTCAGCCACTTGAGATTGGCCGAGTGTCCGCACAACTCGTCCTCGGAAGTGGTTGGCCTTTCACGGCCTACATCGATCTCGTTCAGATTGTCGGTGCTGACAACGACAACCTCGACCTCGATTGGAACCACGACAATGTCGTAAACAAAAACGACCTCTTTGCGTACTTGAACGACTTCGAGTTGGTGTACCGCGTTCAGGGTCACAGCCAGACCATCTACACCGGAAATGAGATCTCCGGGCTTGACATCAACGAAAATGGAAACATCGCGCCGAGTGATTGCTGCGCGTTCTACACGAAGTTGCTCAGCATGGGCGTGCTCACGCCGCAAGATTGCCAGCAGTTCGTCAACTTCTTGCGCTCACATATCAACATGGATTGCACGCCCACTCTTCCCACCGACAACTGTCGCCCAGCGGAATCCGGCGGCGGCGGTGGTGCCGACTGATTCACCCACATGTCAATAACTTCTGGTGAGCAGTCGCCATGAAGGTGCTCAAGCAATGCGCCCTGAGCATTGGTCACACACAATCCCTACAGCTTCACCCAGCTTCAAAACAGAAAACTCGTCTGCGTTTCCGTTCTATTCCATACTTCATCTGTCCTCCGCCGCCCGGCTCGGTGTCGCGGCCCGGAGAGACCCACACTCCAGGTGGATCGGTGTTCGAGTGCCCCCGAGCGGATTGCCTCCCCGCTCGGGGGTTTTTTCTTTCCTCGCCTCGGGTACCCCGGTTCTCCAAACCGGGTCTTGTGCTTCAGGCCGCCGCCGACCTACGCCGCACTCATCCGCGCCACGCCATTCTCGGCCACAGCACAACCCCGGGCCGTCCCGCACTCCGGGCACAGCTCGGCCTCTTCCACCGGCAAATCCCTCAAGCTATATCGGCACCTCGTGCACCGATTCGTCCGCTCGGCGTGCGCCCGCAGCAGCGCGTCATACGCCCGCCGACCGCCCCGCGCCAGCATCCCGCCCAGCAGCACGCTCGGCACCACCACGCACGCGCCATACAGACCCGTCCCCACCCAGTCTCGCCCGCCAAAACGCCGCCCGCGCAGCGTCATCGCCGAGGCCCACTCCCGCGTCTGCGGGTTGCGCGTCAGCTCGCTCCGGATCGCCGCCAACACCCCCGGATTCCGCATATGTCCCTGGCGATCGACCCACCACAGCCGATACCCGCGATACACCGCGATGTTGAACACCCCGCGCGAGTATTCCCGCTCCATCGCCACGAACACCGCCACCCCGCGCGGATCCTGGCGACGATCGCTGACCCGGTATCCGTCGGCCCCCGACGGCCCATGGTCCGACTTGTCATCTGGCGCGACCCAATACCACCGCCCATCCACACGCTCCCAGCTCAACACCGCCGGAAGCTGCGACCCCACCCCGACGCTTGCGATCGTCAGAACGCACGCCCCAAGACCCGTCACCAGAAGCAGGCGAACAGGTCGGCGCAACATCCCGGCATGTCCGGACAACAATCGACTCGACGCCGAGAAGCTCACTCGACCGGAGCGCGGGCTCGCCACCCGCGCCGCCATCGGCTCGGTGGGCCCAGAGTTGGAACCATCCATGATTTCACCAAATCCTCGAATCAAACGGGCGCTCGCCAGAGGCACGCAGCCCGATGTGGTTTGCATACTGACGGGCGATCTGGAAGACTGATCGCTCGCGCCGCACCATGATCCCCCTGCCAGGCACCCGGCAAAACCCGGGGTGCCCGGAGAAAACCATAGGCACCCTCTCCACCCCAAGTCCAGACCCTGCGGCCAAAGCAGCGCAAAGCTTTGGTGAAGCACATCTTACGTCAAAACGCCCGCCCTCCCGCATCCGCGTCTGCCTCTTCACCGACACCCTCGGCGACGTCAACGGCGTCTCGCGCTTCATCCGCACCATCGCCGAAAAGTCGCTCGCGCATCCTCAACTTGGGCTCGATCTGCTGGTCCTGACCTCCACGCGTTTTCAATGCCCAGATGCGCCGAATGTGCGCAACCATCGTCCGCGCTTCAGCCGACCGATGCCGGGATACTCCACCCTCGACATCGTCTGGCCGGATTCCGCCGCGATGATCCGCGACGCCGAACGCTTCGCGCCCGATGTCGTGCACGTCTCAACGCCCGGCCCAGTCGGACGCGTCGGGCGCGCATTCGCCCGTCGGCACGGCCTGCCCCTGATCGGCACCTATCACACCGACTTCCCGGCCTACATCGATCACCTCTTCGATGACGCCGCCCTCACCTGGATCTGCCGGGCCGCCATGCGGAGCTTCTACGCGCCCTTCGCAAAGGTCCTCACACGCTCAGCCGACTATGCCGCCGCTCTCGAACGCATCGGCGTCGGACGCGATCGCATCGTGCGACTGATCCCCGGCATCGACACCGACACCTTCCACATCCGCCATCGCGATCCATCGGGCACCATCTGGCGCGGCATTCCCAACGTCCGCCCAACATCCATCAAAGCCCTCTCGGTCGGTCGCGTCAGTGTTGAGAAAAACCTCCCCGCGCTCGCCACCCTCTGGCCCATCGTCGCGCGACAAGCCCAGCAACGCGGCATCGACACCCAGCTCATCATCATCGGCGACGGCCCCTATCGCGCCCGCATGGAACACGCCCTCGCCCAAGCCGCCCCGCCCGGCTCATTCCTCTTCGCCGGCTTCCGCTTCGGCCAGGAACTCTCCACCATCTACGCCTCCAGCGATCTTTTCCTCTTCCCCTCCACCACCGACACGCTCGGCCAGGTGGTCATGGAAGCCCAGTGCAGCGGCCTGCCCGTCATCGTTACCGACCAGGGCGGCCCAAAGGAAGTCGTTGACGATGGTCGCACTGGCTATGTGCTCCCCGACCCATCCCGAGCCGATGGACGCTCGCGCTGGATCGACGCCATCATGCGGCTGCTCACGAACAACGATCTTCGCCAAAGCATGGGCAGCGCAGGCCACGCACTGATCGCGCCCATGAGCATCATCAAAAGCGTCGCCCAATTCCGAGAAGTGCACTCAATCCGAGGCCTGGGCGCAAGCCCAGGCACCCCCGGCATGTGACCCCGTTGACCGTTTCAACTCTCCCCCGCCCCTGCGCGCAACGTGCCCGGGCTCGCGCCCGGGCCTCGGATTGAACTACGCCGTCTTCTTCTTCCAAGGCCCGCGCGGCCTCGCCCCCGGCAGTTCCGCCGTCATCCCCCCCACGACCTTGATCGACCCTTCGCCAAGCTGTTCGACCAAGCTCTTCATCAGTTCCTGCGTGGGCAGCACGCGCACGCCCGGCACTTCCAGCCGCACGCGGGCCTCGGCGGTGTCGATCACGATGTCGATCGGGAACGTCTGCGTCTTGTCGGCGATCGGCTTGGGCTCAACCTCTGCGCTCGCCGTTGCACCCTGCCCCGGGCCCATCACCGCCCGAGCCACCGCCTGCAGCGCGGCCTCGCCCGAGCCGTTCAATCGCTCGGCATCCACACGCAGCCACATCTGCCCGGGCAGCAGCGGCACGCCGTCGATCGGCACCACGCGATCCAGCACCACCTGCACGTTCTGATTCGTCGGATCGCCACCCCCCGCGCCGCCCACCGCCGCCGCGACTGGCGCGGCCACCGGCGCATCGTCATCATCACCGCCCGACGCCGCGTTCTTGCCCCCGCCGCCCATCCCCGCGCGCGAGCGATCGACGCGGCCCATGATGAACACCACGTTGTCGGGCACGATCAGGTGCGCAAACTGCGCGTAGCAATCGGCAAACAGCACCGTCTCGATCGTCCCGACCGAGTCCTCGATCACCACGATCGCCATCTTCTGCCCCGCGCTCCGCCCGTTCTTCACGATGATCGTGCGCACCGCCTGCACCAGCCCGGCGAGCACCACGCGTTGGTCGTGGGCCGCGTGCCGCGCCGCTTCGGTCGTCGCCGTCACAAACACACTCGCCCACGCGCGATACCGCTCCAGCGGATGGCTGGAGACATAGAACCCGAGCGCTTCCTTCTCCTTCGCCAGCGTGTCGCCCTCGCTCCACGCCGGCACTTTGGCGAGCACCGCACCGCCAGCCGCCGCTGGCGACGGCTTCCCCTTCGCCCCGGCCTGCTTTCCGGCCTCCGCACCCGCTCCGCCACCCATGAACAGTCCGCCCTGCCCAGCCGCCTTGTCCTGAGCGGCTTTCTGTCCCGCACCCAGCGCGGCCTCGATCGTCGCGATCATCGCCGCCCGATTCTCGCGCCCGTGCAGCGCATCCATCGCCCCGCACTTGATCAGCGCTTCCAGCGTCGTCTTGTTCAGGATGGCACCGCCCGACCCGCTCGGCGCCTGCGCCATCACACGCTCGCAGAAATCAAACAGCGACGAGAACGGCGTGTTCTCCGTCGATGGTCCATTCGCCAGCGGGACGGCGGCACGCTCGCCCTCAACGACCTTGGGCGCGGCAAACCTCGTCTTCAGCACCGCCTCGATCGCCTTCTCCGACACGCCCTTGATCGCGCTCAGCCCGAACCGCACGTGCCCGTTCTGCGCCGTCCGCGCTTCACCGGGGTTGTACACCACGCTGAAGTCGCTCATCGACATGTTCACATCCGGCGGCCGAACCTCGACACCGACCTTGCTCCCGCTTCCCGTCCAATCCGGGAACCGCACCTTCTTGCAGTCTTCGACGTACTGGATCCAATCGCTGACCTTCTGCGCCCCGCTCTCAAACGTGAGAAACGCCGCCATGTACTGGTTCGGAAAGTACGTCTTCAGATACGCCGTCTGATACGCCACGATCGCGTATCCCGTCGAATGGCTCTTGTTGAAGCCGTAACCCGCGAACTTCAGGATCAGTTCGAACAGTTCCTCGGCCTTGTCCTTCGCAAGCCCCTGCTTCTGCGCGCCCTCGACGAACTTCGGCCGCTCTTTCTCGATCTTGTCGTGCTTCTTCTTGCTGATGTTCTTGATGAGCGTGTAGGCATCGCGCAGCTTGATCCCGCCCAGGCCGTGCACGATCTGCATGACCTGCTCCTGATACACCATCACGCCATACGTCTCGCTGGTGTACTGATCCACGATCGGATGCACCTTGGGCACCTCGGCCTGCCCGTGCTTGCGCCGGTTGTAGTCCGGAATCAGATCCATCGGACCCGGCCGAAACAGCGCGTTCGCCGCGATGAGATCTTCCAGCCGGTCGGGCTTCATCTCGATCAGCAGCCGACGCATGCCCCCGGATTCAAACTGGAACACGCCAGTGGTGTCGGCCCGCTGAAACAGCCCGAACACGCGTGGGTCGTTGTAGGAAAGTCTTTCCAAATCGAGTGGATGAGGCCCATCCGTGCCCGCAATTTGGCCATTTGCGATTTGCCCATTTGGCAGTTTGGCTCGGCCAACGGCCGACCAGATCTCCTCCTCACTCAGCGTCTCCCGAATCAGCCTCTTCGCCCGTTCGATCACGCTCAGCGTGCGAAGACCCAGAAAGTCCATCTTCAACAGGCCGACCTTCTCGCACGTCGGCCCGTCCCACTGCGTCACGATCTCGTTCTCACCCGAGCCGCTCTGCTTGTACAGCGGCACGATCTCGTGCAGCGGCCTGGTCGCCACGATCACGCCCGCCGCGTGCACAGAGCTGTGCCGCGCCTGCCCCTCGATCGTGCGTGCGTTGTCGATCACCTGCTTGATCTTCGCATCGCTGTCGTACAACTTCTTCAGTTCTGGCTCGTCGATCAGCGCCTGATCCAGCGTCATTCCAAGCTGCTCGGGGATCAGCTTCGCCAGCTTGTCGGCCTCGATCAGCGGCACCTCCATCACCCGCGCCACGTCACGCACCGCCGCCCGCGCTTTCAGCGTTCCGAACGTGATGATCTGCGCCACGTGCCCATACTTCTGGCGCACATAGTTGATCACATCGCCTCGGCCGTTCTGGCACAGGTCGATATCGATATCGGGATACTCGCTGCGATCCGGATCGGTGAACCGCTCGAACAGCAGCCCATACTCCACCGGGCACGCGTTGGAAAGCCCCAGCACATACCCCACCATCGTGCCCACGCCCGAACCACGCGCATTCGCCGGGATGCCCTGGCGACGCCCCCAGCTCACAAAGTCCCAGACGATCAGGAAGTACGCCGTGATGTTCTTGTCGGCCAAGATCTTCAGCTCGCGCTCCAGCCGAGCAGTCTTGGCATCCTCTTTGTCTTGGGTACCCCCACTCTCCGAGTGGGAACTCTGCTGAGATTCCGAACTCCCCACTCGGAGAGTGGGGCTACTCAAGCCGTACCGCCAGATGAACCCCGCCTCCGAGAGCATCCGCAGCGCAACATCGCACTCTTTCTTCGCCTCCACCAGCAGTGCCTGCTTCCCCGCATCATCCAGCCCCGAGGGCATGGCAAACGGCACCACCTCAAACTTGGCGCAATACGCGTTGTACCACGCCGTCAGATCGCCCGAAAACTCCGGCGCATCGGGCTTCGGCAAGGACTTCTTGTCCGGCAACGCGACCCGCACCATCGGCGCGTTGCTCACGCCCAGCGGCAGCTTCACCTTTCCCGCACAACGCTCGGCGATCTTCACCGTGTTGTCGCACGCCCGCACGCCGATCTCGCCCAGCTCGCGCTCAAACAGCTCGCGCATCTCCTTCGGGCTCTTGACATAGATCTCTTCCGGATACCGCATCCGGTCCGGGTCTGCCTTCACCTTGCCCGTCGAGATGCAGATCAGCGTGTCGTGCGCGTCGTGGTCTTCCTTCTTCAGAAAGTGGCTGTCGTTGTCGCAGACCAGATCCAGCCCAAGCTCTTCCGCCAGCCGAATCAAATGCGGATTGATCGCGTTCTGCTCGGCCACATGGTGCTGCAGCTCGATGTAGAACCGCTCTTTGCCGAACACCTCCGCGTGCCACTTCGCGCTCTCAACCGCTTTCTCCCAGTGCTTTTTGTCCTTGCTCCGCTCAAACGCCAGCAGATGCTCGCCGATCTCGCTCCCCAGGTGCCCGTTGATCGCGATCAACCCCGCCGAGTGCTTCGCCAGCAGCTCCCGATCGATCCGCGGCTTGAAGTAAAAGCCCGTGAGGTACGCCTCCGAGCACAGCAGCATCAGATTCCGCCACCCCTCATCGCTCTCGGCCAGCAGCACGAGGTGGTACCCACCATCCGACGCGCCCGTAAATGTCCGGTCACTCCGCGGCCGACCGGGTGGACAGACATACGCCTCCACGCCCAGAATCGGCAAAACCCCTTCGTCCTTGCACGCCAGATAAAACGCCGCCGCCCCGAACAGGTTCCCGTGATCGGTCACCGCGACCGCATTCATCCCCAGCTCTTTCACCCGCTTCACCAGCTTGTCGATCCGATTCCCGCCGTCAAGCAGGGAATACTCCGAGTGCAGGTGCAAATGCACAAAGCCACCCGTAATCCGAGGGCTGTCGGTTGCGGTCGGCGATGGTGCGGCGGTGTCAGGCATATCGGCGATCTACGAGATATTGTGGGTCCACGGGGCTCATACACAAGCCAAGAGGTCCCACCATTGTAGGAAATCCTCTTGCCGCGGTTCCCTTTCCGACCAGTCTTGCACGGGTGATTCAGGGCACTTCTTGCGCTCGCGATCCAAAGCCCTCAGAACAGACCCGGAGGTCTGATAAGCCGAGGGCTCCCTCTCCGCATGCCAATGTTCTGTGCAACCGGGAACTCCGGTCTTGTAGTTGGCCCAACTCGATGTAAATTCACTGGTTACAGCGATTGCTGGTTTCCAGGCATTGCCCGGAGTCCAGCGTCGTTGTTCTTGGGGCGGCGTCGATCACGAACTCGTCGCTGGCCCAAGGAACCAACCGGGACTCGCTCGTCCCGTCAAGCACCCTTCGGTTTCCCCGAAGGGTTCTTGTTTTTTTGCACCCTATCATTCCCGCGATGTCCGAATCCGGTTCCAGCCCTCAGGCACAGAGCAGCTCGGCAAGGGCCTATCAGTCCGCAACCAGCTCGTATCGCTTCGTCATGCACCAGCCCTCTTGGGTGCTCCGATGGGCCCTCATCGCCGCTGGCTTCGTGCTGATCGCGGTGCTCGCGGTCATCATCGTCCCCGCCGTTATTGTCGGCCTGATCGTCTTTGCCCTCGGTGCTCTCGCGGCCCGCGTCCGTCGGCTGATTGGCGGGTCCGGCCCTCGGCCATCCGTCTCCACGGGCGAAGGTCGAGAGAATGTCCGCGTCATCGTCCGTTCCGACGCACCCTGAGTCGCTCCTCACCGCTCCATCAACGCCCGCAGATCGGTCAGAACCGATCGATTGACGCCCCGCGGCCGCTCCTGCGCCGCGGCATCGCTACGGAACCATCCCCCTCCCGCGTCGTGTATCATGGCCCCCCGCTCTTCGACTTTGAACCCGCCCTTTGGGCCACGAATGTCCTCAGCCACACCAACTCCCGCTTCGCAGACGCCCGCCACGCCCGCGCTCGCGCGTGATCGATCCATCGCGCCGCCTCGCCCGTGGTGGCGATCACTCTTTGCCGCCCAGGAATCCGGGCTGGTGGTGGTCATCGTGCTGATGATGGCCGCCCTGACGATCTTCGGCGGGACCAAGCCCTCAAACTTCAACGTCGCCATTCCCGCGGGTGCTCAGGTTCAGGAAGTCTCCGAGACCAGGATCGCCGTCACTGTCTCTGGCACGCGCACAGAATACGCCTCGGACACGCCGTTCCGTCTCCGCGATCAGGACGATGGTTCCAAGATCGCCTTCGGCACCAAGACCGTCAACAAGTTCCTGGAGAAGTCCAACCTTGTTCAGGTGACGACCAGCGCGTCGTTCATCGCCGTGATGGCCGTGGGCATGACCGCGATCATCATCCTCGCCGGGATCGATCTCTCCATCGGCTCGATCTACGCGATGGCGGCGATTCTCGGGGCGATGGCCGTCAGCTCGATGAACGCCGGGGCGGGCGACAAGGGGCTGAGCGTTCTCGTCGCGGTGCCGGTTTTGATATTGGTCTGCTGCAGCGTCGGCGCCGCGTGCGGGTTTGCCAACGGCTTCTCCTCCGTCGTCCTGCGCGTCCACCCCTTCATCATCACCCTCGGCACCATGGCCATCTATCGCGGGCTGGTCTTCGTCATGACGCAGGGCCAGACCGTCGGCGGGCTGCCCGACTCTGTGCAATCCGGCTTCTTCAAGTTCGACGCCGGCGGCGTGTATCCCGTGCCCACGTTCATCATGCTCCTCATCGCCGCCATCGGCATGTTCATGCTCGCCCGGACGGTTCTGGGCCGGCGCGTGTATGCCGTGGGCGGCAACGAGGTCGCCGCGAAGTATGCCGGCATCCCCGTCGGGCGCGTCAAGACCATCGTCTACACGCTCTCGGGCGCGCTCGCCGGGCTCAGTGCGGCGATGTACGTCGGCTATTACGGTGCCGCTGAGACCAACGCGGGAAATGGCTATGAGCTGAATGTCATCGCCGCCGCCGTCATCGGCGGAGCATCCCTCTCCGGCGGGCGCGGCTCGGCGGTCGGGGCCGTGCTCGGCGCGATCCTCGTGCAACTGATCAACAACGCCATGCTCATCCTGGACATCAACCAGTCCTACAACCAGATCGTCATGGGGCTCGCCATCATCCTCGCGGTGGTTGTGGATCAGGCCAAGAGCAGGTTGTCGAAGTAGGAGGAAGTGGCGGTGACGCGGTGACGCGGTGACGCGGTGACGCGGTGACGCGGTGACGCGGTGACGCGGTGACGCGGTGATGATTGTAGAGATCGGTCAAGAGTCCTTGTTGCATGCCTCTCGGTGGTTTTCGCTCGAAGAGCGCACGAGCTGTTGCCGGTGGCGCAGCGAGCATCGCGAGCAAGCCACCGGTACGCGGGGAACACACGTCTTGTGCTCAAACTGTTTCTTCTTCCGCCCGTCTGAGGGCGGACCATCGGCGATCGGTGACACACCACCCTTAATCAAACTCACCGCCGCCGCACCACCACAAACGCCCGCGCCCCGCCCCGCGCTTCAAACACCACCGGGTCCCCACGATCGATCGCCCACTCGCGCTTGTGCAGCGCGATCTGTTCCTCCTGATAGATCGCCAGCGCTCCGCTCGGCACATCCACCGATCGCACCGGTGCCTTCTCCGTCACATACCGCGGCCAGATCCCCGTGCGAATGTACAGCACCGCACCTTCTGTGTATGCCAACCCGATGTTGTAGTACCGCTCTTCGGGATGCTCCTGCACGAATCGGATCAGCTCTTCGCGCGCGGGCTGCTGGCGCTTCGCACGCAGCTCATCCACCTCGCCGATTGTGCGCACGATCTGCACCACGCACGCGAGCATCCCAAGCACAACCACGATCGCCATCCCCCGATCAATCATCAAACCCGTCGGCACCACACGTGCCACCGACCGCGGCCCTGAGGAATGCCATTCAGTTATCGATGGAGTGGCGGTTGAGGAGCCATGTGGTGGATTGGGAGCGGGGGCGGGTCATG
>JAIEOW010000054.1 GCA_019750095.1 Phycisphaerales bacterium
TAGTTCACACTCCCCCGCCCCACGGCCCGGTCTCCCGGCGTGGGCGGAGTTGTGCCGGGCCAGGGCGCGTTGCCGAGTGCGGTGATGCGGACGAAGTCGATGCCGGATGCCGGATCGATATCCGCGCGAGCGATGTTCCCAAGAAGGGTCGCCACGCCACCAATGGCGCACAAAGTCATCCGCAAAGCCATGAACAAGAACCCCTATAAAGACCGAAGCCAGCCGAGGCCCAACGGTCTCTCCCCAGTACGCAAGATACCCCGCGGCTGTGACGCCGCAAGGGGAAAAAGACGACATTTACAAGAAATCAATCTTGGGGGCGTAAGGAGACATTCACGCCCGATAGCTCTTGATTCAGGACCGCCTGCGGGAGCAAACCAGAGCTCAGAACGGTCAGCACCCGCTCAAGTCATCTCAATCCGGCTTGATCGTCGTCACATACTTCGGCGTCGGCGGGTCGCCCGCCATTTCCACCACCACCGCGCTCTTCACCGCGTCGCGTTGCGCGTTGATGGTGATGTCGCCGGTCACTCCTGGAAAGTCCTTGGTCGCCGCGATCGCCGCTCGCAGGGCCTTGCCCTCGGTGGTGCCGGCGCGCTTCATTGCGTCAAACAGCAGCCGTGCGGCGTCGTAACCAAGGGCCGCGAGGCCGTCGGGGGTTGCGCCGCCGAAGTCGCTCTTGTACGCCTTGATGAACTCCTGCACGCGGGCGTCGGGTTGATCGGGGGCGTAGTGATTCGTGTAGTAGCATCCTTCGATCGCGTCCTTGGCGATCTTGGAGAGTTCCGCGCTGTCCCAGCCGTCGCCGCCCAGCAGCGGCTGCGTGATGCCGAGCTTGCGGGCCTGCAGGGCGATGTTGCCCACGTCGGTGTAGTAGCCGGGGATATAGATCACATCGACCTTCGCCGAGCGGATGCTGGTGAGCTGCGCGGTAAAGTCTGATGCGCCGCCGGTGTAGGTCTGACGCGTCGCGATGCGACCGCCGAGCTTGGTGAAGTTCTTTTCAAACTCCTCGGCAAGCCCCACGGCATAGGCCTGGGCCTGATCAACGAGCAACGCGGCGTTCTTGGCCTTCAGATTCTCGCGGGCAAACTTTGCCCCGGCCAGGCCCTGGAACGGATCGATGAAGCAGACGCGGAAGACATAGTCCCCCACTTCCGTCACGCGCGGATTCGTCGAGCTCGGCGTAATCATCGGCACGCCCGCCTGCTGGCAGACCGGCGCACCGGCGAGCGACAGCTTGCTCGCCACCTCGCCCAGCACCGCGACCACATTGTCGCTCTTCACGAGCCGCTCGACCGCGAGCTTGGCCTCGCCGGCGTCGCCGCGGGTGTCGTATTCCTTCAGTTCAATCTTCTGGCCCTTGAGCCCGCCGGAAGCGTTGAACTCTTTGATGGCGAGCTTGATGCCGTTGGACGTGCTCTTGCCGAAGGTGGCTTCAGATCCGGTGAGCGAGCCGAAGTGTCCGATGAGGACGGACTTCTTCGCATCGCCCGCCCCCCCCGCCCCTTCCGTCGGCTGCTGCGCGAGCGCGACCGACGCCACACCCACGACCGCCGCGACCACGAACAACGATTTGACCCAGCTCATCATGATGATGTTTCTCCGTTGGATAACTACAGCATAGCGAAACGCGGGCGCGGCTACGCCCATTGGTCAACTGCCTTGAAACTACGCGACGCCCCCACCAGACCCCGCATCACCGGCCTTGTCCGCCCTTGCCCCCACCACCGCCCGGATCCGCTCGATAATCGCCAGGGCCTCGATCTGAGCGCTCGCCTTGGACCGCGCGATTGCCGTGAGGAGCGCGAGGGGCACAAACGGAGCCGTCAGCGGCAGGTACCACATCCACGTGCGGAAGTCATACCCCGAGAAATAGGTCCTGAGCATCGAGTCCGTCAGCCACACGCCCGGCCAGACCGTCGCGACCAGCACGATGCCGAACACCCAGATCAGTTTGGTCTGCATCCGCAGCGAGAACGACAGCTCTGTGCCCCCACGACCGCCAGACGAGGCCGCGGCGGTGGTTTCGAGGACGGATTCGAACGGTGTTCCGAAGTCACTGATCGTGCAAATGACCCCCTGAACGGGTGTGGTTCCGGGGATGCGTTGAAATCCCGCCATCTTGCCACGACGAGCCGCGGCTTCAAGGGCGGCGACGATCTCGATCGCACTCAGGGGGCTTTGCACCCTGATCTGGGTGGGGTCTTGCAATGGGGTTGTCGGTTTCGAGTTCTCGGGCATCGGCGATCCAAGTGAAACCCAAATCGTAGGAAATTTGGGGGTATGCGCGGCACAGTTTTCCCAGATTCATCTGAATCATCTGGGGAAGATCGATCGGCTCATGGGCATCGGTCCACTTGCCATACATCATGCATCTTTGCCCGCCGCAGTTTGCGCATGAGAATCTCTGGACCCAATACCGGCCCGACGACCACGCCCACGCTGCGGCTGGTTTCCGACCGCGCCGCGAGTGCGAGTCGGCCAGCCGCGACGCGCGGAGTTGAGGCCGAGAATCGGCGTTCGGTCACACTCTCGGCTCTTGATCCGCGTTGGGTGCTGGCGGTGCAGGTCAAACGGGCCATCGAAGGCGGGCGGGCGGCGGTGCTGCCGCCGGAGGCGCGGGAGCGGCTCATCGCGCTTGGCGGACGGCTTGGACTCAGGCCCTTTGATACGAGCCTGGTCATCGCGGTAGTCCAGGACGGAGCTCGCGAGAGCGACGATGCGCTGGCACCTGATGTGATCGCACGACTGGAACTCGTTGGCGGCGGGCGAAACATGCCCGACGTGCTGACGCGCCAGCGTCGAAGGGCCCCGATGTGGGTCTTCATGGTCTGTGCGGCGATCGCCGGTTCGGTGCTCACGCTCCTGCTGCTGCGCATGTTCGGTCGGCTGTGAAGAAACCCGAAGAAACAGGGAGACTTCCTGAATCGCCGCAATTCCGGCCTTCGAAGGATGCGGTGCTCATAGAATGAAATACGAGAGGAGGCCCAACGTGGCTCTCATCAACATCGGAAAACCCGTCCCGTCGTTCGCGCTTTCTGACCAGCGAGGCGCGCAGCATGCGCTCAGCGACTATGCGGGTCGGATCGTGGTGCTGTACTTTTATCCCAAGGATGACACCAGCGATTGCACGGCACAGGCGTGCCAGTTTCGCGACGCCGAGCCGGATTTTGGCAAGGTGCGTGCGACGGTGCTGGGCATCAGCCCGGATGATGCCAAGTCGCACGCGAAGTTCTCCGCCGCCCATGGGCTGGCGTTTCCGTTGCTCGTGGACGAGCGCGATGCCAAGGGCACGCCCAAGACCTGCAAGGCCTTTGGCGTGTGGCAGGAGAAGTCCATGTACGGGAAGAAGTACATGGGCGTGGTCCGCACGACCTATCTGATCGGCCCCGACGGGCGCGTGGCGCAGCGATGGGACAAGGTCAAGGTGAACGGGCACGTGCCCGAGGTGCTGGCGGCGGTGAAGGCGCTGCACTCGGGGGCGGTCATCGAACCCAAACCCACCAAGCGTGTGCCGGCCAAGAAGTCGGCCAAAGCTAAAGTTGGCACGACCAGGCGCACACGCTCGCATGACTCGGACCCACCTTTTTCGCCGGTGCGGGCTCGAAGTGCTCCGGCTCGTGGCGTGAAGAAGTGAGGCACACAGGCGGGACGCCTGTGCCACCAGATCCGAAGCGGGAACGGGAGTCAGGGGTTTCCAAGCCCTATGATTCGGGCATGTCTCTTTCGCCATCATCTAAAGAATCCAACGGGCTAGGCCCGCGAGCAGCAGCGAGCCGCGTCACGCTGCAGACGCTGACGCAGATGTCGCGTAAAGGCGAGCCATTTGCGTGTCTGACGGCGTATGACGCCACGACGGCGCGGTGGCTGGCTCGCGGCGGAGTGCACGTGCTGCTGGTGGGCGATACGGCGGCGGAGGTCGTTCTGGGGTTACCCAGGACCATCGACATGCCGCTGGACGTGCTGCTTGCGCTCACGGCTGGCGTCAAGCGCGGTGCGCCACACTGCATGGTGATGGGCGACATGCCGTTCATGTCGTATCAGGTTGATGACGCGTCGGCGATCCGAAATGCGGGGCGATTTCTGACCGAAGGGCTGGCGGACATCGTGAAGATGGAGGCCGATCGACATCTTGCGCCGCGGATTGAGAAGATCGTGCGGGCTGGGGTGCCGGTGTGCGGGCATGTGGGGTCGCGGCCACAGTTTGTGGCGCTGACCGGCGGATACACCGCGGCCGGTCGAACGCCGGAGGCGGCGGCCGAGGTCGTCGCCGACGCCGTTGCACTTGAGAAGGCGGGATGCCAGATGCTGCTGGTCGAAGCCGTCCCGCCGGAAGTGACGAGCCAGATCATGCGCGAGACGACGGTGCCCTTGATCGGGATCGGGGCGGGGACGGCGTGCCATGGCCAGGTGCTGGTGCTGCAAGACCTGGTGGGTATGAGCGAGCGGCCACCCCGATTTGCTGAACCCGTGGCCGATTTGGGTGCGAAGTACCAGCAGGCCGCGACGGAATGGGTCCGCCGGGTTGCGGGGCGGGAAATCGGCGGACAGGTGTACACGATGAAAACGACCTGAACATTTGCCCGGCTCGGGTGTATACCTCTTGGGTGGCAGACGCCAATGGTGTGTGACGAGAGCATGAAATGCACACGGGCGGGATGCCTGTGCCACCGAATGCAACAGGATGGGTACTCGAACTTTGGAGACGATCGGCATGCGGAAGTTCATTGCGTATGGGCCGGCTCTTGTGGTTCTGGTGACGGCGCTGGTGACTCTGGTCGCTGCACCTGCGGCGGTGCGGATGATCGGCTATGCCGGGACCGAGACGACCATCCTGGCGGCGCAGCAAGCGCAGGATCAGGACACGATCCTGAAGCAGATCGACAAAGCCGTGCGGAACATCGCCGATGCGGTGGAGCCGTCGGTGGTGCACATCGGCGTGCTCGAGCGGCAAGGCAACTTCATGGAGCGTGCGGGGCAGGGCTCTGGGTGGGTCTTTGATGATCAAGGGCACATCGTGACCAACTCGCACGTGGTGCGTGGGTCGGATCAGATCGTGGTGCAGTTCTTTGACGGACGAGCCGTCGAGGCGACTGTGGTCGGTCAGGATCGCAGCACGGACATCGCGGTGCTGAAGGTGAAGTCCACTGAGGGGCTCTTTCCGGCCCGTCGGGCGTCAGGGCTTGAACTGCATCAGGGTGATCGCGTGTACGCGTTCGGCTCGCCGTTCGGGTTCAAGTTCTCGATGTCGGAGGGAATTGTCTCCGGACTTGGACGCGATCCGAATCGGATCATTGGGCAGGGCGGGTTCACGAACTTCATCCAGACCGACGCGGCGGTGAATCCCGGCAACTCGGGTGGGCCGCTGGTCAATGTCGAGGGCAAGGTCGTCGGCATGAACGTGGCCATCGCGACGGCGCCCCAGACCAACGCACGCGAAGGGCAGAACTCGGGCATCAGCTTCGCGATTCCGCTGTCGACCATCGAGCGTGTCGCGGACCAGCTCATCAATCAGGGCGTGGTCGCTCGCGGATTCCTCGGGATCAACTATCCGGGCACGGATGATCAGAACTTTGCGATTCTCAACCAGCGCGGCTATCGCGGGCGCGGCGTGTTCGTCAGCGCGACCCAACAAGGCGGCCCGGCGCAGAAGGCGGGGCTGAAACTCGGCGACATCATCACCCGCCTCAATGGCCAGACGATCACCGGCGTGACGGTGTTGCGATCAGCCATCACCAACAACGGACCCGGCGACAAGATGAAGGTCGAAGTCGTCCGCGACGGCGCGACACAGGAGATCGAGGTCACCCTTGGCCGCTTGATTACCGATGAGGAACGCAAGGAGACCATGCAGATCGTCGGCAACTTCGGCGTGGCGGATATCGCCGAGACTGCGGGCGAAGAGTTGTTCATCACCGAAGTGCGTGTTCCCTCGGCGGCGTTCCGCGCAGGCGTGCGCCCGAATCAGCGCGTGGTCGCGGTGGGCGAGACGCAGGTGGGTTCGACCGAGCAGTTCTTTGTCGCGTTGGCCGAGCAGGGCCTGCACCAGGGCCGCGAGGTGAAACTGACGCTCGAGCAGCCGCAGGGCGGCGGGCGGGTTGAGGTGAAGCTCGGGGCGCGATAGGCCATCATCAGAGGCCCGGGCGCGAGCCCGGGCACCGTCTGGTACACCGTGCGCATCTGGTGCCCGGGCTTGCGCCCCGGGCCTCTGATGATGCAGCATGGCGGCCATACCATCGGCCCCTATGTCCACGCAGACCGCATCGTCATTGAACCGAGCCCACCGCGGCGTGATCCAGCGCTGGAGCGCGACGCTGATTCCCACCACGCGCGAGGCACCGACCGACGCCGAGAGCCCCTCGCACATCCTGCTGAGCCGCGCGGGCTACATCCGCAAGCTTGGCTCGGGAATCTACGACTATCTGCCTTTGGCCTGGCGCACCCTGCAGAAGGTCGGGCGGATCGTGCGCGAAGAGATGGACGCGGCGGGCGGCAGCGAGCTCTGCCTGCCGGTGCTGCTGCCGATCGAGCTGTACGCCGGGACACGGCGCGACGTGGACTATGGCGATCTGCTGTTCAAGGTGATCGATCGCAAGGACGCGACGTGCGCACTTGGGCCGACGCATGAGGAGCCGATCACGGAGCTGGTGAAGGGCTCGGTGACGAGCTACACGCAGCTGCCGTTGAATCTGTATCAGTTGCAGACGAAGTTCCGCGATGAGGCGCGGCCGCGGTCGGGGCTCTTGCGCTGTCGCGAGTTCATCATGAAGGACGCGTACAGCTTTCACATGAATGTCGAGGGACCGGGTGGGCTGAACGACACGTACGACGCGATGTATCGCGCGTACACGAACATCTTCACGCGCTGCGGGCTGAACTTCACGGCGGTGGAGGCCGAGAGCGGCCCGATCGGCGGCTCGGCGAGCCACGAGTTCATGGTCAACGCCGACAGCGGCGAGGACACGATCCTGAAGTGCCCGGTCAGCGGTTACGCGGCCAATGTCGAGAAGTGCGAGATCGGCAAACGTGGGCATGATCTGAACGCCGCACCGACGGGCGAACTGACCGAGGTCCACACGCCGAATTTGCCGGGGATTGATGAGGTCGGCAAGTTCATGAAGGTGAAGCCGGACCGGATGCTCAAGAGCATCGTGTTCTCTGTTTCAGGGGGTCGATGGCTGGTTGCCGTCGTCCGCGGCGATCACGATGTGAACGAGGGCAAGGTGAAGATCGCGGTGCGGGCGATGCTGGGAGATGGCTCGGTGACGGTCGCACTTGCGGACGAGAAAGCCGCTCGTGAGGCGGGGTTTGCCATCGGCTATGTCTCGCCGCGAACGGTGAACAGTGTGCCGAGCACACTGCTGCTCATCGATCCTGACGCGGCTCAGGGCGGATTCTGGGCCAGCGGGAGCGACAAGAAGGATCATCACGTCAAGCATTTCAACTGGCGGCGCGACGTGGGCAATGTGCTGGATGATGAGGCGAAGGTGCGCGTCTGCGACGTGCGCAACGCGCTGGCGGGCGACCCGTCGCCGAGGGCCGAGGGGGCGAAGCTGGAGACCGGTCGCGGGATCGAGGTCGGGCACATCTTCAAGCTTGGAACGAAGTATTCCGAAGCGATGGGCCTGGCGATTCTGGATAAGGATCAGCAGAAGCGTGCGGTGATCATGGGTTGCTACGGCATCGGCGTCAGCCGAACCATGGCCGCGAGCGTCGAGCAGAACCACGACGCCGACGGGATCATCTGGCCCGCGGCGATCGCGCCCTATCACGCGCTGGTGGTGCTGATGAAGCCCGAGGAAGCCAAGCAGCAGGACGCCGCGAAGCGCGTGGCTGCCGAACTGTCGGAGCTTGGATACGACGTGCTGATCGACGATCGCAGCGAGCGCCCGGGCGTGAAGTTCAAGGATGCCGACCTGATCGGCCTGCCCCTGCGGATCACCATCGGCGACAAGGCGCTGGAGCAAGGCGGGGTCGAGTTCAAGGTCCGCAGGGACGGGGCCGCGAGCAAGGTCGAGGTTGTGGCCTTTGAGGCCCTTGCAACAAAGGCGCAGGGCGTGCTTGGCGCGGCGTGGTGAATCGCTACGCTTGACGACTCATGTGGCGCGGCATCTCACTGGCGAACAAGTGCCTTCTGCTCTTCGGGGCCGCGGTGGTCATCATCATCCTGGCCGCGCTGCTGGTGCCGCTGGTGCGGATGAACGCGATCGTGGACGAGGCGCAGAAGGACCTTTCCAAGCAGCTCGTCGAAGTCTGGGAACGCGGCGTGCGCGACATGGCCGGCGCAGGGCCGTTCCTCAGGCCGGGTGTTGAGGAACGCATCGGCGACGCCGACGTGCGGCTGATGAACATTGACGACGCGCGGGCCGCGGCGGTCGCGCCCGGGCCGATGGGGCTAGGCGATGAGTTTCTCTTCAAGTCGCTGCGCGAGTTTCGTGAGAACCCCGAGCGCAACGAGCTGCACGAGGCCCGCTGGAAGGGGCTGAGCCGCGAATACCGATATGTCAAGGTCGCCCGAGGCGAGAGCCCGCGGGCGGGCGTGCCGGGAGAGATCACCGGCGTGGTGACGCTGGTTCGCACGAGCCCGAACGCGGGCGCTCAGCTCGCGGTGAACATGATCTATCTGGCGAGCGCAGGGCTGATCGCACTCGGGCTGGCGGTGTTGGTGTTCTATCTGATCACGAGCAAGTTGATTTTGCAGCCGGTGCGCGAGTTGAAGTCGACGGCGGAGACGGTGCGCGAGGGCAACCTCGCCGTGCGATCGGACATCCAGACAGGCGATGAGTTTGAGGAGCTCAGCGACGCGTTCAACCAGATGCTGGAGAACGTGACGAGCGGGCAGGAGCAGCTCCGGGCCCTGAACGCGCAGCTCGATCTGAAGGTGAACGAGCTGTCGGAGCGCAACGTCGCGCTGTTTGAGGCCAACAAGGTCAAGGGCGAGTTTCTGGCGAACGTCAGCCATGAGCTGCGCACGCCGCTGAACTCGATCATCGGCTTTGCCGAGCTGCTGCTGGAGAACGTTCAGAAGGAAGAAGAAACACAAGCCCACTCTCCCGCTTCGGTCGCGGGGGGCATGGACGACGGGGGCAAGCTCGCCAAACGCAAGCGGTATCTGGAGAATATCCTGAACGCCGGGCGTGCGCTCTTGGAGATGATCAACTCACTGCTGGAGATGGCCAAGGTCGAGGCGGGCAAGATGGATCTCACCATCGCGCCTATGAACGTGCGCGACGCGTGCGAGGCGATGGTCGGGCTCATCCGTCCGCTGGCCGACCGCGGCGGGGTCGAGCTCTCGACCGAGATCACTGCGGATGTTGGAAACATCGCGACCGACGCAAAGAAGTTTCAGCAGGTGATCTTCAATCTGCTCTCGAACGCCGTGAAGTTCACCAGCGAGAAGGCCTCCGACGACAAGCTCCGCGGGCGAACGTCGATCGCCCGCGTGAGCGTGCGCGCCGAGCGGCTGGTGGGTCGGGCCAGCGAGGGCGCTGGCTCGGAAGACCGCGTACGGATCAGCGTGCTGGACACAGGCCCGGGCATCGCGCCCGAGGATCAGAAACGCATCTTTGACAAGTTTCAGCAGCTTGATACCGGCCACACCCGTCGGCACGCGGGCACGGGGCTTGGGCTTGCCATCTGCAAGGAGCTCACGGCAATGCTCCAGGGCGAGATCCAGGTCGAGAGCGAACTGGGCCGAGGTGCGATGTTCAGCGTCATCCTGCCGCTGGAGATCGCCCAGGCGAGCCCAAGTGGCGATCCTTCAGCAACCGCGGCAAAGAGCTCCGCAGGCATCGGGCGCACCTGAGAACCCGCGGCTACACCCCGCAGAGGCGACCCGCCGCAGCGACCGCCTCGTCGAGATTCCGTGCATAGGCGTCGGCACCGAGGTTCTGCCACACGGTCTGATCCGGGTCCGCCGTGAACGCCGAGCCACCCACGAGGATCTTCAGCCCACAAGAGTTTCCCGCGTTACCGGCACGCATGCGACGGATCGTCTCGCCCATCAGCGGCAAGTGCGTCAGCAGCGTCGCTGAGAGCGCGACAAGATCCACGCGGAAGTCCTCCGCCGCCAGCACCAGATCGTCAATCGGAACATTCTGCCCCAGATACACGCTCCGCCACCCGTGCATCTCCAGCACATCGGCGACCATGCGCACGCCGACCTCGTGGGCGTTGGTCTCCACCGCGGCACACAGCACGGCCTTGCCATTCCTCGGTGCACGAGGCATGTGCGGATACATCGCCGACATCACCGTGTGCGTGGTCGCGGTGGCAAAGTGCTCCTCCGCAACCGTGGACTCATTGATGTGCCACATCCGCCCGAGTTCCTGCTGCACCGGGCTGAGCACCTGCGAGAATGCCTGCACGACCGAGAGCGGCGGCATGCCGAGATCCGCACGACCCTTGGTCACGGCGTCGAGCATCATCATGCAGGCTCGCTGGCGATCGCCCTCAAGAATGGCCAGAAGATACTCCGCGGCCAGACGTCCCGTGGGCGTTGATGGATTCAGCAGCGAGTGCGACTCGGTCGAGGCCGAGGCCATGGTCGCGATTGCCGCATCGACGCACTCCAGCACCACCGGGCGTGCCGCGGGGGGCAGTTCTTCACCGATCACGCTCCGCAGACAGCGCATCGAGCACATCAGATCCGCGCACGCCGCTTCGCCCCCGCGTGCACTGTGCGCGACCTTGTCCCACTTGGCCTGATGCAGGAACACGTGCGGGCGTCCCGTCGCCACGGCCGCCGCCAGATAGTGCACGCGCCCCGACACGTTCTCTCGCCACTTCAATGACGGGTTGGGCTGATACCGCGCGGCGATCCCCGGCTGCTCCTGGAACATACGCTCGGTCGTCATGGCGGCGAGCGCGTTTGCGCTCTGACGCAGAACTTCCGCCGCAAACTTCTCAGCAGAACTCATCGACATCGTCGTCACGTCCAAACTCCAAGAAACCCGATCTCCACCGGGCCTTCCGGGGTTGTCTTCGCCTCGTTCATGCTGAACGATGCACATCGAACCACTCTGTTTCGCCTTCCGGAGCCCTGTTTCTGACCGATCTGGACGATTCGGCAACTCCCTTGGCCAAGAATGACTCCGCCGCCGACCCGCACCAGTTCCGCGCACTCGAAGGACACACCCATGCACCTCGCCGAGCTTCGACAGTTCATGACCCAGCAGCGCATCGGCGGCTGGCTCGTCT
Organism: Phycisphaerales bacterium; assembly: GCA_019750095.1. Taxonomy (GTDB): domain Bacteria; phylum Planctomycetota; class Phycisphaerae; order Phycisphaerales; family UBA1924; genus UBA4658. The sequence continues at coordinate 11,203 of JAIEOW010000054.1, forward strand.
ACGACTTCCGATCCTCAAATCCCACGCTCGCGCGGCTGCTTCCTGTTGGTCCCGAACACCCGGCGGGAAAGCGATTCCTTACCCGCCGTGCCGCTCTCTGGATCCCGGCCAGCGACTCCGGCGAGCCCAGCACCCGCGGCGTGCGCCTGCTCTGCCACGGCATAGATCGCGGACAGTTCGAACACGCCAAGCTCCGCGGCGGCGAGGCCGTGGCGATCGATCAGTATCTCACCTGGCAGGAGTTCCGCGCCTGGATAGGTGCTCGAGTGGCTTCGTGCCCGGACCCGATCGCGATGGAGTATTCGCCCGGAGCCGCGCTCCCCGTCGTCAGCGTGGTCGATGCCGGCACGATCGAACTGGTGCGATCGGCGGGTGCGGAAGTCGTCTCCAGCGCGGACCTGATCCAGGTCGCCATCGCACGCTGGGACGCGCTCGCACTCGAGAGTCACGAGTGGGCCAGCCGCGAGGTGGCGCGGATCAAGGATCAGGCGTTTGACTTCATTCGCGCCCGACTCTCCACCGGCGATCGCGTGACGGAGTATGACGTGCATCAGCTCATCCACGCGCGGTTCAAGTCGGCAGGGCTGGAAACGCCCGATGGCCCGATCGTCGCCGTCAATGAACATGGCGCTGATCCACACTTTGAAGTCTCCCCCACTGCTTCCGCGCCGATCCGCAAGGGCGACTGGATCCTGCTCGATCTCTGGGCCCGGCGCCCGGGCGATCAGCACGTCTTCAGCGACATCACCTGGGTCGCATTCGCCGGCGACCGCGTTCCCGATCGCCACGCGCGGGCCTATTCCGCCGTCAAAGCGGCCCGAGATGCCGCCGTCACGCTCGCCCAGGCTCGCCACGCGGCGAAGCAGCCCGTCGAAGGATGGGAACTCGACGACGCCGCCCGAGCCCAAATCGTCAACGCGGGATACGGACAGTACATCCGGCACCGCACCGGACACTCGCTCTCCACTGGCCCGATGGTCCACGGCGTGGGCGTGAACATCGACAATCTGGAAACCCACGACCGTCGTCGCGTGCTGCCCGGCGTCGGATTCACGGTCGAGCCCGGGGTGTACATCCCCACCGGCCCCGACGGCCCGGGCTTTGGCATCCGGCTGGAGATCAACGTCTTCGCCGATCCGCAGCGCGGGCCGCGGATCACGAGTTGTGTACAGGATGACGTGGTGCTCGTCGGCTAATCCGAGGCCCGGGCGCAAGCCCGGGCACGAGAGGCGCGGGAATCGGGAGTTGGGAGTTGGGAGTTGGGAGTTGGGAGTCGGGAGTTTGTCGCTTGAGTTGCCTCTCAGGCCTTTCGCACAAAGTGCGCACGAGCGTTGCCGGTGGCGCAGCGAGCAACGCGAGCCAGCCACCGGCTGGCTATGCACCCATTCCTTCATGTCTCTGCCTCAGCCGCCCGTCTGAGGGCGGACCATTGGCTGGCTGACTACTCCGCAAAGTTCGTTCGCCCTCAGACGGGCGAAACCGACAAACACCAGAGATCGATGAAGGACTTGGCCACCCGGTGGCTTGCTCGCTCCGCTCGCTGCGCCACCGGCAACGCTGGTGCGCACTCCGTGCGGAACACAGAGCACGAAGATCGGTGCTCGAGAGCCAGAACCGTTTCCTTCTTCCCGATCCCCGACTCACGATTCCCCACTCCCGATTCCCGCGCCCACCGTGCCCGGGCTTGCGCCCGAGCCTCTGACAAACCAAGCGCAACTCACCGCCTTCCGACAACGAAGACGTTGTAGCCATCGGCGATCGCCGCCGCGTCGCCGGGGTCATCGATCGGCTGCACGTACACCCGCCCATCGGAATCCGTCGCATCCGGCATGCGTGGATAGACCGCCGTGGACTTGAACCCCGCTTCGGTCATTGCCTCGCGCAGCTCCGGCACCGACCAGAGACGCCAGTCATAGACGAAGGCATCGATGATCACCAGCGGCTTGGCCTCGCCCTTCTTCACCGGCTGCGCATCAAAGTGCATCGCGTTTACCACGCGCCCGGTCAGCGGGTCGGCACTCCGCTGCTCCCAGGAATACAGCACACGCAGACCCTGCACCATCCCCGCGAGCGGGTGCGGCGGCATCGGCGGCTTGGGCAGTCGCAGCGTCTGGTCGATCATCCCCGCCGTGTACGCATCGCTCCCGCCATACAGATCGCAGACGATCATGCCGCCGGCTTTCAGCCGAGCCCGAGCGGCCTTGAAGTATCGCACGAGCTGCGGGCGCGTGTGCCACTCGCAGATCGAGAAGTTCAGCACCGCGATCGCATCGACCGCCGACTTCTGCTTGCTGGCGTCGCCACGAACCAGTTCAAGCCGATCATGCTCGCGTCCGCGAGCCCGAGCCGCGGCGAGCACCTTCGGATCAACATCCACCGCGATCGCACGACCCTTTGGGTTGAGCTGGCACCACGCCTCCGACAACGCGGCGGTCCCACAGAAATCCTCGCCCAGCACAGCCGCGGGCTTGCTTGTCCGCCGACCGTCGTCGAGAATGGCGCGGATCAGCCGCGCATCCCGTTCCGGACTCTGCGCACTGAGCTCATACAGGTCATGCTTATCCAGCGGTCGCGTGCTCATGCCATCCGCACCCAGCGGATGAGCGTGCGCCAGTTCGGCGGCTTGCCGTACATCAGCACACCGATGCGGAAGATCTTCGCCGCCGCCCACGCGCAGATCACCGCCGTCAGGACGCCGATGGCGATCGCGACGATCACCTGCCAGGTCGGGGGCGGCTCGGTGCTCGACAGCCGGATCATCATCACAAACGGGTTGATACCCGGCACAAAGCTCATCACCACGCTGAACATCGAGTTCGGCGCGCGGCTGATCGGCAGCCAGAGCAGCCACGGCACCATCACGATCATCATGATCGGGGTCATCAACGTCTGCGCTTCGCGCAGTTCGCTCACCGCGCTCCCCGCCGCGGCCATCATGCTCGCGATCACAAAGAACGCGATCAGGAAGAACACGAACAGGTACACGATCAACATCACGCTCAGCTCGTGGGCCAAGCTGAAGGCGATGAGTGACACGATGCCCATGCCCGAGTACAGCGTCAGGATCAGCAGCCCCACGCACATCTGCCCGACGATCTTCCCGACCATGAGCTGCATCGGCGAGACCGCGCTCAAGAGCACCTCCATCACGCGGCTGGATTTCTCCTCGATCGTCGTCGTCAGCAGATACTGCCCACCCGTCATCACGCTCATCAGCAGCAACAGCATGAAGGCCATCGGCAGCATGACCTTCAGCCCACCAGAGGACTTCTTGATCCCTTCCTTCGTCACCGACTTGGTGTCACTGACTGGGCTTGCGAGCAGGGCCCGCAGATCATCGGCGCTGAGTTTTCCCGCCGCCGCCCGCGGATCACCGGCCACGCGCGCGTCCACGATCGCCTTGTCGATCTTGCTCTCGATGCGTCCCTTCACCTCCGGATCGAGCTTCGACGCCGTGAAGATGCCGTAGGTCGAATACTCGCCCTTGTCGTTGCGATCCAACACACCGTTCTCAATCACCGCCACGAGCATGCGCTGGGCCTTCCCGGACTCGCTCCCGTCGCGGGCCTGGGCCACGTCATAGTTCTTCAGCGGCTCCTTGGCCGCCGCCTCGTCCGTGTCACTGGGCAGCAACTCCACGCGCACGCTCTCGAGCGCACGCACCTGATTCTCCAGTTGCTGCTGCCCAAAGCTCATCGCCATCTTGCCCTGGCCCTGCTGAGCCGCAGGCCCGGCGAGCTGCTCCACGGCCCGCTCGGCCTTTTCCTTGAGCTCTTGCACTTCCTTGTCGACCGCTTCCTTGCTGAATCGCTGCTGGATCAGCGGGCCGACCTTGCCCGTGCGATCGATCACCGCGACCGTGCCCGCGGGCGTCGGACCCTTCAAAAACTGCGTCGCCGCGATCGCACCGGCCACGATCAGGATCATCACCGGCGTCAGCACGATGCCGATCAGAAATCCCTTTGTGAACACCGTCGAACTGAACTCGCGATACGCGACCATCAGCGTCTTAGACATTGGCCGCCTCCTCTGCGGCCAGCCGCAGGTCCTCTCGCTTCACACTCGTATCCCCGCCCTGCGTCACCAGATCGATGAACACGTCATCCAGACTCACCTTCTTGAGCTCCACCCTGCGCACCGCGGCGACGCGCGCGATCTCGGGAATCACCTCCCGCGGCGAGCATCGCTCCTCCATCGTCAGCAGATACTCCGCTACCGCGCCCTGGCGATCTTCAACCGCTTCGACGTGTCGAATTCCCCGCACCGATCGCATCGCGCCCAGCGTCGCCACCGCGTTGGCACCGCCGCCGATCTCGGCGTCCATCGGCTCCACGATGATCGTCCGCGGATCAAACTTCGCCCGGATCCCGCTCAGCGTGTCATCGAGCACCTTCACCCCCTGGTGGATCATGAACACCCTTTGGCAAAGCTGCTCGGCCTCATACATCGCGTGCGTGGAGAACACGATCGTGCACCCCCGCTTGTGCTGCTCTTCGATCAAGCCGCGCATCAGCCGTCGGTTCACCGGGTCCAATCCGGTGAACACCTCGTCGAGGATCAACAGATCCGGCTCATGCACCACGGCCGCGATGAACTGCACCTTCTGCTGCATCCCCTTGCTCAGTTCTTCGCAGCGCTTCTTGTGCACATCCTTGAGCTGCTTGTGCAGTTCGATCTTCTCGATCCAAGCGAGCGTCTTCCGCCGGGCCGCGCCGGAATCCACCCCTTTGAGCTTGGCGATGTAGGTCAGGAAAGCGCCGACCTTCATTTTCTTGTACACCCCCCGCTCTTCAGGGAGATACCCGATGCGGTCTTTGCTCTCGACCGCCGACGCACGCCCCAGAACCCGGAGTTCCCCTGAGTCTGGAAAGATAATCGACATGATCATCCGGATCGTCGTGGTTTTACCCGCACCATTTGGCCCGATGAACCCGCAGAGCGAGCCAGTTGGCACCGTCAGGTCCAACTGATCGACCGCGACTTTGGCCCCGAAGGTCTTGGTCAGGCCTCGAATCTCAATGGCTTCCGGCATTTCCCACTCCGTAAACCCCTGCCCCATGGCCGCGGCCGATCCTCATGGATGCTCTGGGCGGGATGTTACGGTATCGGGTCGCCGCAATTTCTTGAACACGGCCAAACGGCTTCGCGTTTCTGGGATGGATGAGTGTCTGCCCTGAGCATTCCGGACGTTCTTCGCCGTTTTACCCATCTTCCGTTTTCAGTGGATTTGAAAGCATTTGTACGGTAATCTCAATCCCGAGTTCGGCATTCGTCGAACCTCCATCTGCAACCCGACCGATCCGGGCGGGTACGATTGGGCTCGAACCTTCACCTTTTTCTGGGAGATCATGATCATGCGCAAGTTCAGCTTTGGTTTCGGTGTCGTCTGTTGCGTCGCTGCCGCCGCCATGCTCGGTGGATGCAGCAAGAAGGAAGGCTGCTGCGGCACCTGCAAGGACAAGGCCGATGTGAAGATGGAAGCCACCGCGGCCCCGGCCGGCAAGAGCTGCGCCGACAAGGCGTCCGGCTGCTCCTCCTCCTGCGCTGGCAAGAAGGCCTGCGGCAGCAAGGCCAACTGATTCGCTTCACGCGATCAGTTTCAGATCGATTTCGCAAAGCCCGCCGATCCTCGGCGGGCTTTGCTTTTTGCTCCGTGCGTCCGTCCGCCACGGAATATCGTTCGTGCAATGGACATCGACAATCGCATCGCACAGTTCCAAAACATGGCTCAGGCCGACCCTGAGAACGAGATGGCCCACTTCTCGCTCGGCAAGGCGTTGATGGAGGCCGGTCGTCACGATCAGGCCGCCCAGTGCTTTGTGCGCTGCACAGAGCTTGCGCCGCAGATGAGCAAGGCGTTTCAGCTTGCCGCGGAGTGCTTCATCAAGATCGGGCAGGTCGACATGGGCGCGCAGCTCGCCACGCGCGGGTTCACCATCGCCGCCGAGCGCGGCGACCTGATGCCGAAGAACGCCATGGGCGACATCCTGACCACGCTCGGCAGGCCCGTTCCAGAAGTCGCGGCAAAGAAACCGGGCATGGGCAAGGGCGATATGGATCTGCTCTCTCCGGGCACGCCGAAGAAATACGACGGTCCGATCCCCGCGGGCGCGTTCGTCTGTCAGCGCACCGGTCGCCCGGGCACGCGCATGGCCAAGCCCCCCTTCCGCGGGCCCGTCGGCGAGTGGATCATGCAGAACATCACCAAGGAGACGTTCGACGTCTGGATCGGCCAGGGCACCAAGGTGATCAACGAGCTGCGGCTGGACCTCTCACGCGAGCAGGACGAAGCGGTGTACGACCAGCACATGCGCGAGTACCTCGGCATCGACGACGAGCTGCACGAAAAACTCACGGGCGCGGCCGCGAAGTCGTAGCAATCTGGCTTTGCCGAGACCCGAAACCCGATCCCCGAAACCCGAGCCCCGTTCCAAATGAATCAATACCACATGTGGTTCAACCTCCGCGACACCCGACCCCCGGCCGACGTGGAGTTTGCCAAGGCGGTCGATGCGTATCTCGGGCACCTCAAGAGTCAGGGAAAGATCGAGTCGTGGCGGCTCTCCCGCCGCAAGTTCGGATTCGGGCCGGACAACATGGGCGAGTTTCACTGCGTAGTTGAGTGCGTCGATCTTGCCCAGCTCGACGCGGCGTTCGGCGTGGTCGCCACGCGCGCGGGCGAAGTCGAGCGGCTGCACATTCCGGTGTATGCCGCCGTCACGGATTTCAAGTCCGCGCTCTTCCGCGACTTTCCGGACCCGGAACGCGGCTGATCGATCCGTGGGATTCGGGGTACGCAGAGTCGTGGAGTAGATCAGAGCAACGCGGAGAAGAGTCCTGGAGTGAGACTTCTTTCAGGCCTCCCCGCGGTGCGTCTGATTCTGGCGTCTTCTCTTGAACGCGAAGGGCGCGAAGGTACGAAGAGATACAACGGCGCGGAGAAGATCCTTTGATCCACGCACCTTCTCCGCGTTCTTTCGATCTCTCCGCAACTCCGCGTTCCGTTCCTCACGCCACCACGGCTGAGTTTTCGGCCAATCGCACCGCCACATCGCCCACCACCGTCGGCGACTCGGCGTTGAACGAGCCGACCTCGAATCTCAAGCGGCGATCACGCGCGTAGCGGACGGCCTTGTGCTGCACGATCCCGCCGTCGAGCGTCAGCGCGTGCGCCCATGAGATCGTTTCAAATCGTCTCGGTGGCGAGCCATCGTCACTGGGTGTGGCGGGGTCCCACTCAAAGAGCCCCGAAACGTCCTTGATGAGTCGGCACTTCGCCGCGCCGAGCCGCTCTGCGACGAAGATCGCGCTCAGGTCTGACCCGCCGCGACCCAGCAACACCAGACGACCGCGATCATCGAGCCCGATGAACCCAGGCACAACGATCGCCCGTGCGGTTTCGAGCAGTGCCCGCGCCTTGCCCGTGTCCAGCGTCACCGGATGCGCATCCAGCGGATCATCCGCATCCGCCTCGGCGCGCAGATCGATCGTCCACGGCGGGGCGACCCGGGCCTCAACACCCGCGCGACGCAGCGCGAGCCCGAGCAAGGCGGCGGACTCCAGCTCGCCCGTTGCCGTGAGGAGCGCTCGGCTCTCCGGCTCCGGATCGGCCCCGAACCGCTTGCTGCGCTGGATGAGCGTGTCGGTGACACCCTCGAACGCCGAGACGACACACGCGACGTTCCACCCACGATCGATCCAGCGTTCGACCTCACCCGCGGCTCGCGCCAGATCGTCCTCATGACGCAGCACCGAACCGCCAAACTTCAGAACAATCAGCGGGCGACCCATGCGGCACCTCCGTTGATCGTCGTGCTGGCGGCGACGGCGGCGGGCACGATCGCTTCGTGCGCGATCGCGATCGCGTGCTCAATATCCGCGAGAATCTCTTCGGGCTCTTCGAGTCCGATGGAGAGGCGGATCAGCCCGTCGGTGATTCCCGCGGCGCGACGCTGCTCCGCAGGCACGTCGGCGTGGGTCATCGTCACCGGGTGGGTGAGCAGCGACTCGACCGATCCCACGTGCTCAACGAGCGCACAGAGCTGCGCGTTTTCCAGCACCAGCTTGCCCGCCGAGGCACCGCCGACCACTTCAAAGCTGATCACCGACCCGTGCAACCCTTCCAGGTGCTGGCGTGCCGCGAGTTCTGCTTGCGGAAAGCCCGCAAGCCCCGGAAAGTTCACAACCTGCACGAAGGGGTTCTTCGCCAACCCCTCGGCGACCACCTGCGCGATCCGCGACTGCTCCCGAATCCGCAGCGGAAGCGTCTTCAGCCCGCGCGACGTGAGCCAGGCGTTGAACGGCGCCTGAATGCCGCCGGTGCACTTGCGCATCCATCGCACGCGATCCAGCAGCGCGAGGTCATTCGAGACGATCGCTCCGCCGCAGGAGGTCGAGTGGCCTTCAATGAGCTTGGTTGTTGAATAGACACTGATGTCCGCCCCAAGTTCGATCGGCCTCTGGAGCACGGCGGTCAGGAACGTGTTGTCGACCGCGAGTTTCGCGTTGCCCCCGCTGGCTTCCTTGGTCACGCGAGCGATCGCCGCGATGTCGGTGAGCTTCAGCGTCGGGTTGGCCGGCGTCTCGATGAACACCAGCTTGGTGCGCGGGGTGATCGCCTTGCGGACATTCTCCGGGTCGGAAGTGTCGACAAACGTCGACGCGATGCCCAGTTCGCTGAGCAGTTGGCGAAACAGCCGCGTGGTGCCGCCGTAGATTGCCTCGCCGAGCACGGCGTGGTCGCCAGCGCGAAGCAGGGCAAAGAACAACGCGGCCTCGGCACCGAGCCCAGTTCCGAAGGCGACCGCCGGGGCCGCGTCCTCGAGCGCACCGAGGACAACTTCCAGCTCATCCACGCTCGGATTGCTGACGCGTGAATAGCTGTGCACGCCGGTCTGCCCGATGTGGGATTGATGGAAGGTCGTGGTCTGCGTGAGCGCGCCGACGAGCGGGCCGCTGCGGGCGACCTTGCCAGACCGAGGCGGCCCGTGCAACGCGCGGGCCGAGAGCGAACTGGATGGGGTGGAAACCAACGAAGAACGATCGATGGAACCAGACATGCCGTGAACTCCTCACGGCATCAAGGTCGGGTGCCTGTAGCGGGGAGACGCCAACGTGGCGTCATTTTTTGCTGGTTTCCCAGCCGCATCGGTGCCCCGCAAGGGCTCCTCAGCACCGCGACCAAGTAGAACTTGGCTCGGTTGCCGTCCGGGCGAGCAGGGCTCCCCGGCACTCTTGATGCAGCCAAACTCTACCACGGTGCATGGGTGAGTCAAGTCCATGCGCGCAGAATCGCAGGTGCATCAAGGCACACCGAGAGATGTTTCAGTTGCCGTCGGCGCCTCTTCGCATGTTTGGTGAAGACCTCGACCGCGCTGAGATGAGTGCTCGATCGGGACGACACGCGCAGTCTGTCGCACTGAGTTTGTTGGGTGGACTCAACGAGGGCAGAGCCCTCGGGTTGAATAGCCGGGCGTCGCCGCGATAGCGGCACGCCCGGAACACGCTTCTCTGCTTGGCGGCACCGCGAAAGCGGTGCGGGATGTGTGTTCCACACCGCATCACCAAAGACCACGATCTTGCGATGCGAGATCGGGCAAGAAACCCCTGCACGACTGCGTCGTGCGACAAGTATTGGTACCTGCCCTCCGGGCGTGCCGCTGTCGCGGCGACGCCCGGCTATTCACCACGACGGCTATGCCGTCGACACCAATCGCACCTTGCGTAGAGAGGAGCACCTCGCACGCGTGGGCTCCATGGCGCGCTCTCGCACTTTCGCTTCACAACTCGTTGAGGCTTTGCACGGTTCAGCGCATGATCCCGCTTAGCCGTGCCGCCGCAAAGATGAGCAGGAACACCATGACCACGCGCACCCAGCGCACCGGGAGTTTGTGCGTGAGCCACGCGCCGAGCATCCCGCCGATGACAGCGGTTGGCGCGAGAATGCCCGCGAGCACGATCGCTTCCTGCCACTTTTCGCCCTGGGTGTGCAGCGTGAGGAGCTTGGCCGAAGCACCGATGATCGCGGTGACACAGATGACCGCGCTGCTGGTGGCGATGGATTGCTTCAATCTGAGACCACAGAGCACCTGCAATGCCGGGACCTGGAGCACCCCCCCACCAAGCCCGAGCATGCCGCCGACGAATCCGGTAGCGCCTCCGGAAATGGCTAGCCGCGGCACGCTGGTGTATTCCGGCAGATCGACCTTGGGCCGCGGCTTGAGAATGCGAAATATGTTGAACGCGCAATAGGCGAGCAGGAAAATGGCCAGCCCGATGCGCAAGCTCGTGCCGTCAAACAGGTTGCTGCAGAACACCCCCACCAGCATCAGCACGGCGGTCGAAATCAGCAATGTCGGGAGAAGATCAACCCTGACCAGCCCGTTGCGATGATGCCGAATCGCGGCTGGGAGCGACACGGCAAAGTTCACGGCCATCGCCGCGGCCATGTAGAGATGGTGCGTACTGGCCCGGGGTTCCCCAATGAAAAAGTGCAGTCCCGGCAGAATGATCATCGACCCGCCGATCCCGGCTAAGCCGCCCAGTGTTCCGGCGACGAGTCCGATGGCCATGACCTCGATGATCTGTAAAACGTTTGGAGTCATGGGTTTACGGCAGTTTTGGCAAGCGAACCGCATGTGAAGCTGGGTGGAGTTGCTGGGCCAACAGGTTATCGGAAGTGCGGTGGTCGGACATTCCCCCCTCTTTTTGGCGGGATAAACGCCTCAACCCACACAAATCAAACCCCGATGGCACGGGTGTGCCCCGGTTTGCCGGGAAATGTGCAGAACGCTTTGTATCATTGCTCCTCACCGACTCGACCAGCTACAGAATGGACCCCCCCATCTTCTCGATCGGGTCCGAACGCTTGGAGGCGCGATTTCCACGGCTGAGCCGTGGCTGCCCCGCGGGTCATAAGGATGACGACCCCAGCGCTCGCCTGGTGCGAGCAAGGTAGACCGATCGTGAAAAACAAAGATCTGAACTCCATGCTGAAGCGTCGTCGCCGACTCACCCTCGCGGCCAATGGCGTCGCGTTTGTGCTCCTGGCGGGTTTGGTGGCTGGCTCGGCGATCGTGACGAAGGAAGCGGTGAGCCGGTCGAACCTGGCCCCCCTGGCGGCGATGGAAGGCGAAACCCGCCTGGTCGCACCGACGATCAAGCCGATCGCCGCTCCGGCGAATCTTGCCCAGATTGATCAGTTTGAGAACGCCCCGGAGATTCGCGATCCGCTGGTGGCGGCCGAGCCGGTGGCGCCAAAGGTTGAGCCGGCGGTGACGATCGAAGAGGAGCCGGTGAAATACGCCGAGTCTTCTGAGATTCGGTACTTCAACGGGCGGGCGATTCGTCCGGGGCGGACGATCACGATGACGGTGACGGCGTATTCGCCGGATCACCACTCGTGCGGCGACTCGGCCGACGGGATCACCTCGAGCATTCACAGTGTGTGGACGAACGCGATGAAGCTGGTGGCGGCGGATAGCAAGGTTCTGCCGCTGGGCTCGCTGGTGAGCGTTCCCGGGTATGACAACGGGAACGTGGTGCCGGTGCTGGACCGCGGCGGGGCGATCAAGGGCAATCGTCTTGACGTGCTGTATCCGACGCACCAGGTCGCGCTCAAGTGGGGCGTGCAGAAGTTGAAGGTGACGGTGTGGGAATATGCCGACGGGAGCGGGCCGTGTGACTTTCGGGCGATTCGGGATTCGAAGAAGTGACGGCTCATCCGAGGCCTGGGCGCAAGCCCTGGCACCGAATGCGTGGGGTCTGGTTGCGTGGTGTGGATCCGTGGGGCGTGCGGCGTTGGTGCCCGAGCTTGCGCTCGGGCCTCGGATTGAATGATGCGTGAGTCGGAACTGCTTCGGCATATCTCGGCCCGGTCGGCGGGCCTGTCGACCACGCATCCGGGCGTGGTGGTGGGGCCTGGGGATGACTGTGCGGTGATTCGGGTTGGGGACGCCGAGCTGCTGCTGAAGGTTGATCAGCTTGTTGAAGGGCGGCACTTTGCCCGCGGGACGCCGATCGATCGGATTGCGCGGAAGGCGATGGCGAGGCCGATCTCGGACATCGCGGCGATGGGCGGCCAGCCATCGTGTGCGCTGGCGGCGTGCGTGCTGCCCAAGGGGTTTGCCAAGGCCGATCAGCTTTTCGACGCGGTGCATGCGTGGGCGCTGAAGCTGGGCGCGCCGGTGGTCGGAGGAGATATCTCAACATCCGAGGATGAGCGTGCGGGGCTGGTGCTGTCGATCAGCGTGGTGGGCGTGCCGCATGCGAAGCGCGGGCCGGTGCTGAGGTCGGGGGCACGAGTGGGTGACGAGGTGTGGGTGACGGGCGCGATCGGGGATTCGTTTGCAAGCGGGCGGCACTTGACGTTTTCGCCGCGGGTGCGCGAGGGGGCGTGGCTGTGCGACACGCTTGGGGAATCGCTGCACGCGATGCTGGACATTTCGGATGGGCTTGGTCGCGATGCGGGGCGGATCGCCGAGGCGTCGGGGGTGCGGGTGGTGATCGAGTCTCGGCTGATTCCGCTGCATGCGCGGAGCGCGGGGTCGCAGGTTGGGGGCGAGCCGGACGCGGTGCTCGCGGCGAGTGAGGGGGAGGATCATGAGCTGCTGTTCTGTGTCGCGCCGAGAGCGATTGATCCGATGCGGATTGCCAGCGCGCCGGTGGCGCTGTCGCGAATCGGGCGGGTGGAATCTGGAGCGGGGTGCGCGTTGATCGTTGGAGAAAGTGTGATGGATGCGGGGGAGTTGGGGTGGGATCATTGAGTTTTTGGCGGATTGCATGGGGGTGTGGTTGAGGGCTTTGGGTTTGTCACGGAGAACAGTGGAGTTCGCCAACGGGCACGGTTCTCTTGGTCCGATCAGTACGTTTTACCGATTGGATCGAACCTGGATTGAAACGAAGACCCCTCTCCGCGACATTCCGAACGGGCCTGACGTCTTTGAGCAGTAGTTCAACCGCGCAGTGTTCGACATGAAGGGGACGATACGATGAGAAAAGTGCATCTCATTCGATTTCGCAACGGCGAGGAAATGCCCCTCTGGGAGCTCGATGATGGGACATTCGCCTGCCCGATTTGTGGCTCAATATGGCCTTATCCGCCGTACACTCCAGCAATAGAACAAGATCGTCGTTCCTGTCCGGCCATGGGGGACGTATGCGCGTGCGGCGTGGAGTTTGGTGTCGACGAGGGGTGTGCAGATTACTCCCCGGTCGGGTGGATGGCCCGACAATATGCGGAGTTTCGAACACGTTGGCTCGACCAGGGAGGCTGGGACAAGTCGCAACTTCAGCAGTTGGATCGCAATCTTGGGATAACTGAGGACCAGGCAAAGGCAGATGCTCAACGGCTGAAGTCCGGGACTTGGACGCTCTAAACTCAGTGCGTTGCCCAAAGTAGGGTCCCGGCAGTCAATCCGAACCGTGGACCGTGACATTCAAGCGTGCTTCCGACAGCCGTGTGCCTTCCGCCGACGACCGGCTCACCGGCACGGCGGAGCATCCGCGGGCACTCCTTCGGAGTGCGTTGGAACCTTGGGCATGAATCCGGTGGTGTCGCTGCGCTCCACCACCGGCTACTGGCGGGGACGGCTTCGCCGTCCGAGGCGAGATTGCGGCGAAGAAGGCGTACTGAACCGTGCGTGTGTGGCTTTTTGAAACCTAGGATTTCGCGTGCCGCACTTGTTGTTTTTCACCTCGAGCGAAGATCAGACGGTGGCGCTGGGGGTCGCGATTGGGCGACTACTTCGTGCGGGGGATGTGCTTGCGCTGGATGGGGAGCTTGGGGCGGGCAAGACGCGGCTGGTGCGGGGGATTGCTGAGGGTGTGGGGCTGGATCCCGGGCAGGTTTCGAGCCCGACCTACGTGATTGTTCACGAATACACACGGCAGATCGGGCGTGCCGGCGGGCTGAGCGTGCAGACTCCGTTGTATCACGTGGACGCGTATCGGCTGTCGGGTCCGGACGATCTGGACTCGCTGGGGTGGGAGCGGGTGATCGAGGGGATGGGCGTGGTGGTGATCGAGTGGGCGGCTCGGATCGCTTCGGCACTGGAGCGGGAACCGTCGCTGGGACGGATGCGGATACAGGCGGAGGACGAATCGGAACGCCGACTCGACCTCATCGCGCCTGCGGCCTGGCGCATGCGACCGGAATGGGGCGGGCTCGAAGCACAGGCGACGAAACCGGAGCAGGAATCCGGAAAAGGGGCTTTGCCAGCGGGGTGGGCGCGGTGTCCGGTGACGGGGCGTGCGGTGGCACCGGATGCGCCGACGTATCCGTTTGCGGATGAACGAGCAAAGCTTGCGGACCTTGGCAAGTGGCTGAGCGGCGCGTATGTCGTCAGTCGATCGCTGTCGGAAGATGACCTTGTGGACCCTGACCTTGGGCCGGAGATCGCCTCGTCGGGTCCCGACCACTAGCATCCGCCTCACATGAACGCGACCAGAGCTTCCGCCGTGTTGAACATGCCCCGTTCCCGCGCCCTGACGCTTGCCCGATGGGTGAGCGTGATCATGGCTGCGCTCTTGCTGGTGCTGCTGTCGGCACGGGCGATGGGGCAGGCGCAGCCGGCGGGAACAGGGACGACGCCGACGCCCGCTCCGGTTGCGGCGCCCGCGCTCCCAAGCTCGGCGCCAACTGGTGGCGAGAAGTCGGCGGCGGAGAAGGTGACGCTGTGGTCGCTGTTCAGCCAGTCGTTCGACGTGTTCACGATCTTGCTGGTGATCGGATCTCTGGCGGGTTGGACGCTGATCATCATCTGCCTGATCGAAGTGCGGAAGGTGAACATCGCCCCCGATGAACCGGCACGGCTGATCGGCGATCTGGCCCGCTCGCAGCGGTACGCCGAGCTTCGCCAGTATGTGAACGAGGACGATGCGCTTGTGTGCAAGTCAGTCGCGGCGGCGGTGAACACGCCGGTGAGCGATAAGAACGCGATGCGTGAGGCGGCGGAGCTTGCGGCGAGCGAGGAGTCCAGCCGCTGGTTCCGCAAGATCGAGCCGCTGAACGTGATCGGCAACCTGGGGCCGCTGCTTGGGCTTGCGGGGACGGTGTGGGGGATGATCATCGCGTTTGCCGCGCTTGGTGAGTCTGGGGGGCAGGCGAATCCGGCGACGCTGAGCCTGGGTATCTCCAAGGCGCTGTTCCACACGCTGCTGGGGCTGATGCTGGCGGTGCCGTGCATGACGGTGTTTGGGTTCTATCGCAGCATGGTGGACAAGCTGTGCACGCGGGCGATGGTGCAGGCGGCGGATCTGGTGGAGTTGTTGCCGGCGGATGCGCGGGTGCGGCTGGGCGATGGCGGGCAGGCGGCGCGGAGCGCACCGGCGGCTGCACCAAAGCCTGCGACGGCGCAGCGATAAGGGATGAATCACAGGCAAGAGGTCTGTGCCACCAAGACAGGAGAAACGCCAGCGTGCGGATGCGTCGATTGACAGGATCATCAAGCCCCGGCGCCGAAGCGGTGAATGTCACGCCGCTGATCGACGTGGTGATGTGCTTGATCATCTTCTTTCTGATCGTGGGCAAGCTGGCGACCGATCGCGGGTTGCCGGTGAACCTGCCGCGGACGGGTGTGGGGCAAGAGGAACAGTCGGCGTCGCTGCTGGTGGTGACGGTGGTGAAGCTGGGGGCGGATGAGCCCAAGACGGGATGGGGCGCGTATGGGATTCGCGTGCAGGCCGACGGGCGCACGCTGGACTTTCCCAAGGACCTTGAGACGGCGGTGCGCGGCAAGCTGGCGGGCAACCCGTCTGCGTCGGTGCAGGTGCGAGCGGATCGCGAGCTGCCGTATGGCGCGATCGAACCTGTGCTGCGGGCACTGGGTCTCGGCGGAGCCAAGAGCGTGCGTCTTGCGACGGAGCGAACGTCATGAGCGACCTCCTGACACCTGTCGCGGGAAACGATGACGGCTCATCGGGGCCGGCGTCCTCGCCTTCGCCCCGAAGGCGTGCGCCGCGGCGGGGCTTTCGTCGGCGCGGCGCGCTGGATCAGCACTCGCTGCACTTCGGCCCGAACATGACGCCGATGGTGGACATCGTGCTGGTGATCCTGATCTTCTTCATGGCGACCGCGGCATTCATGGGAAGCGAGTGGTTCCTTCGTGCGGCGATCCCGTTTCAGGCCGGGCGGGGGACGAACGCCACCAAACCGAACGACCCGCTGGCTCCGCCGCCAACGCGAATGGACGTGGTGCTGGATGTGGATGCCGCGAATAGCCGCACGGTGGTGAGCTTTCTGGGCTTCTCACGCGTGAGCATGGAGCAGTTCGAGGATCGCATCGCGAGCTTTCCGGATGGTGATGCGACGCGGAACATTCAGGTGCTGATCAAGCCGACGCGTTCGGTGCCGTATCGCGACATCGTGCGGACGCACGCGGCGTGCGATGCGAAGGGAATCAGCAAGGTGGGGTATGGGGTGAGTGGGCAGTAGAGAAAATGGCCAAATGGCCAAATGGCAAATGGGCAAAGGGCCAAATAGAGGCGGATCGGATTTGGCCATTTGCCCATTTGCTATTTGACCATTTGGTTTCCCACCCTTGCATAGATGACGACGCGGTGGCCCTCGGCGGCGAGGCCGCGTGCTTTGCAGATGCGGTCGCGAAGGCTGACCAGTTCCGGGAGTTCGATGGGGATGATCTCGCGCGTGTCAACGTTGACGAGCAGGGCCGAGGCGCTCTTGCCATAGGCGAGCTGGTAGTGGGCGGACTCGGCGTCAAAGAGGACCTGCTGGATGATGCCGGAATCGGCGAGCAGCTTGATGGTGCGATAGATGGTGGCTTTGCTGACGCGAAAGCCGGCGGAGCGCATGGCGGCGAGAAGCTCATCGGCCTGAAAGACACCGGAGCTTTCGCCATCGCGGCGGATGATCGCGTCGAGAATCTGGGCACGCTCGGGAGTGTACTTGAGCCCGACCTGCTTGAGTTTCCGGCGAAAAACGGCGCAGAGCGGCTCGATGATCGAGAGGTGCTCGAGGCCGTCAGAGGGGTTCATGGTTGAGATGGTACCCCGGAGGCCCGGTGACGCGGTGACGCGGTGACGCGGTGACGCGGTGACGCGGTGACGCGGTGACGCGGTGACGCGGTGACGCGGTGAATGAATCATAAGACAGTCATGATGACCATGTGCTCTCTGACCTTTTGCCTCTTGCCTCTTGCCTGCCTCTTGCCTCTTGCCTGCTGCTTGCCTGCTGCCTGCTGCTTGCCTGCTGCCTCCGCCCCTTGCCTTCCGCCCGCCGCCACTACACTCCGGGCCAATGCATGATCGGGAGTTGCCGCTGCGGGTGCGTGTTCGAGGGCCATTGGCTCTGGGCGGGCTTACGTGCGTGCTTGTGTGGATGCTGTCGAGCGTGGGGCTGCCTGCGGGGATGCCGAGATCGTTCGGGCCGATCACGGTGCTCTCGGCAATAGCGAGTGCGGGGCTGATCGCGTGTGCGTATGTCCTTGGCGGATTCGGGCTTGGCCGACCATTGGTCGCGGTGCTTGCGCCGGGGTCGCCGCATCGCCGCTGGATTCAGCTTGTGCTTGGATTCGGCATGATGATGTGGGTGAGCCATTTGGCGGGGATGATGGGCGTGCTGTCGGGGGCGGGCGTGTGGCCGCGGGTGATGGGATGGGGGATGGTGGCGGTGGGGATTGGTCTTGCGCTTGATCAGGGTGCGCGAGGACTCTCACAGAAGAGGACCGGGTCACCGACCACGATGCCGTGGGCCGCGCTCTTGTGGGCTCCGGCGATCGCGCTGCTGCTGGTCGCGGCGAGCAATCCGCCCGGCGCGCTCTGGCGATCTGAGTTTGGGGCGTTTGACGTGCTCAGCTATCACCTGCAGTTGCCCAAGGAGTGGGCCGCGGGTGAGCGGGTGTGGCCGGTGGAGCACAATGTGTACTCGTATCTGCCTTCGCTGGTGGAGTCGGCGTTCGTGCATCTTGGGGCGATGATGCCCGGGTCGAGCGAGCCGATCGATCGGATGCTGGGCGGCGAGGGGATGTGGGTGCTCGCATCGCAGATGCTGCATGCGCTTTGGGCGATCGTTGCGGGATTGCTGTGCGGGCGGCTTGGTGCGGCGTGTGCCGAGCGGGTGGGCAAGCAGGCCAGTGTCTGCCGGGTGATCGGGTTGCTGACGGGCGCATTGGTGGTGGGGACGCCCTGGATGATCGTGGTCGGGTCGTTGGCGTACAACGAGGCCGCGCTGGTGGCGTTGAGCGCGGGGGCCGCACTGGCGGCGATGGATGTGCGGATCACACCGGGGCGGCGCGCGGTGCTTGCTGGGACGCTGGTGGGACTCGCGTGCGGGTGCAAGCCGACGGCGTTGATCTTTGTGGGGCCGATGGTGGGCGTGATGCTGCTGGTGCACGCGACTGGGCCGCGGGCAAAGGCGTGGTTCTTCACGGCGGTGCTCGGGTCGATCGGCGGGTTGCTGGCGATCGGGCCGTGGCTGGTGCGGAACGCGATGGCGTCGGGCAATCCGGTGTTTCCGTTCGCCGCGGGGGTGTTCGGAAATGGGCACTGGACGAGCGAGCAGATTGCTCGGCATGCGACCAACCACCATGCGCCGGCCGGGACGGGCGCGGGGGATCGCGTTGCTCGGCTGCTGGGCGCTGAGTTCGGGCTTACTCACCCGCAATATGCGATTCTGATCGTGATGCTGACGCTCGGCATCGCGGGCGCGATCGCATGGCGGCGGTCGCGGACACTTGCGCTCTGTGCGCTCGCGGGCGTGGTGGTGCAAGCGGCTGCCTGGATGCTGCTCACGCACATGCAGTCGCGATTTCTGATCACCATGCTGGTGCCGGCGGCGATGGGCTTTGGGCTTGGCGGAGCCGCGCTGGTTGCCTGGGTGTCACGTGGAAGGTCAGCGGCAGCCGCAGCGCTGGTGGTTCGGGCCGCGATGTGCGTGCTGGCACTTGCGCCGATCTCGCAGGTGGCGCGATCGGTGCTGCTGTTTCTTGGCGAGGATTCGGGGACGCCGAATCGGCTGCTGGTGTTTGGACCAGGGACGCTGACCGGCGGAACACTGGTGAGCGCGTACGAGCGTGGAGATGAATCGGCGCGGCGGGAGTTGCTCGATCGGCTGCCGACGTTTGAGGCGTTTGTCAATCTCGGGCTGAGGCCGCAGGATGCGTCGAGCGCCGGCGAGGGTGTGTATCTGCTTGGGGATTCGACGCCGATGTATGTGCTGGGTGCGACGGGGGGTCGCCAAAGTTCACCGGTGGTGTATCACACGACGTGGGACCGCTCGCCGCTGGGGGATGCGATCGCTGCGAGTCCTGATGAACCGAAGACGTGGTCGCTCGCGCTGCGATCTCTGGGCGTGCGGCATGTGCTTGTGAACTTTGATGAGCTTGGTCGGCTGACCTCGCGCGATCGGTACTATGACCCTCGGGTCCGCGTGGAGGATGTTGCAAGGTGGCTCGCGTCACCGACTTCAGGATTGCGGCGTGTGCGCGATTGGCGCAACGACGGCGCTCCGGCGGGGACCGTGTCGGGACGGACGCTGTTTCGCATCGAGCTTGAGAACGATGGTGCGAAGGGGGCGGGGCGACCATGAGCGCATCGGTACAGCCAACCTTGGGTGGTGACCGCGAGCGACGATCCTCGCCGCTGCGGTTGGGTGCGCAGATTCTCGGGTTTGTGGTGGGGCTTGGGCTGCTTGGGTATTGCATCCGGGTCGCGTTGCAGCCGAAGAATCAGCAGCAGCTTGCGAAACTGCTCGATGCGCCGCTGCATGAGAAGCTGTCACTGGTGGGGCTGTCGATCGTGGTGGTGCTGATTTCCGGGAGCGTCTTTCACGTGGCGATCAGCCCGGTGAAGAAGCTGCGCTGGCTGGATGTGCAGGCGGTGAATGTGATCGCGTGTCTGCTTGCACTGCTGCCGATGAAGCTGAGTCTGGTGTTCCGGGTGCTGGTTCACAATCGGCGCGATCGGGTGCCCGTGCTGACGATCGGGGCGTGGTTTGCGGCGATCTCGGCGGTGATGGGCGTGGTGATCGGACCGATCCTCGGAGTGACGATGCTGCGGGGGACGCCGGATGCGATCTGGGCGGCACTGTGTGTTGGTGGCGCGGTGGCGTGTGCGGCCGTGTTGCTCTTGGTGGCTCGCACGCTGCGCGATGAACGGATCTGGACGCGATTCGTGGGTGTCTGGGCGCGGGTGCCCGTGCCGCGGCTCCTGAAATCTCCTGCGCTTCAGGAGCGGGCGCACGAGGGCGTGCGGATGCTCGCAAGCCCGCGGGCGATTGCGCTCGGGATGGCGCTGCGTGTGGTGGATATCGGGGTGCAGGCGGCACGATTCAAGATCGCGGCGGCAATCGTGGACCAGCCCCTGGCCTGGGACCAAGCCGTGCTGGCCGGAGCGATGTTCTTTCTCATCGGCGCGCTCGCGCCCACGGGGCAGGTCGGCGCACGCGAAGCGGGGACGGCGGGATTCCTGGGCATGTTCCTCGCCAGCATCGATTTCAGCTCGTTTGCGATCGTCGTGCTCATGGTGTCGGCGACCGAGACTGCGGTGCTGCTCGTCGGATCGATGCTGGGCCTCGCGTACCTTCGACCCGATCGCCTGTTTCGACGAGCCGCGGCGGAAAGCTGGAACGCTCGCGAGCCATGAGCCGGATGCCATCGATGACAGACTCTGGCTCTACGATCCCACCCAGGCCATGATGCCTTGATGCCTCCTTGCCTGCCCCCTCCCATGCGAATCGCACTTGCCCAACTGAATCCCATCGTCGGCGACCTTGCCGGGAACGCCGCATTGATCGCCCAGGCGGCGGAACGCGCCAGGGCGGCCGGTGCGGATGTGCTCGTCGCGCCGGAGCTGGCGCTGTGCGGGTATCCGCCGAAGGACTTGCTGCTGTCTGAGGGGTTTGTCGGCGAGTGCGCTCGGCATGCCCGCGAGCTGGGGCAACGCCACTCTTCAAAGCTCACGCTCGTGTTCGGGTGTCCGCTGCCGGTCGATCCGGGGGATTTGTCCAAGCAGGGTTCGGCGATCGCGAACGCGCTCTTGGCCTATCGCGATGGGCAATTGATCGCGTCGTATGACAAGCGGCTGCTGCCGACGTATGACGTCTTTGATGAGGATCGCTACTTTGTTGATGGCGACAAGCCGGTGGTGATCGATGTGCCCACGTCTTCGGGCAAAGCGTGGCGCGTGGGGCTGTCGATCTGTGAAGATCTCTGGCGGGGGCAGGATGTCGGGTTTGCCCATCGGTATGCGAGCAAGCCCGATCCGGTCGCCGAACTGTGCGCCAGGCAGCCCGACGGAGGCGCGGGGGCGCAGCTCATCATCAATCCCTCGGCGAGCCCGTTTGTGCTCGGCAAAACGCAGCGGCATCGCGACCTGCTCCGTCGGCATGCGACCCAGCGCGGGGTGTTTGTCGCGGCGGTGAATCAGCTTGGCGGCAATGACGACCTGATCTTTGATGGACACTCGTGCGTGTTTGATCCACGCGGATCGCTCATCGCCGCGGGGCCGCAGTTTCAGGATCATCTGCTCGTTGCCGACCTTGAGAAACCCGCGATCACAGGCAGCACGTCGCTGCCGGAGAACGCCGAACTTCTGTATCAGGCTCTGGTGCTGGGCATTCGGGACTATTGCCGGAAGACGGGGTTCTCTTCGGTGGTGCTCGGGCTCAGCGGCGGGATCGATTCGGCGGTGACGTGCGTGCTCGCGGCGGAGGCGATTGGGGCCTCCAACGTGCTGGGCGTGAGTTTGCCCAGCCGGTACAGCTCGCAGGGCTCGCGCGATGATGCCGCGGAGCTTGCCCGTCGGCTGGGCGTCCGGATGATCACCGTGCCGATCGAGGGGCCGTTCTCGGCGATGCTCGAGGCGCTTGCGCCGAGCTTTGCCGATCGACCCAGCGATGTGACGGAAGAGAATCTGCAATCGCGGTGTCGCGGGACGCTGCTGATGGCGATCTCGAACAAGTTCGGGCATTTGCTGCTGACGACCGGGAACAAGAGCGAGATGGCCGTGGGCTACGCCACGCTCTATGGCGACATGAACGGCGGGCTGGCGGTGTTGTCGGATGTCTCCAAGCACTGGGTGTACGAGCTGGCACGATGGATGAACGCCCATCCGAAAAAGCTCAGCATTTCCGGCTCAGCCGAGCCGCCCATACCTGAGTCAAGCATCACCAAGCCACCTTCAGCGGAACTTCGACCAAACCAGACCGATCAGGACTCGCTGCCCCCCTATCCCGTGCTCGACGAGATTTTGATTCGGTACGTGGAGAGACATCAGCATCCGCGCACAATCGTCCAGGAAACGGGTTTCGATGCCAAGGTTGTTGCACGCGTGGCGCGGCTGATCGATATGAGCGAGTTCAAACGCAAGCAGGCCGCCGTGGGTCTGAAGGTCACGGGCGTGGCGTTTGGTGCGGGGCGTCGATTCCCGATCGCGCAGGGGTATCGACCCGATCGCACGGTGTAAGTGGCCACCCCAAACCGGGCATCAAGCCGATCGATTGGCGTTTGCTGGCAAAACATGGGCGTTTTTCTTGGTCTAATTCGGACCGCGCGGTAGGCTGACTCTGCGACGTTCAGCCCGGGCAGATTTCTGAAAACGTTCTGGACCGGGCAACAACCCCGACGACTCCCGAGGAGCGACGGCCATGTCTCAGCTCGCCACGCAGTTTGCTCTTTCTCCCAAGGCCGCGTTCAGCATTCCACCGGACCAGCCGGCGGTGACGCCCACACCGAAGTTCTTCGGCACGCGTGCACAGGCGCGGAAGATCATCGATCGGCTGACCTTTGGCTTCACGAGCTATGAGCTTTCGCTGCTGATGCAGCATGGCATCGACGGATATCTGCGATATCACCTGTATCCGGAGCAGATCGCGGACACGCAGCTTGATGCGTTTCTGGTGGCGAACTATCCGACGCTGACGATGACGCCGCAGAACCTCAGTCTGCAGACGTCGAGCTCGGACGTCTCAAACCAGCTCATCCGCGCGCGGCTGATGCGGGCGATCTTCTCGCGTCGGCAGCTCTTTGAGCGCGTGGTGGAGATGTGGACGGATCACTTCAACATCTGGATCCGCGACGAGATCGTGAACTTTCTGAAGACCGCTGACGACCGGACGGTGATCCGGGCAAACGCGCTGGGCACGTTCAGCAATCTGCTCTCGGCGAGCGCGCACAGTCCGGCGATGCTGATCTATCTGAACAACGACACCAACAAGGTTGGTCGGCCAAACGAGAACTATGCCCGCGAGCTGATGGAACTGCACACGCTGGGCGTGGACGGCGGGTACACCCAGGCCGATGTGCAGCAGGTCGCCAAGTGCTTCACCGGATGGACGTACTTCGGATCAAGCTCGGGCGCGACGGCGTACACGTTCCAGTTCAAATCGACCGATCACGACGCCACGCAGAAGACGGTGCTCGGAAACATCATTCCCGCACGGGCGGGTGCCTCGGGTCAGCAGGACGGCGAAGACGTGCTGAACATCTTGGCGAATCACCCGTCGACGCGCCAGTACATCGCCCGCAAGATCGTTCGGCACTTCTGGGGTCACTCGCCGTCACAGGCGCTGGTCGATAGCACGGCGAACATCCACGCATCGACCGGGGGCAATCTCCGCGCGATGGTTGAGTATGTCCTGCGACAGACGATCGCCGGACCGACGCCACCGAAGTTCAAGAGGCCGATGCATCTTTTGGTCTCGTTGCTGCGAGCGACCAACGCGCGCGTGACCGCGCCGAACAACGTGCAGACGCCGCTGACCGAGGCGGGGCACCTGCCGTTTGACTGGTCGCCGCCGGATGGATATCCGGACACGCTGGAGGCCTGGACGGGGCTGCTGCTGGCACGCTGGAACTTTGGTGCCCGGCTGATGAACAATGACTGGTTCAACAGCACCACGCAGCTCGGCATCACGGTGGATACCGCCCCGCTCATCGGCACGGCGGTGACCGCTCCCGCCGTGACGCAGAAGATCAACGACGCGATGTTCAACGGCACACTCGGGAGCACCGAGCGGACGCAGCTGGAGAACTATCTGCTGCCGAACAACCCGAGCTCGACCAAGGTGCGTGAGGCGATCGGCCTTGCGGGCGGTCTGCCGTCGTTCCAGTGGTACTGAGCCATTCTGATTGAGGATTCAAGAGGTTCAGGCGATCCGCACGCTCTGATCACAGCGAGGTTTCCATGTCTGAGCACACCCAGGATGGCCATGCCTGCCGCGAGTACAACCAGCTCTCACGCCGACAGTTCATCAGTTGGTCCGGTGTGGCGGCGGCTGGCGCGCTGACGGCTCCGGCGTGGATGCCGCGGGTCTCGTTTGCGCGAGACTTCTCGAATCGCGACGTGATCGTGTCGGTGTATCTGCGCGGCGGGGCCGACGGGCTGACGCTCTGCGTGCCCTACAACGATCCGGCGTATTACACGGCCCGGCCGACGATCAATATTGCACCCGCACCGGTGGTCGGTGGCGCGGTGAATCTCGACGGCACCTTCGGCCTGCCGCCGGCGATGGCGTCGCTGCTGCCGATGTATGCCAACGGGCACATGTGCGTGGTGCACGCAACGGGGTCGATGGACCCGACGCGGTCGCACTTTGACGCGCAGCGATTCATGGAAGTCGGCAAACCCGCCGACCCGACGATCTTCACCGGATGGCTTGGTCGGCATATCGCGAGCGTGGCCCCCGCAGACCCGACGGCACCAGTGCGGGCGATCGGGATCGCGTATCAGCTTCAGCAACAGCTTGTCGGCGCGGATCGCAGCGTGCCGGTGCCGGACATGACGAGTTACATTCTGCGAGGATCATCGACGACCCGCGCGGCTCGTCAATCGTGGTTGGACTCAACGTACGACCTGACATCGGTGAACCCCGTTCGTGCCGCTGCGGACAACACCATCGCGACGATTACCAAGCTGGCACAGGTGAACGCGGGCGCGTACACGCCACTGGGGACGTATCCGTATCCGCCAATCTCGGGCACGGGTGCGAGCTCGTTCAGCAAGGCGATGAAGCAGACGGCCGCGCTGATCGCGGCAGATGTCGGGGTGGAAGCCGTGGCGATTGACAAGGGCGGTTGGGACACGCACTCGGCGCAGGGATCGACCACGGGCACGATGGCGAGCAACATGATGGACCTCGCCGAGACGCTCCGGGCGTTCTATGAAGACGTGATCGTGGCGCGGAACAAGAACGTGACAATCGTGATCATGTCCGAGTTCGGCAGGCGCGTCGCCGAGAACGGCTCGCGCGGCACCGACCACGGGCACGGCAACGTTATGTTCCTCGTTGGCAAGAAGATCGTCGGCGGACAGGTGAAGACGATCTGGCCGGGGCTCTCGAATCTGTATCAGAACCTGGACTTGCAGGTCACGATCGATTTCCGCGACATTCTGGCCGAGATCGTGTCGAAGCGGCTGGAGAATCAGGCGCTGGCGACGGTCTTCCCCGGCTTTACGCCGACGTTCCGGAACATCGCGATGGTGTAGTCGCGTTGACGGGGCGGGGGGCGGCGGTAAGAGTGTCGGCGAAGCGGGCGGCACAGTTCGCCTTCGAGCTCCACAACTCCACGTGTGTCGCCCGCTTCGCGGGCTCTGTGGGTATGGAATCGGTCTCGCCGGGGCTGGCGCCCCGGCCTGCGGTGCTTGCGCCCGCTCTGCGGGCTTTCGATCAGGCGATGTCGCAATGCGCCATCAGCCACATTGATACATACACTAATACCGATTGATTGGATTGATCGCACCTGAGCGGCGATGCTTGTGCGTGATCACTGGTCCTTTCACGGAGTCTGCCGCCCATGTCGAGCCCATCGAACCCGTTCAATGCCAAGCGCACCCTGACCGTCAACGGCAAGTCATTCACCTATTTCGCACTCTCGGCACTCAAGGACAAGGGCGTGGGGCGCGTGGAGACGCTGCCGTTCTCGATCAAGGTGCTGCTGGAGAGCATGCTGCGGAATGTGGACGGGTTTGTGGTGAACGCCGACGATGTGACGGGGCTGGCGAACTACGACGCGAAGAAGCCGGCGCAGGTGGAACTGCCCTTCATGCCGGGGCGCGTGGTGCTGCAGGATTTTACCGGCGTGCCGTGCGTGGTGGACCTGGCGGCGATGCGTGACGCGATGAAGGCACTCGGCGGCGATGCGTCGGCGATCAATCCGCTGGTGCCGTGCGATCTGGTCATCGATCACTCGGTGCAGGTTGATGCGTATGGGAACAAGGTCGCGCTCTCGATCAACGCGGACAAGGAGTTCGGGCGGAATCGCGAGCGGTACGAGTTCCTGAAGTGGGGTCAGCAGTCGCTGCGGAACTTCCGGTGTGTGCCGCCGGCGACGGGGATTGTGCACCAGGTGAATCTTGAGTATCTGTCTCCGGGCACGCTCACCAAGCAGGTTGGTGACGAGACTGTGGCGTATCCCGATTCGTGCGTGGGGACCGACAGCCACACGACGATGATCAATGGCCTGGGCGTTGTGGGCTGGGGCGTGGGCGGGATCGAGGCCGAGGCGGTCATGCTGGGCCAGCCGTACTACATGGTCACGCCGGAGGTGATCGGATTCAAGCTCACGGGCAAGCTGCCGGAGGGTTCGACGGCGACGGACCTGGTGCTGACGATCACGCAGATTCTCCGCAAGAAGGGCGTGGTGGAGAAGTTCGTCGAGTTCTTCGGCCCGGGCATCGGCGCGCTGAGCGTGCCGGATCGCGCGACGATCGCGAACATGGCTCCGGAATATGGCGCGACCATGGGGTTCTTCCCGGTGGATGCCAAGACGGTGGAGTTCCTGCGATTCACCGGGCGCGTGGAGCAGGCCGCGCTGACCGAGGCCTATGCCAAGGCCAACGGCCTGTGGTGGGATGCATCGACGCCCGCGCCGACATTTACCGATGTGATGGAACTCGATCTTTCGACGGTGCAGCCGTCGCTCGCGGGTCCGAAGCGGCCGCAGGATCGCGTGCTGCTGAAGGATGTTCGGAGCGAGTTCAAGAAAGCCCTGACGCAGCCCCTGGGCAATACGTCGTTCGGCCTCGCTCCGGAAAAGCTGAACGCGGTGGGCGTGGTCAAGCACACCGCGAGCAATACGGCGGTTCAGGCCGCACCGTTTGCGGGCAAGACGAGCGAGCTCAAGCACGGTGCGGTGGTGATCGCCGCGATCACGAGCTGCACCAACACGAGCAACCCGGACGTGATGATCGCGGCGGGTCTGGTGGCACGCAAGGCGCGTGCACTCGGGCTGACGGCCAAGCCGTGGGTAAAGACCTCACTCGCGCCGGGGTCCAAGGTGGTTACCGAGTACTTCAACAAGGCCAACCTGTCGGCCGACCTCGACGCTCTGGGCTTTGCCACCGTCGGCTATGGGTGCACGACGTGCATCGGCAACTCTGGCCCGCTGCCGGAAGAGGTGGAGCAGGCGATCAAGGATGGCGACCTGATCGCCGCGAGCGTGCTGAGCGGCAACCGCAACTTTGAAGGTCGCGTGCACTCGGCGGTGAAGGCGAACTATCTCGCCAGCCCCCCACTGGTGGTCGCCTACGCGATCGCGGGCACCGTGGACATCGATCTGCACTCCGACCCGATCGGCACGAGCAAGGACGGCAAGCCGGTGTATCTGAAGGACATCTGGCCCACGCATCAGGAGGTCACCTCGCTGCGTGATTCGTGCGTGACGCCGGAACAGTTCAGCCGCGAGTATGGCAACGTGTTCAACGGCAACCCCACGTGGAACGCGGTGCCGGTGAGCAAGAGCGATCTGTACAAGTGGAACGAGAAGTCGACGTACATCCAGAATCCTCCGTATTTCACGGGGATGACGGCGGCTCTGCCCCCGGCGGGTCGCGTCAGCATCACCGGCGCTCGCGTGCTGGTGCATGTGGGCGACAGCGTGACGACGGATCACATCTCGCCCGCGGGCGACATCGCCGAGATGAGCCCGGCGGGGGCGTATCTGAAGTCGCTGGGCGTGGCGAAGACGGACTTCAACTCGTACGGCTCTCGCCGCGGCAATGACCGGGTGATGACGCGCGGCACGTTCGCGAACGTGCGCGTGAAGAACAAGCTGACGGGTGTTTCGACCGATGGCGCGGCGAATCCCTCTGTGAAAGAGGGCTGGTGGACGCGAGACTTCACGCAGAGCGGCGCACCGGTGGTGCCGATCTTTGACGCGTCGCTGAACTACAAGAAGGCGGGCACGAACCTGATCGTGCTTGCGGGCAAGGACTATGGCATGGGCTCCAGCCGCGACTGGGCGGCAAAGGGCACGATGCTGCTGGGTGTGAAGGCCGTGATCGCGGAGAGCTTCGAGCGGATCCACCGGTCGAACCTGGTGGGCATGGGCGTGCTGCCGCTGACATTCAAAGCGGGCCAGACGCCGGATTCTCTGGGCATCTGCCCGACGGATGTGTTCGACATCGAGTTGCCCGCGGACATCACGCCGCGCTGCGACGTGAACGTGACGGCGACGATCACCCAGGGTGCCAAGAAGGGGCAGAAGGTGAGCTTCGTCGTGACCTGCCGCCTGGATACGGCGGTGGAGATTCACTATTTCCGCAACGGCGGAATCTTGCAGACGGTGCTGCGGAAACTGCTGAATGAGAGCCACAAGCCGGTTGGGGTGTAATCTCGCGGGGTCGTGCAGCATCCAAGGGACGGCGTGCTCAACGCCGTCCCTTTTCATGTTCACGCCGTGCGACCGAGTCGCAGAAGCTGGCCACTCAAGATGAGCACCGAGCAACCCACACTGGTCACCGTCAGCATCCCTGTCGCCTGGGGCGAGATGGACGCGCTCGGGCACGTCAACAACATCGTGTACTTCCGCTACATGGAGACTGCGCGGGTAGCGTTCATTCGCGCGCTCGGATGGGAGATCGATCCGCTCGCCAAGGGCGTCGGCGTAATCCTGCACTCGGTACAGTGCCGTTTTCGAGCGCCGTTGAGCTATCCCGACACGCTCATGGTGACCGCTCGGCTGGCCGCGATTGAGGACGATCGGTTCACGGTCGAACATGAACTGACCAGCGCCAAGACCGGCGGGCTGGTGGCCACGGGCTCGGGAATCATCGTGGCCTATGACTATGGGCGTGCGGCGAAGGCGTCGATTCCGGAGCCGTTTCGCTCGCGTTTGATCGCTGCGCTCGGCAATGCTCGCACCTGATCCGGCCTGCTCGTATCCTCATCGTTCAATGAGCGAAGTGCAGACTCAATCTTCAACACCCATGGCCCCGGGCGTGCTGGCAGCCCTCCAGAAGTACTGGGGCTTTGACGCGCTGCGGCCGCTGCAGACCGAAGCGATCAGCGCGGCGATTTCCGGGCGCGACACGCTGGTGATCCTTCCCACCGGTGGGGGCAAGTCGCTTTGTTATCAGGTGCCGCCGGTGGTGACGGGCAAGCTCACGGTCGTCATCTCGCCGCTGATCGCGCTGATGAAGGATCAGGTCGATGGACTGACACTCGACGGATATCCAGCCGCTGCTCTGCATTCCGGGATCACTGGCGCGGATCAGGCCGAGGTTCGCCGCAGGGTTGATTCGGGTGAGTTGAAGCTGCTGCTCGTCGCTCCTGAGCGCTTGCTTGGGGGCACGGATGAGTCGGGCGGATCGATTGGCTCCACGCTGCTCACGCAGCTCACGCGGCTGGACGCTCGCGGCCTGCTCGGCTCTTTCGCTATCGATGAAGCCCACTGCATCAGCCAGTGGGGTCACGATTTTCGACCCGATTATCGCCGACTCGCCGAGTTGCGAGAGGTGTTTCCGCGCACTCCCGTGCAGGCGTACACCGCGACGGCAACGCCGCGGGTGCGTGAGGACATCGTCACTCAGCTACGACTGCACGATCCGGCGCTATTGGTCGGCCGCTTCGATCGTCCCAATCTGACCTATCGCATTCTGCCGCGGGTGGGCTCGGGTGATGAACAGATCGCCGACCTCTTGCGAAGACACACGGGCAATGCCGCGATCGTGTATTGCATCAGCCGCAAGGACACCGAGCGGGTCGCGGCTTCGCTTTCGGCTGGGGGTTTGCGGGCCGAGGCGTATCACGCGGGTTTGGACCACCGCACCCGCCATCGCGTGCAGGAAGACTTCCTGAACGATCGGCTCTCGATCGTCTGCGCCACGGTCGCGTTCGGCATGGGCATCGACCGCGGCGATGTCCGCTGCGTCATCCACGCCGCAAGCCCGAAGTCCATCGAGGCCTATCAGCAGGAGACTGGCCGCGCCGGACGCGATGGCCTGCCCAGCGAGTGCGTGCTGCTGTACTCCTCGATCGACGCCGCGAAGTGGATCCAGCTTATCGAGCGATCCGCGGCGGACTCACAGGTCGACGTCTCACCCGAGACGATCAACGCCCAGATCGAGCTTGTGCAACAGATGCAGCGGCTCGCATCCGGCGCGCTCTGTCGGCACAAGGCCTTGAGCGAGCACTTCGGGCAGGCGTATGAGCAGCCGAACCACGATGAGGCCAAGCCACGACACGGGCTCTGCGGGGCGTGTGATGTCTGCCTGAACGAACTGGAAGAAGTTCCCGAGGCCGTCACCATCGCGAAGAAGATCGCCAGTTGCGTCGCGCGTCTGCGTGGTGATTCCGGCTCGGGCGCATTCGGCTCGGCATACATCATCGAAGTGCTTCGCGGGGCCAACTCGGCCAAGATCATCGAACGCAAGCATCACACACTCACCACCTACGGCCTTTTGCGCGATCAACCCAAAGACGTGCTCTCAAGCTGCATTGCGCAACTTGTGGACGCCGACGTGCTCACCCGCGATACGGGCGAGTTTCCGGTCGTTCGGCTGGGACCTAAGGCGGCCGACCTCTTCAAGGATCGCTTTGCACCCCGGCTTCTCCGCCAGCGCGAAGCCGCGGGCTCGACATCCTCGCCCTCGCTCGGGCGAAAGAAGCAGCGCTCGCAGAGCACCGGGCCCGCGCCGGCACGCACGGAGCTTTCGCCGCAAGAGTTCGCACTCTTCGAGCACCTCCGACACGTTCGCAGAGTCATTGCGGGCGAGATGGGCGTCCCGCCGTATGTGGTCTTCGGCGATACCGCGCTCGACGAGATGTGCCGCGTGCGTCCGGGATCGCTCGAGTCCTTTGCGTGCATACGCGGAGTGGGCTCGGCCAAGCTCCAGAGCTTTGGCGAGCGATTCGTCGCCGAGATCGTCACGCATTGTCAGCAACACGGCTTGGCGCTCGACGTGCAACCCGGTTCGCGGCCACGCTCGGCCCCGGCAAGCATGGCACCGATTGCCGAGCAAGACACGCCTGCGATCACAGCAAGTTCTCGGCAAGCCGCACCTTTGTTCGCAAAGGGCCACACGATCGAAGAAGTCTGCCAAGCCCTCGGCCGACGCCCCTCTACGGTGTGCGGCTATCTGGAGGACTTCATCCGAGAAACCAATCCCCCCTCCATCGCACGATGGGTGGATGACGCGACCGCCGCACGTATTCGCGAGGCGGCTCAGGCGACGGGACGCTCCGGAATGAAGCCGATCTTTGAGCACCTTGGGGGTGAGGTGGGGTATGACGCGATTCGGTTTGTGCTGGCGCATGAGAGAACTATGCTCTCCCGACCATGACCCTCCAGGAAGTCCAACTCGCCTTTCAGGCCCTCTCATCGCTCGCCATCGCAGGCGGTCTGATCTACACCGCCCTGCAGTTCAAGAAGCAGCGGGAAGCGCAGCACTTTGCCAACTTTGCCAAGCTCGTAGAGGCGCAGATGCACCTCCGTGAGATGCGCGTGAGCGATCCTTCGCTGGCCAACGTCTATCGCCACGACGTCGAGTTTGCCCGGAATCCCGAACAGATTCGTGAATACTTCTTCAACCTCATGCAGCTCTCGGTCTTCGAGATCGTCTGGTTCGGTTACACCCACGGCCAGGTGCCGGAGGACTACTTCCGCTCCTGGGAACGGCGCATGCGCGACATCGCCTCAGAGGAGTCCTTCCGATTCATGTGGTCGACGCCCAGCATGAAGATCATGCACGATGATTTTCAGTCCTATATGACGACCTTGATGAACTCGGTCGAGCCAAAGACGTCCAAGTCCTGAGCGTTTGACCGCGCCGGCCGTGGCCGGCGGCTTTGATCTCAATCCTGCAAGCAACACACTCTGATGTCCATGCTCAACAATCGTGCCGCGATCATCTTCGACTTCGATGGCGTGCTCGTGAACTCAGAACCCCTTCACGAGTGGGCGATCCGCACATCGATCTCGCACCTCGGGTGGACGTTCACCCGCGAGGACTTCTATCGCCACATCGTGGGTCGGGGCGATCACAACGCGTATCGCCGCATTGCGGAGTGGAATCGCTCGCAGATCAGCGATGAACAGATCCACGTGCTGCTAAAGGCCAAGTGGGACCTCATGGCCCGTGGCATCGCCGAGCGCCGCTTTGAAGAGCAGCCGGGCGCGGCCGAGGTTGTGCGCAAGGCCCACGACCTTGGTCCCATCGCCGTGTGCTCCGGGTCCGTCCGGGCAACCGTTGATCCCCTGCTTCGCACTCTGAATCTGCGGGACTATCTCTCCACGCTGGTGTGCGGCGACGATGTTCCCAACATGAAGCCCGCGCCCGATGGCTATCTGCTCGCCGCCCGACAACTCGCGGTCGATCCAACGCAATGCCTTGCGATCGAAGACACCCCGACGGGGATCAAGTCGGCTAAGGCCGCGGGCATGTTCGTCATCGGCGTGGCGCACACGGTACCACGCGACATGTTGCACGAGGCCGACGCTGTGCTGGAATCGATTGCTGAACTGCTCAATCCGTCCGACTACTGAGCGGCGAGTGCGTCGAGGATCATCGGCTTTTCCCACGGCGTCACTTCATACACCACCAGCGACCCGACCACGCGCCGGAAGATGCGCAGCCCGCTGCCCTCGGGCACGCTCAGCGTGCGATCCTGCGACACACGATCGATGAGCACCGCGACGCCGCGGCCATCGACGCGAGCAAGCATCACCACGGTCTTCTCGCCGACAATCCGACCGTCATACCCGTCGCCATACGACCACCCCACCAGTTCTACCCCGGGACGCGCGGTGATCGACAGCGGCTGGCCCATGCGCGTCTGTACATACTTCGCAAACGCGGGCCCCTCGGTGCACACTTCCTCCGGCGTCCAACTGGCCCGATCCAGAGCCAAATAGATCTCCTGCGGCCCGACGAGCTTGTCGCCGGGTGAGGTCAGGTGCACATAGGTTGCCCAAACTCCAGCGCACCCAAGCACGAGCACCGCCGCGATCGCGAGGCGTCGCATTCGCAACAAGCCGCCGGATCGCATTGCCCGCTGAATCGCTTGATCGCCCGAGAGCTTCAGTGCGGGCACGGCATCGCGTGCCGCCGTTGGCGTGACAGATGTCTCAAGAGTTGCCGCAGCTCCCGCCCTCGGTTCGTATCGATACGTCGAGCGTACTTCACGAACACTCTGCTCATGCAGTTCGACCTGCCGTCGCAACTCGGCCGAGATTTGAAGCTCACGCTCAAACGCGGCGGTCTCCTCGGGCGAGAGCAGCCCATCAACGTAGGCATCCACGTTCGCCATGGGTTCAAACGGTGCGTTGCTCATACCCCACCTCCGGTGCCGCGGGCTTCGAGCACTTTGCGGAGTTGCTGACGCGATCGATGCACGTGGCTCATCGCGGTTCCCTCGGGAATGTCGAGCGCCTCGGCGATCTGCTTGTAGCTCATGTCCACCACCGTG
Source organism: Phycisphaerales bacterium (assembly GCA_019750095.1). GTDB lineage: Bacteria > Planctomycetota > Phycisphaerae > Phycisphaerales > UBA1924 > UBA4658. The sequence goes on from JAIEOW010000054.1 coordinate 44,843, forward strand.
CGCATGAGCAGGCACGCCCGGGCCACGTCATCCAGCCCGCTCAGGGCATCGGCCACGTCGCCGCTGGCATGTTCACCGGCGATCGCAAAGCCCACCGAACGCTCGGCGACGCTCTCGCCCATGACACTCGGATCCGTCGCGACCGAGCGAGATCGCACCTGGCGCCGACGCTCGTTAAGTGCCGTGAAGCGGACGATCTGGCCCATCCATGCAACGAAGCTGGTGCCCAGGTTGAACTCGTTGAGCTTGCCAAGCGCGATCATGGCCGCTTCCTGCACGACATCGTGCGCCTGTTCGCGATCCTGAGTCACTGCCGCGGCGATGCACCAGAGCGCATGCCGCGATTCTTCAAGCCGCGACGCGAACGCGTCGGGGGAAAGCCATCCAGGATTCGTCGAGGCCGACGATTCCAACGCGAAACCTCCCGGCCACCGCCCCATCCCCTTCCGCCAGTGCTTCCAGAACGCCGAGGCCATCAGGACGATCGCGTACTTGCGCATGTCCCGACCCTGGCACGGCATTGCGATTCTATCGAGAAATTCCCACAAGTTCCCGGCAGCCTGATAAAGACCCGGTTTTGCTTCCAGTGGCACAGGCGTCCCGCATGTACAGCTTGATGAATCCATGAGCACTGGGAGGGTGCCCGAGCCACGAGCCTGAATCTTCCCAATGCGTCTCACGAACAATCTCGCGCGATTCAGAACTCTCACTGCAAGATCGCGCAACGACCGGACATCTACAAGTGTCCGGCGGCGTCGGGAGCACCCCTCCCCTCGGCCCTGAGAACCCGCGACGCTCCGCCATGTGCGCGGGGCTGACGCCGCCGCTCTTTCCGAACAACCCTTAGGAGTCCGTCCCATGCTTCGTCAAAGCACCGCTGTTCTTGCGCTCATCGCCACCTCCTGCGGCCAAGCCCTCGCCGTCCCCGTTCTCCGCTCGGCGACCGGCCCAGACGCCGCCAGCATCCTTTCCACCGTCGATCTCTTCCGCGCTGACATCTCCCTCGGCGGATCGAACAACGGCAACGGCGGCTCGTTCGCCATCGGTCGCCGCGAGATCAACTGGGACGGCGGAGCAAACTCTAACGTCACCACGCCCCTCGCCGCCAACGGCTTCAACGGCAACCCCGTCCAACGCGGCGCGCTCTACAGCACCCCGGGCACCGGCTTCATCCAGTCGGCCAGAATCCCGGGCGACGACGCCAATCCCAACCTCCGCTTCGGCGACATCAACGGCACCTATGACAACACCTTCAAGACTTTCTCCGCGCAAAAGCTCTTCGCCGCAAACGAGAGCACGATCACCGACGTGCGGTTCTTCATCCCAAACAGCCCGAGCACTCCCGCGACGGTCGGCGGCTTCGGCGTGGTCTTCACCGATGTCGACCTCGCCAACACTACACGCATCGAGCTTTTCGACCCCGCTGACGCGCTCATCGGTTCCTACGCCGTGCCCGTGTTTAACAATGGCCTCTCGTTTCTGGGGATCTCCTTCGACGACGCCACACGCATCGGCCGCGTCCGCATCACCGCCGGCAACTGCGCCCTCTCCGCGCTCAACACCGACGACGGCACGTGCGATGTCGTCGCCATGGATGACTTCTTCTACTCTGAGCCCCTTCCCACGCCCGGCTCCGCCGCGTGCCTGATGATGGGCGGCCTGCTCGCCGCTCGTCGGCGCCGCTGACCGCAATCAACATCGCACTGCCCCGGCGCAAGGGGGCGCGGCCAGCGCGGTCCATGCCCACGGACGCATCTGTGCCGCGTCCAGACCGCAGCCCGCCCCCCTGCACCATTTCTCCCACTTGCGCGTTCAAGGACCACTTGTCGCGAAGTACTCTCGGACCTTCTCCACACCCGGCGGCGAACCGGTCATCGCCGCCGGGTTGCACGTTGATGCTCCACGCTTTTTCCGGGTCTGCGTGCGTTCGCAATCCCCCGCACCTCTTTCCCAATACCATGTTGATGAGCGCATTTCCGGCCATCCCAATGACCAGCCCGGCTGATCACCACTCTGCCACCACCGGCCCCGCCACGCCGCCAACGAGCCCGCCGCATGCTCGGCGACTGCCGCACGCACGATCCGAACTCGATCGCGCCACACGCATCGAGCGTCTCCGCAAGCTCGCCGTGCTGATGGACAGCTCCATCCGCATTCCCGGACTCAAGTTCCGCATTGGACTCGATCCGCTGATCGGCCTGCTCCCCGGCGTCGGTGATCTCATCACCACGTCTATCTCCGCCTATATCATCTATCAGGGCTACAAGCTCGGTGCCGATCGCGTCACCATCCTGAAAATGATCGGCAACGCCCTCATCGATGGACTGCTCGGCGAGATCCCGATCGCCGGCGACATCTTCGACTTTGCCTTCAAAGCCAACCTGCGCAATCTCCGGCTCCTGGGCATCGACGCCAAGGGCGTCCAAATCGAGATCGACCCCGCCGCCCCGTTTCGAGAGTCCGCGCGATCGCCCAGTTGATGCCGCGTGATCACTTCCCGCGTAAACGCTGCTTGGTCGCTTCGTGCCGGTCGGCTTCCGCCTTGACAAAGAACCGCATCGATTCGAGGCGTTGCTTCAATGCCGTGTCCTTACACACCAGCTCGCGTTTGGCGTTCAGTGTCCACTTGCCAAAGTGCTCCTGCAGCGCCTTGAGTTCTTCTACGGCACGCTCGCCCAGCTCCGCGTAGCTCTTGGCCGCAAAGCCCCGCATCGCCGAGTTCGACGTTGCCGCCCATCGGATGCTCTGATGCGAAGACTCGCTGTCGGGCACGCCCGCCGCGACCAGTCTCTGCTTCAACTCATCGATTGCGCCATCGAACCGCTTGACAAGCCCTTCACTCATCACCCTCATCGCCTCGGCATCTTCCAGTCGCTTCTTCACATCCCGCAGATCATGCGCCACCATCGTGGACATCGAAGGCACCACAGCATCCGCCTTCTTGATCAGTGCCTCGATCGCCGCTTCGATCTCCTTCTCAAATGCCTCAACCGTGGGCGTGATCGCCGCGTGCTCTTTCACTGGCTCCGGCGGCGTCGCGGGCCGTTCCTCGGGCCCACGCGCCGGCGCTGGTCCGGTCTGCGGCCGAGGCGGCGGCACGCTCCCTGGCCTTGACGTCGGCAACGACGGCTGCCCGAGCCCCGGTTGATTCTGCCGCGCCAGTTGATCCGCCATGCGCCGCATGCCCTGATCCGCGGGCGTGCCCGGATTGCTCGCGCCACCGCCGGTCGATCCGCCCGGAGTCTGCTGCGTGTTCGCTCCCGCCCCCTGAGCGTTCTTGGCCAGTTTTCGCTGATCAGCCGTCAACCCCGCATAGCTCAATCCCATCATGACCGCCGCAAGTCCGATCGCGATCACCGCCGTCACGTTCGCGGCGGCCTTGCCTTTCTTCTCGGCCACGCCCCCCACCACCCAGAACCAAAACCCACCATACAGCACGGCCAGGATCACCGAGCCGATCTGCCCCGGCCCAACGCCCTTCGCCGGCACATATCCCGCCGGCGGCGTCTTCTGCCACAGCAGCACGCCCAGGATCAACAGAGCGACCCAGAGCACGACGGCCAGCGGCACGATCATGAATCCGCGCGAGGTTCGGTTCTGTACCCGGCTCATCTTGGGCTCCAGAGATTGCAGTCACTCTCCCGTTGGCATCGGCCATCCTGCCGTGGCTGCTTCCAGCCGCTCAATCAACTCTGGAAGATCGCGCAAGCCGACCTCCCAAACGAGATCCAGATTCACCGACCAATACGTATGAACCATCAGGTGGCGCATCCCGACGATCTTTGTCCATGGCAGGCCGGGCACGCGTCCACGAGAACTCTCGCTCACCCGCGACGCGGCTTCACCGATCTCCTGAATCGCATGCAGAAGCGCACGACGAAACATCTGATCCGTTCCAGGGTCTGCTCGCCCACGCCCCACACAGAAGTTCACACCCTGACAAGCCGCATCCAGCATGTGCTGGATCCGCACCCGATCGGCGATCTCGACTCGTCGCGGATCAGGCGGCATAGAGCAACTTGGCCTCGCGTTTCACCGTCTCGCGAAAGTATGGCGAGAGGTCCTCGGGCGTTCGAAGGTCGACCTCACGGCCGATCATGTGCCGAAGTTCGATCAGCATTCCGCCCATATCCAAGAGACTGACCCGCGTGCCGGGAACAAACTCCACAAGCACATCGACGTCACTCCCCGGCCCAAAGTCGTCGCGCAGAATCGACCCAAAGAGCGACAACTTTGCGACATGATGCTTCCGGCAAAACGACGCAAGAGCTGCGACTGGAATGTCCACGCCATGCAGAAACATGACCAATCATACCAGAGTCTGAGCAGCTACGGCTTCACCCCAAGCTCAACCCGCTTCTCCGCGATCTCCTTCCGAATCCCATCAACAAACGCCGCCAGCGGCATGCTCCCCGCATCCTTCTCCATCCCGCGCACACGCACCGATACCGCCTTTTGCTCCGCATCTCTTGGTCCAACCACCAGCAGATACGGCACCTTCATGTCCGCAGCCACCTTGATCTTGCCCTGGATGCGATCGTTCGACAGGTCCACCGTCGCACGCACGTTCACGGCCTTCAGCGCGTCCAGCACGCTCTGCGCATACGCGTCGCTCTTCTCGCTGATCGGCAGCACACGCACCTGCTCCGGACTCAGCCACGTCGGAAACGCGCCGGCAAAGTGCTCGATCAGCACGCCGCAGAATCGCTCCATGCTCCCGAACGGCGCGCGGTGGATCACCACCGGTCGGTGCGGCGTGTTGTCCGGCCCGATGTAACTCAGATCAAATCGCAACGCCATGTTGTAATCGATCTGCACCGTGCCGAGCTGCCACTCGCGCCCGATCACGTCGCGCACCACAAAGTCGATCTTCGGCCCGTAAAACGCCGCTTCGCCCGGCTCCTGGCTGAACTCCACGCCCAGAGACTTCGCCGCCGCGATGCAGGCCGCCTCGGCCTTGTCCCAGTTCTCCGCGCTCCCGGTGTACTTTCCCGAATCCGGATCGCGCAGCCCCACCCGCACGCGATACTCCTTCATCCCGAGCGTCGCAAAAATGATCTTCACCAGTGACAGGCATCCCTGCACCTCCGCCGCCACCTGGTCCTCGGTGCAGAACAGGTGCGCGTCGTCCTGCGTAAACCCGCGCACGCGCGTCATCCCGTTCAGCTCGCCCGACTGCTCCCAGCGGTACACCGTACCGAACTCGGCAAGCCGCACCGGCATGTCGCGATAGCTGTGCGGCGCGCTCGCAAAGATCTTGGCGTGGTGCGGACAGTTCATCGGCTTCAGCATGAACCCGTTGATGAGCTGATCATCGGGCAGCACGCGATCCGACGTGATGGTCTGCTTCTTGGTGCGCTCGTTGATCCCCGCCGCCAGTCGAGCGCTCACGCCCTCGACGCGGTTGAACATCTCCGCACACGAGCACCCCTGCTTGCTCAACTCCTCGATCGCCTCGCGCTCGATGATCGGCGCAAACTGCGATTCCTTGTAGTACGGAAAGTGCCCGCTGGTCTTGTATAGCTCCAGCCGCCCGATGTGCGGCGTGAACACCTCGGTGTACCCCTGTTTCCGCAGCTCATCCGCGATAAACGCCTGCAACTCTTTGCGCACCACTGACCCCGCCGGAGTCCACAAGATCAACCCCTGCCCGACGTCCTCATCGATATGAAACAGCCGCAGCGCACGCCCGACCACCTTGTGATCGCGCTTCGACGCTTCTTCGCGCTGCTGCACATACTGATCCAACTCGGCCTGGGTCGCGAACGCCGTGCCGTAGACGCGGGTCAGCCGATCCGATGTCTCGTCGCCGTGCCAGTACGAACTTGCGAGCGACAGCACCTTGATCGCACCGATCCGCCCCGTGCTCGGCACGTGCGGCCCGCGACACAGATCCTCCCAGTTCTTGCCCGGCTCGCCGGTGGCATAGAACGTCAACGCCGCGTTCGCATCCGCCGCGATAGCCCTCTGCGCGTTGTCGACCTTGTACTTGTTTCCCTCGCGATTGAGCCGCGCAAGGCACTCATCGCGCCCCTGCTCATACCGCGTGAACTTCCGATCCTCCCCGATGATCTTCTTCATCTCCGCCTCGATCGCCCCAAAGTCGCTCTCCTTCAGCGGGCGATTGTCGGGGAAGCGGATGTCATAGTAAAACTTGTCCTCGAGCGGCGGCCCGTACACCAGCTGCGCCTCCGGCACGATCCGCTGGATCGCTTCCGCCATCACGTGCGCCGCCGAGTGCCGCAGCAGATACAACGCATCGGTATCCGGCTTCTTCTCGCGGGTCTGCGCCGTCACGATCGCAAGCGAGCAGTCCTTGTCAAGCATCGTCGACAGATCGCTCAGCACGCCATTGATCTTGCACCCAAGCGCCGCCATCGCCAGCCGCGGCCCGATCGCCTCAGCCACCTGGCGCGCGCTCACCGCGCTCGAAAACTCCTTGACCGACCCATCCGGCAGTGTGATCCGAGGCATGCTGACTGTCCCTTCTTCTTGTCTTGCGTGGCACGCTGGTCCCCAGCGTGGCCCATCGACTTCCTGAAAGCGAGCCCATCCTACGGCCCCAAAAAGCGAAAAACCCGGCCTCATCGTGCCGGGTTCAAAGCGAATCACATGCTCGCCGCCCCGGCTAACTGGTCGTCGTCCCCGTCGTCGTTTTGGCGGTCGCGTTCATAATCAATCCTAGGCCCCTGCGAACCCACCCATCAAAGGACGATCGGCTGCTCGCACTCCACCCCAAGCTGCTCACCGATTCGCTCCGCCAGCTTCGCGCGTGTCTCCCGCTCGCCGTGATTCAAGATCACCCGCTCAGGTCGATCCTTGATCCCCCCAAGCCAACCGATCAACCCCGTGCGATCCGCGTGCCCGCTCACCCCGCGGATCACCTTCACGCGGCAGCGCACGTCCTGCTCCTCCTCATTCAACACCACCGTCGGATATCCGCGTGCAAGGTCCCCCGCCGGTGTCCCGCTCGGCTGGTGTCCGATCAGCAGCACCAGTCCATCCTCCCGATGCAGCGTGTGCGTCAGATGCTCCACCACCGGCCCGCCGTGGCAGAACCCGCTCCCCGCCACGATGATCCCGCCCCCACGGAGCCGATTCAGACGACGCGAATCCTCACGCCCCTCCACGTACACAAGCTCATCAAAGTGCGTCGGCCACGTTCCGCCGGCCAACATCTTCCGCGACGTCTCATCCAACAACTCTGGATGCCGTGCGTATGTCTCGCTCGCCGCCACCGCCATCTTTGAATCCAGATACACCGGCAAGCCCCCGAGCAGCCCATCCCGACTCAGCTGCCCGAGTCGAAAGAGCAACTGCTGCGCACGCCCCAGCGTAAACGTCGGCACCACCACGCGAAACTGCTCGCTCCGCGCCGCGTGCGCGATCCCCGCCAGCTCCTGCATCGTCTCCTGCACCCGCGGATGATCTCGATCCCCGTACGTGCTCTCCATCACCACCACATCGGCGCGCTCCGGACTCTTCGGTGCCGCCAGCAGCGGCGCGCTCGCCGGCCCCAGATCTCCGCTGAACACAATCACCCGCTCGTGCCGTCCCTCGCCAAGCGTCAGTTCCACACTCGCCGACCCGATCACATGCCCCGCATCAAGCATCCGCAGCCGCACACCCGGCGCGATCTCGACGGGCTCCCCATACCCCACACTCTCCACCCGCCGCAAGATCGCGTCCACCTCGTGCGTGTCATACAGCCGCACCGGCCCATCGATCGCTTCGATCCCCGGCTGCCAGGGCGTGTCGGCCCACACCTTCTCCACGCGAACGCGCTCGCCCCCATATCCGCGCCGCCTGCCCCGCTCGGTTCCGCGTCCGTCGGCACGCGGCACGCCCAGCCCGCTCCGCCGCAGCACCCGCTCGGCGTGCTCGGTCACGCGAATTGCCTGCACCCGCGCCGACCCATGCAACACCGCCCCAAGCAGCTCATGCGTCGGCTTCGTCGTCCACACCTTGCCGCTGAACCCCAGCCGCGGCAGCATCGGCAGCCGTCCGCAGTGATCCAGATGCGCATGCGTCACCACCACCGCATCGATCGACCGCGCATCAAACTCCGGCGCAATCAGATTCTTCCGCTCAACCTCCTCCGCCCCCTGAATCATCCCGAAATCGACCACCACCCGAGCCCGCCCAAACTCCACCAGCGCGCACGACCCCGTGACCTCGCCCGCCGCACCAAAAAGAGTAATGTGTCCGTTGTCCATAAAAATCTTACGCGTTTTGTCTATTTTTTTTTTTTGACTTGCAGGGTGCTTAAGACGGAGGACAATAGCAATCTGGGACAACTGGCGAATCTGAGGGGCCGCAGATGAACGCACGCCGAAGCATCCCGATTGTTTGTGTGGCCATGGTTTTGGTCTGGCTGGCGAGAGTCCCGGCCTCGATAGCCCAGACCGCCGACGTTGCAGCCGTCGATCGCGAGTTTCGAGAACTGTGGGCTTTGGCAACGGCACCACCGGAAAAGCGCCCGGCGATCTACGTGTTTGCGAAGCAGTGGATGGGCACGGCCCGCACTCCGGACGAGCTTCGACGCATGGAAGAAGAGGCCGCTCGCGCCCCTGAGGGTGCCAAGGCCATGAACTTGGCGTCGATCAAGCGGATGATCGGCCTTGATGGTCCGCCAACTGAAATTCGGACTTGGGCCGCGTCCGACCTTTGGCGGATCAGTGTCGAAGCTCCGAACTTTCCGAACGTGTCCCCCGGCGGCAATGACACGGCCCAGAGTTCCTCGGTGCTCTGGCAGCAGTCTTCAGGAAGACTGATGCGCATACGTCGGTCGATGACACCGCCACCGATGTACGATGCTCGAGGGATGTACTCGAGCTGGGGACCGTTCGCGTGGTCTGTGTTCACCGGCGGCTTGAGCCAACTCCACTTTGCAGAGTTTGAGTCGCCACCGCACTTGTCGCGAAACAGCGACGGACGACTCACTACGACAACGTCAGGAACGATGCGGTCTCAGGCCGTACGACTCGACATAGAGATCCAGACGGATCCGAGTTCTGGGCTGATTTCTCGCATCGATTCGCGCGTGACCCGCATCGATGACAACAGATTCATCCAGTCCGCATCGGCGCAGGACTGGGGAACGCTCCCGAACATCACAGACCGTCGGGTGCCTCGACTCATCATGCAAATGGGCACTGATTTAGTCATAAAATACGTGCTCGAAGAAGCAAAAATTGTTTCCGATGCCGAAGTTCGATCTCTTGTAGAACCTCCAGACTGGGAGAAACCGGATGTGATCCGTCCTGATCTCAAGCTGATCTATATTCAGGACATGCAGCCCGACGGCACATTGCTCCAGAATAACGCCGACGGGACTCAGGTCCGCGGTGGCGGACAGTCCGCAGGAGCATCGAAAACACTTCGAATGACGGGGTGGTGGTTTATAACAGTCATCATAGCCACAACGCTCGTAGTCGTGGCATGGCGGTTTCGCAAGCACTAACAAAAGGAGATTCTCATGCGACACGCTCTTACTCTTCTGGCCGTGATCGTGCTGTGCGTTGTTTCCGTCCGTGCGTTTGCAGTCCCCGCGTGCATGGTGATCACAACGGGTACCTGCTGTGACTCAATGGTCATCGATCCGATCAACCACCACGACCAGAACTATCCGCGCTGTCACAACTGCGAATCACGCCCAACACCTTGCTGTGATTTTCGAGTGAGCGACCCTGGAGGAGTGAGCATTTTCACTTCGGCTGCCCCGACAAAGGCCGGATTCGAGACTGCGATCCCGAGTTCCAACATCGCTGGTGTTTGCGAGTGGCGAGGCAACCGGTGCCATGGTGCCGGTTGTGTCGCCGATGCCACGACCACATTTGGAGGGTGCCGTAGCTGGACCGTTGGCGGCGTCGCCTGCGTCGGCGGCCCGGGCGGCCCTGGCGGTGGTGGCGGCGGCGGAGACTGATCAAATCACCTCAGCCGTGCGACCCATCCACACTCGCATCCTCTTCGCAGCCGCAGCCGTTACCATGACGGCTGTAGCTGATGCTGGCCTCTTGAAGTTGGCTGATTGGCCGGCGTTTGTACTTGCCCTGCGCCAGTGGCGCGCCTTCGACCCACGCCTGCTGGCCTTCGCAGGTGCCGCCATCCCGCCGCTTGAGTGTGTGCTTGGCGTCATGTGGCTGCTGGGCTTCGCGCGTCGCTTAGTGGCCATCACTTCGGTCGGAATGCTTGTCGTCATGACGGCTGGCTACGCCTATCAACTGACCACCGCAGGTTCTGTCGCCTGCGGCTGCTTCGGTCGTGCTGCGCCCGCGTGGTTCGATCATCCGACCGTCGTCTTCGCACGCAATGCCGCCATGATCTCGGCACTTGTGGCTTGGCTGGTTGTTTCAAGGTCCTCGTTGGCTTCAAGCATTATTCCATCACGGAGACCGCTTCACGGTGGGCGAGCCACGAGCACCCCTGCGGGGTTCACGCTCGTTGAAATGCTCATCACCATCGTGATTCTCGCTGTGCTCGTCTCCCTCGCGATTCCTCAGTTCTTCGCCGCCCGCGAAAGAGCTATGGACGCCCGTCAGCTCAACAGTCTCCGTCAGCACGCCGCCGTCTTCGCCATGTACCAGTCAGACTTCGGTGGAGCATTCCCGTTTCTCACCGACCCCAGAAATGAAACGACCACGCTCCGTTGCGAGAAGGCCGACTACGAGGTCGAGGTTCGGCTGTTTGATGTTTATCGGTTATGGCACATCGGACTCGCCGATCGCTACTACGACGGCGTGATGTTCAGCCGTGCCTTCGCCTCACGCGACCTCGACAATCTCCCCTACCCGACCTTCATGCTCTACCCGATCATCTTCGTCGCCCGCCCTGAATACTGGAACTTGGAGACAAGAACACGGCTCGACGAGCAGATCGGAGCCACGTTCGATCACGAAGCACTCTTCCCATCCAAGAAAATCCTCCTTGGCGAGTGGGCTGAGGACAACGAGCGACGCGACGTGGGCAAACCCGTCCAGCCCGCTTCCTTTGTCGACGGCAGCGCGCTCGTCTTTCCCTGGCGCGATCTCACTCCTCGAGCCCCAGTTGAACTCCGCGGAACGCGTCACAGCACAGGTATCTTGTACCACCCCAACACTCACCCCTGGTTCTACACCTTCAACGGTGTCCGCGGCCGAGATATCCCGTAATCCTCTCAGACCGCCCGCCCCGCTCGCACCCTCCGGTCCAGCCGCCACATCTGCACCGCGCTCCCCGCATACGCCCCCGCCGCCACCAGCAGCGGCACCGTGAAGTTCCCCGTCATTTTGTACAGCGCAAC
>JAIEOW010000059.1 GCA_019750095.1 Phycisphaerales bacterium
AGTTGGTCGTGCCGTTCATGATGCCGCGTACTTTCAGGATGCGGTCGCCCGCGCTCAGCGTGCGCGCGGTGGCGAGCACGGGCGTGCCCGCGCCGACTGTTCCTGAGTAGCGCAGTTGCACCCGATTGAACCGGGCGAGCTCGAGCAGTGCGGGCATGGCCACGGCGAGCGGGGCTTTGTTGACGCTGACCACGTGCTTTCGGCTGGCCATGGCGGCCTTCAGCCGCTCCATGGTGGGCATGGGGTTGTTCAGCGTGCTGGGGGTGGATTCGACGAACACATCGGCGGCGGTCTCACGGATGAGCCGAAGCTCGTCGTCGCGCTTCAGCCCATAGGTGGGGTAGTTCGCGACGGTGCCGGTCGAGGTCTTCACATCGATGAGCGTGCGTGCATCGAGCCCGTGCTCGCTGAGGGCGGCGCCTTGCGAGTCGAGCACGCCCACGAGCTTGAGCGACAAGCCGCTGCGGCGGTAGAGCTCCTCACGCCGACGCTCAATGAGCCCGGCAAGAGCACGACCCACGGAACCAAACCCGGCCAGCAGCACCCGCATCGATCTGAATCTCCATACCGCACCCGTTGGCCCGCCTCGAACAGTGGCCCGAAGTGTACTTCGGTCCGAGAAGCCACCGACTTTGGTCGTGCGAAGAAGCTATTCACGGTTTATCCGGGTCGGAGCGAGCGAATGCGGGACTCCAGCGTCTTGGCGATGTGGTCCCACCCGTCGCGGGTGTTTGGGGTGCCCGCGAAGCGTTCAGCGGGGCCGATGTGCATGCGGATCTTGCGCGGGCGGGGCAACTTCTGATTCGGACGCATCGCCTCGAAGCACCCTTCGAGCCAACAGGGCACCACGGGCACCGCAGATTCGGCAACGATCATGCCGATGCCGCTTTTGACCGGCAGCATCTCGCCCGTGCGCGAGCGTGCGCCCTCGGGAAAGAGGATGAACGCACAGGGCTCGCCAACGAGACGCTCCCGCAGCTCTTTGAGTGCGTGCCGGCCGCGGTTGGCGCGGTGCATGGGCAGGGCGTTGAGCATGAGCGAAGCAAAGAGCGTCACGGGCGCGTTCTCAAAGAACACATCCGCCGCTGCGACGGGAAAGATGCGATCGCGCAAACGCATCGGCAGCGGTGCCGCGAGCACCATCGCGTCAAGGTGGCTGGAGTGATTGGCCACGAGGATGAACGGCGGCTCTTTGGGAAAGTGCTCAGCGCCGATGACTTGAAGCCGGTGGTACAGACGCAAGTAGGTGCGCACGCCGGCCCACCAGCACTGGTGGCCGATGGTGGAGATGAGCCCGGCCTCTCGCTTGTAGCTGCGGGCGCGTTCGAGCTCGCTCAGGCCGTGGTCTTTGGCGGGCGCATAGGCCCAGTCGCCCGCGGACGCGGCGGGCGGAGAGGGCGGGGTCGGCTCGGATGCGCTTGGTGTGTCGGGCATGGAGGGGAAGACGAATCAGCCGAGGAACAGGCGGGAAAAGATGCGTGTCGGCTGGCCCTCGCCCAGACCGCGGAAGTACATGACATAGTGGAAGATGGCCGGTGCCGCGAGGAGCAAGCTGTTGACACGATCCAGCACGCCGCCATGGCCGGGGATGACGTTGCCCATGTCCTTGATGCCGACATCGCGTTTGACGCTGGAGACGGTGAGATCGCCGAGGATCCCAGCGATGCTGACGAGCATACCCATGACAATGAGGTGTGGCAGTGCGGCCAGTTCACCCGAAAACACGCGCGACCCGAGCACCACCGCGAGGGTAGTGGTGAGCGCAATCGCCCCGAGCGCGCCCGAGATGGTCTTGCCCGGGCTGGTGTTCGGACGGAGCTTCGGCCCGCCGATGAGCTTGCCCGTGCAGAACGCGAAGACATCGTTCATGCCCATGGCGATGATGAGCAGCAGCAGCGGGGCGCGATAGGTGGGCTCATTGGCAAAGTAACTGAGGTGCGAGAGGCACGCGCCAAAAAGCAGCACACTGAACACGCCGAGCCCGACGCGCTGGATGTAGCCCTTGGGCTGATCACGCAGAATCGCACACGCGGCGATGACGATGAGCGAGAGCGGCGAAAGCGCCTGCCACAGGCCGAACCAGTGGTCCAGTGCGGCAAAGTTGAACAGCACAATCCCGACGGCGACGAGCGCGGACATGGTCTTGTCGCGAAAGAGCCCCGTGGCCCGGGCAAACTCGCGATAGCAGAGCAGGCCGATGATCGTGACCATGAGCACGGTGGGCAGTTTGCCGAGCAGGATCGGCAGGCCCACCAGCGGGGCCATGACCGCCCAGGCGAGCGTGCGCTTGGTGAGTTCCGATCGCATCTCCGGCCCGACACGCCCTGAGGCGGCGAGCGCACCGACGATGAGCACGGCGGCCGCGAGCAGGCCGCTGATGACCATGAGCAGCAGGCGCACGCCCGGGTCATCGAGCGAGCCGTCGAAGCCGAACATCGGCGGCAGAGTGGTGCTGGCGAGCGTGGGCATGGTGAGAGTCTACCGGCGTGGAGAGGCGTTGAGCACCGCCGCGGCACGCCGCACGCGCCGAGCGACGGTGATCATGCTGCCCAAGGCGATGACCAGGAGCGCGATGTTCGGTGCGGTCAGGGGGATGTTGGCGATCGAGCGATCCCCGAGCGTGCGCCAGTCCACAGGAGCGCACCCCATCCAGAGACAGACGATGATCACCACGACCATCCGCTGCTGCTTGGCCATGGGTCCGCGATAGTCCTGAGGAGCACCGGCCACCTTTGCCGCGGCCCGCACATATGCGACGAACACGGCGAGGGATGCGACAAACGCGCCGAGCGTCGGGTGGGCGGCGGTGGCGAATCCGAGCCCGATCAGGGTCGCCATGTCACTGATCCGATCGGGAATCTCGTTGTACAGCTCACCCACGGGCGAGGCCACGCCGCGGCCGATGGCGACCATGCCGTCGAGCATGTTGCAGAGCAGGCGGAAGGGCACGAGCGCCGCCGCCGCGATCCACAGCCCGCGCTCGGCAAGCCCGGAGGCGTGCGGTGTGAGGGCCAAACACACACCGGCAAGAATGCAGGCGATCATCCCGACCACGCTGATGGCGTTGGGCGATACGCCGCGCTGCACGAGCCACCCCGCCACGGCCTTCCAAAGCGCGTGATCGCGGGCGGAGATCGGCCGACGGTCGGGCGAGGGGGTTGTGGCGGGCTGTGGTGCTTCCACGGGCGGCATCGTACAGCGCATGGGAGCCGATATGCTCTGACCCATGGCCAAGGCCCGCAGTACAAAGCGAAACCCTCCGGCAAGAGCACGCAAGCGCGTGCTGATCGTCACTGGCTCGCGATCCGAGTTTGGCCTGCTGCGCCCGGTGATGGACGCCGTGAAGAAGCATCGGGGGTTGGAGCTATTGGTCGTGGTCGCGGGTGAGCATCTGCTGAAGCCCGCGCTGACGGTGCGCGAGGTTGAGAAGGCGTATCGCGTCGCGGCGCGTGTGCCGATGCAGCGGGCTGGCGATCGGGGGCGCGTCGATCACGCCGCGGCGACGGCACGCGGGATGCAGGGCTTTGCGAGCGCGTTCAAGAAGCTGAAGCCGGATTGGGTGGTGGTGCTGGGGGATCGCATCGAAGCGTTCGCCGCGGCGAGTGCGGCGAGCATCGCGGGCATCGCCGTCTGCCACATTCATGGAGGCGACCGTGCCGAGGGCATCGCCGACGAAGCGATGCGGCACGCGATCACCAAGATGTCGCATCTGCACTGTGCGGCGACCAAGCTGAGTGCCGAGCGGATCGTGAAGATGGGCGAGCGGGCGGAGAATGTGCATGTGACGGGGTCGCCGGCGATCGATGGGCTGGACAAGATCAGGCCGATGGGGGATCGGGAGGCGCGAAGGTTTGGAGATCCTCGGATCATCATGTTGCTCCACCCCAGCGGACTCACATCGATCACGGCTTATGTGCCCTCGAATCTGGACAGCATGTTCGTGGCGGCGTCTATCGACTCTTCGCGGATCCCGCGAGCACGGGGATTGGTCGCCATGCCAAGCGCGACCCCGAGTCTTAGCGAGGGCACATTCGCGTTCTTTTCGTACATGGCAACGACCGTTCTGGGCGATGAGCCCCCGCTTGGAAGCTGCCGCAACCTCGGGCTAACTCCATCCGGCGGCAACGGGCCACGTGGCTTGTATCTCCATCCGAATCACGACCCAGGTCGCGAACAGATACTCGAGAAATGGAGGAGCATCTCTCGCTATACCGGATGGCCTGTTCTCGAGCATCTTCCGCGCAGGACTTTCATCGCGATGCTCAAACGCATGGCCCTTAAGCGACGCGGAATGCTCATGGGCAACTCTTCGGCCGGGCTCGTAGAATGCGCCGCGCTCGGAGTTCCTGCGCTCAATCTCGGTCCTCGCCAAGATGGCCGCGAGCGCTCTCGCAACGTTGTCGACGGCGACCCAATGCACACCAGGGACATCGTGCGGGCGATCCGTCGCGCGGATGCACTCGCAGGCAAACTGATACCAAGCTCTCTCTTCGGCGACGGCCGCGCCGGCCCCCGAATCGCCGCCCTCCTCTCGAAGACCGACCCACACGACCCCGCCCTGCTCCGCAAGCGCAACAGTTATTGAGACCTGCCGCGAACCCTATTCGGCCGGGTGTCCCGTCACGTGACACTCCCAATCTGAGCGATCACCGCGATTTCCCGCGGCTATCACGAAAGCCGGACGTTGAACGGTCCGATCGGTGCAACACGCACAGTTTTCGGAGGCGTTATGACCGTTCAGCCAATGACCCGTGAGCAGGCCGTCGCGAACGCGATTCGTGAGATCTCGCACATCGCGACGCTGCCCGAGATCACCCTCAAGATCATCGAGCTTGTGGAGAGCCCAAACTCCACCGCTCAGGACCTGAACAAGGTCATCTCCAACGACCCTGCGCTCTGCTCGCGCATCCTCAAGGTCGTGAACTCCGCCTTCTACGGCCTGCCCGGGCAGATCGGCTCGATCAATCGCGCCATCGTGCTCCTCGGGCTCAACGCCGTCAAGAACATCGCCATCGCCGCCTCGCTCGCCAAGCTCTTCCGCGGCGGGTCGCTCACGCCTGACTTCAGCGCCAAGGACCTCTGGACCCACTCGCTCACCACCGCGACCGCCTGCAAGATGATCGCCGATCATCTCAAGGTCGGGTTCGCCGATGAGTGCTTCCTCGCCGGGCTCATCCACGACATCGGCGTCATCGTCGAGATCCAGTACGACCGCCATCGGCTCATCGAGGTCGTCGGCCGCGTCAAGCCCGACGCCACCGGCGTCCCCACCGCCGACTGGCTGGAAGTCGAGAACGAAGTCTTCGGCGCGACGCATCAGGACTTTGGCCAGGGCCTCTGCGAGAAGTGGAAGTTCCCGAAGAACTTCGCCCTCGTCACCGGATATCACCACCGCCCGCTGGAGCTTGCCAAGGAACTCCGCATGCTGGTGTGCATCGTGCACGTCGCCGACAAGCTCGCCGCGACGGTGCCGGGGGGATTCCGGCTGGACAACATGACCACCGACATCGACCCCGCCGTGCTCGAAGAGCTGAAGATCTCGAGCGACATCGTCGACCAGATCCGCCAGAAGCTCCCCGAGCGCCTGCAGGAAGTCATGGCGACGATGGGCTGAGCCCGAGGCGATTCGATCGCCTTCAACCCGACCTGTGTGTGAAGCGGCGGCGTTCAAGGAGGAGCGCCGCCGCTCTCCTTTTTGTTCCATCCGAGGCCTGGGCGCGAGCCCAGGCACCAACATCATCGCGCGCTCTTCCTCGCAGAGGGTGACTGGATTCCCGCATCGCAGGTGCCCGGGCTTGCGCCCGGGCCTCGGATTGAGTCGCACAGATTTTGCCTTGGCACGCCGATAGCATGCACCGAATGTCTCTCCACGCCGCCATCGCCCGCCAGCGCTGCATGCACGCCTCGTGCCGTGCGGAGTTTGGCGTGGACCAGGTGCTCACAAGCTGCCCCGCATGCGCCAAGGCCGGGCGTGGCGAGTCGCTGCTCGATCTCGTCTATGACTGGGACGGCGTGCGCTCGCGCGACGGGGTCACGAGCGACTTCTCCTTCTTTCTGCGCGAGGCGGCGGGAGCCGAGTGCTCAGGGGTCTGGCAGTTCCGCGAGCTTCTTCCCTTCTATCGCACCACCAGCGACATCGTCTCCGTCGGCGAGGGCAAGACCATCCTGCAAAAGGCCGACGCCCTCGCACGCCTGCTCGGCATGCACGGCAAGACCACCGGCGGCACACCAAACCTGTACCTTCAGTATGAAGGCATGAACCCCTCCGGATCATTCAAAGACAACGGCATGTCCGCGGGCTTCACCCACGCCCGCATGGTCGGCGCCAAGGTCGTCGCGTGCGCCAGCACGGGCAATACCAGCGCGTCGCTTGCGCTCTACGCGGCCCAGTCCGGACTTCGCGCGTTCGTCTTTATCGGCGCGGGCAAGATCGCCTTCGGCAAGCTCAGCCAGGCCCTGGACTATGGCGCCACCACGCTGCAGGTCGCTGGCGACTTTGACGCGTGTCTCGCCCGTGTGCGTCAGATCGCCGAGAACCCGCGCAGCGGCGTGTATCTGCTCAACAGCGTCAACCCCTTCCGTCTCGAAGGGCAGAAGACCATCATGTGCCGCGTGCTGCGGGATCTCGGCGTCGGTCGCGGCGGCGGCATGCCCGACTGGATCGTCGTTCCGGGCGGCAATCTCGGCAACTGCTCCGCGTTTGCCAAGGCGTTCATGGAGCTTCGACACCTGGGCATGATCGACCGCGTGCCGCGTTTAGCCGTGATCAACGCGCACGGCGCGCGGACGCTGGATCGCGTGGTCAACGAGCTTGGTGTGCGCTGGACGCCCGGCGAATCTTCCGGCCCGGCCTACTCCGGAACATTTGACACCACGCGCACCGGCGCAGAGTTCGCCCGCATGGACGCCGCCAGGGAGCGCGCCCACACCATCGCCAGCGCGATCGAGATCAATCGCCCGGTGAATCTCGCGAAAGCCCTCCGCGCCCTGTCCTTCATGAACGGCGTGGTCCGCAGCGTCGATGACGATGACATCCTGGAGCACAAGGCCCTTGTCGGCCGACTGGGCTACGGGTGCGAGCCGGCCAGTGCGGCGAGCGTCGCCGGAACGCGCAAGCTGCTGGCCGAGGGCGTCATCCGACCCGACGAGACCGTCGTCTGCATCCTCACTGGTCATCAGCTCAAAGACCCCGACGCCACCGTGACCTATCACACCGGCATCGACACCAAAGCCGCACAGGAACACATCGGCCCCGAGCATCGCCATGAGCCGCAGGGCCGAAGCGCGAATCGACCGATCCCAGTGCGCGACGACGTGCAGGAGATCATGCGGGCCATGGGGCTGTAGCTCACAGCAGCACGTCGGCGACCCCGGCCGCCCCAAGCACGCAGGACACGATGCCGTTGAGCGTGAAGAAGGCCATGTCCAACCCGGCCTGACCACGCCGCGCCAGCACCACGTGCTCGCACACCAGCAGCACGCCGACGAGCCCCACCGCAGCAAGAAACATCACGCCAAAGCGCGGCTCGCGCCCGATGGGCGATGCCGCGAGCACGAGCATCGCAAACGCTCCCACGTGCAGTGCACGGCTCACCCACAACGCACCACCTACACCAAGCTTCGCAGGAATCGAGTGCAGCTTCACCGTGCGATCAAACTCCAGATCCTGCAGGGCATAGATCACGTCAAAGCCGGCAACCCACAGCAGCACCATTCCCGACAACAGCCAGAGCACGGGCATGCTCATGAGTGCGGGCGGATGCACCGCGATCGCGGCCGCCAGCGGGCTCGCCGCCAGCGCGCCACCCAGGAACACGTGGCAGAGCGCGGTAAATCGCTTGGTGAGCGAATAGAACGCGATCCACCCGAGCACCGGCACGCTGAGCGCCAGCGGCCAGAAGTTGCCGAAGAACACGAAGAACAGCGCGCACGCAATCACGAATCCGATCCCGCACGCCAGCGCGATCAGCCATCCATCGCGCATGGTCAGCTTGCCCGCGGCGAGGGCCCGCCGAGCCGTGCGCGGATTGGCCGCGTCGAGCGCACGATCAGAAATCCGATTGAAGAGCATCGCCCACGACCGCGCCAGCACCATGCACACGATCACAAGCCCAAGCTGACCGGCAAACCGCGACCAAGCCGTCGTTTCTGGTCGAGCGAGAAACGCCGCAAGGATCGCGAACGGCATCGCAAACACCGAGTGCGCCAGCTTGATATCGCCAGCCGCGACGCGCAGCTTGGCGATCAGCGTGGCTGGTGCTGACGATGCGGGGGAAGCGGTGGCAATGCGGGAAGCGGTGGTCATGAACGTGCCCGATCCTACGAACGCTTCAGGCCCTTTGCCCGGCGTTCTGCCCAACCTTCAGTTCCGTCCCGGCAAGCGTCCGGGCCAGGTTTGCCCGATGCTTGTACGTCACCAGTGCCGCAAGACCGACGGCAAAGCCCACATGCACGAGCGTCGCCGGCGCATACCCCGGCAGGCCCTCCAGCGGCAGCGTGATCGCCTGCACATTGAAGCGGGTCGCCAGATGCAGCCCCACGACCACGACCGCCATCACGATCGCTGCAAGCACCGAGGCCAGCCCGACCATCTTCCAGAGCTTGACCGCGATCGCCCACGCAAGCAGCGCCGCGATCGCCGCGAACGTGAACACCGGAAACACGCCCACCAGAGCGCCGAACCCAGTGGCCACGCCCTTGCCCCCCTTGAACCCCAGCCAGGGCGTGTACATGTGCCCAAGCACCGCGAGCACGGCGACGCTCAGCCAGAGTGCCGTGCTCCAATCCGTGTTCAACACGCTAGCAGCACCGCGGTCGAGCATCACCCCCGCCAGCACGCTCGGCACCAGCCCCTTGAAGAAATCCAGCACAAAGCAGAGCAGCCCCCACTTCTTCCCCATCACCCGCCACACGTTGGTCGCGCCAATGTTCCCCGAGCCATGGGCACGGATATTCACGCCCTGCGAGCGGGCGATGAGATACCCGAAGGGAATCGAGCCGCAAAGAAACGCAAAGAGCAGCAGGCCAATGAGAACAAGCGTGGTCACGGGGCAGGGTAGGGGAGGGGGGGAGTAGGAGTGACGCGGTGGATGGGTGATGCGGTGACGCGGCGCTGGAGCGAGCCGCGGATCTATACCGAGACTCTCGTCATCCAACCGAAGCGTCTGACAACCGATCAATCGTCCGCTCTCGATTCCGCGTCCGAACCTCCGATACTCCCCCTGCCCCATCACCGCGTCACCGCCCAACCCTTGACCACTCGACCATTGCTCCCCCATGCCCCAATGGCTCACCACCGTCCTCCTGCTGCTCGCGTCGAACGTCTTCATGACCTTCGCGTGGTACTACCACCTGCGTGAAAAGTCGTGGACACTCGCCGCCGCGATCTTCCTGTCGTGGGGAATGGCCTTCTTTGAGTATGTGCTCCAGGTGCCCGCCAACCGCTACGGCCACGTGAGCCACGGCGGGCCCTTCACTGCCCCTCAGCTCAAGATCATCCAAGAGGCCCTCACGCTCACGGTCTTCACCGTCTTCGCCATCGTCGTGCTGAAAGAAAAGTTCCGCATCCACGACGTCATCGCGTTCACGCTGATCTTTGCGGGCGTGGTCGTGAGCATGATGGGACGAAGCGGGAAATGACGCGGTGACGCGGTGACGTGATCAGATTCTACAGGGAGATCAAACGCTCCATAAGCGATGCGAACGCGTCAGAATCGCGCGCATACTTCGCACGGCTCTTTCACCGCGTCACCGCGTCACTCCATCAACGCGTCATCCCTCTACCCCCTCGCCCGCAGCGGCAACAACGTCTTCGCCCGCTCGGCCAGCGTTCGCTGCACGCTCACCCACACCTGCTCCTCGCTCTGGCTCGCATCAATCACGCAGTATCGCCCCGGGTCCTGCTTGGCCTGATCGAGGTATCCCTGACGCACCTGACGGTGGAACGCCGCACCCTTGGCTTCCATGCGATCAAGCAGCGGGCTCAGCCGCTTCGCCGCGGCTTGCTCATCGATGTCGAAGATCACGTACAGATCGGGCATCAGGTTCCGCGTGGCGATCCGCGCGACCGCCGAGATGTCGGCCATCGCCAGCGCACCCGCCGCGCCCTGATAGGCCAGCGTCGACGCGACATAGCGATCTGCCAGCACCATTTCGCCGCGTTTGAGCGCGGGAAAGATCGTCTTTTCCACCAGCTCCGATCGGCTGGCCATGTACAGCAGCATCTCGCACCGCACCGACATCTCCAGCCCCTCCTCGGCACGGGCCAGCACGATGTGCTTGCGGATCCGCTCACCCACCGGCGTCCCGCCCGGCTCACGCACCTCGCAGAGCGCGACGCCCTGATCCTTCAACAACGCCGCAAAGCGACGGAGCTGCGTGCTCTTGCCCGACCCATCCGGCCCCTCAAACACCACGAACCGCCCACGATACTCCCGCGCCCAGGACGAATCCGTCGGAGCAAGGAGCGACATGGAAGTGGACGATCGCGAAGTCACCGTTCGTGACGGTACGGCAGGCGACACTCTGGCGGCGGGTTGGGCGGTGGTCGTCACTCTGTGGCACTCCGTCCGTGGCGATACGGGGGTCGTCAAGATACCGTGCCAAGCCCCTCGAATCGAGTCCCCCAGGAGTTGTCCAAGTCCGATCCGTTTTGTCCAATACCCTCCCTCAATGAGCGATTTCACACGCACCTCCCCCCCTTCGAGTTCTCCACGAGCCATCGGCAAGTGGCGACTGCTCGCTATGTGGTGGATCGCTCAGGCAGTCCTCATCGCACTCGCACTTCCGGCATATGTCGGATTCGCGACGAGCGTGAATGCGTCAAAGGGCGATTGGCTTGGATCGGTCAGTCTCTCCGACTACACCCAAGCGATCGGCGACCTCGGATTCTGGCAAGTCCTCGGCTGGACGGCGGGAATCATTACGATTCTGCAGCTTGCGATCCTGCTTCCCGTCCGTCAACCACGCCCACGACTGAAGAAGGGCTGGCCCTTGTGGCTGGCGATCGCGGCGACCGGCGCGTGCGGCGCGATGCTCGCAGGCGGAATCGCTCTGGCCGCGTCGATTCTCATAACTGGGCTGACAACCACGCCGTCCGAGGCAAGCGTCGTAATGTGGATGCTCCTAAGCGTCATGGTCGCAAGCTGGCTCGTCGCCACCCCACTGATCATGGCCTTCGCCCGCAATCGCCTCAACGCGGGCCAGTCGCACGATCTCGTTCTGCGGCGGGTCAGCGCGCTGCTCTTCAAGGGCACCGTCATCGAAGCCGCGCTCATAATCCCGCTCGACATCATGGTCCGCACAAGGACCTCTTGTTACTGCGAAATGGGCACTTTCTGGGCACTCACCCTGTGCATCGGCGTCGGCATCATCACCCTCGGCCCGATCGTGCTGCTCCCCGTCTTCGCACGCCGAAACAAACCCTGGTTCAAGAACCACTGCGACGCCTGCGGCTATGACCTCTCCGGACTTCCCGCACCAAAGGGCGAGTCGGCGTCCACAACCCCACGTTGCCCCGAATGCGGCGCGGGCTGGCGCGCTTAAGCGTCCCCCACCCCATCACACCGCGCTCACCGCACCCTCCAGCCGCTCGGCCCATCCGCCCAGCACGCTCTTCTTCGTCAGGTCGTACCGCAGCGGCGTCACCGTGATCGCTCGCTGGAAGATCTCCTGCACGTCCGATCCTTCGTCGGTGTTACGGAAGTCCAGACCGTTGCCCGCCGCCCAGTAATACACCTCGCCCCCGGGGGCCACACGACGCTGGTACTTGTCGTTCAGCCCGTGCGTGTTCATGCGGCAGACGCGGATCGGATACTGCTTGGTCTGCGCCGCGTCCATCCCGATCTCGGTCACAGGAATGTTCACGCTCAGGCACGCATGCCGATCGGGAAGACCCTTCGCGATGATCGCCTCGATCGCCCGCCTTGCGTGCCGGGCGGCGAGTTCAAAGTTGGGCTTGCCGCGTCCAAGGTGCAAGCTCACGGCGATCGACGGAATGCCCAGAAACGCCGCCTCCAGCGCGGCGGCCACCGTGCCCGAATAAATTACATTAATCCCGACATTGGCCCCGGCATTCATCCCCGAGATGACCACGTCGGGCATCGAGCCGCGCCCGAACTTCTCCGGCCACAGGTTCGTGATCGCCAGCTTCACACAGTCCGCCGGGCGGCCGTCGACGGCCACGCCCTCCATCCGATCATGCATGCGCTCCTCACGCACCATCAGCGGCGTGTGAAACGTCACGCCGTGGCTGGTCGCCGACTGCACGGTCAGTGGCGCAATGGGGTACACAACGGACC
This sequence comes from Phycisphaerales bacterium, assembly GCA_019750095.1. Lineage (GTDB taxonomy): Bacteria > Planctomycetota > Phycisphaerae > Phycisphaerales > UBA1924 > UBA4658. The sequence continues at coordinate 12,300 of JAIEOW010000059.1, forward strand.
CAAGTGGTTTGTTGAACGTCGGGTCAACGCCGATCAGCGCATCGTGCAGCGCGATGATGCCCGGAGCCCGAATCCCGTCGTCGTTGGTCAGCAGAATGCGCATGACCGACGATAGTCCGGACATGCCGAGGCATACTCAAAGGTCATTTGGCCAGACCTGCGTTGGTGGCATAGGCGTCCCGCCTGTGTCCTGAAACGCCACAATGCGCACAGGCGGGACGCCTGTGCCACCAATCTGAAACAGACGCTAGTTTCCTGCGCAAGCGACGTCACCCGGACCCGGCAAGGGCCTTGCCCCATGCGTCGCGTGCCGGATGCGTGCGCGAAGATCCAGCCGCAACGTCTCAATCTCGCTGGCTAGGTGCGCCAGCCCCATGTCGGCACCCTTCGCCTTGAGCGAAGCAAACTCGATCGGCTCGCCGAAGCTCACCCCCACGCGATGCCCGAACACGCTCGGCAGCGTGCGTTGTCTGGGCCACGCGTCGAAACACCCCTCGACCGCCGCCGGCAGCACCGTGGCACCGGAGCGCGCCAGCAGCAGCCACGTGCCACGCTTGAACTCTTTCAACGCGCCATCAGGAGATCGCGAGCCCTCGGGAAAGATGACCACGACGCGGCCGCGTTTGAGCTGCTCGATCGCCCGGCGCATCGCCCCGGCATCGCCCTCGTTCTCCTTGATCGGCATCGCCCCGAGCCCGCGGAGGATCAGCCCAAAGACCGGATTCTTGAACAGCCCCTCGCGGGCGATCGCCGCGGTGTGGCGATGCATCAGCGATACCGCAATCAGCGGCGGGTCCAGATGCGACTGATGATTCGCCACGATGAGCAGCCCGCCCGACCTGGGCACACGCTCGCCGCCCAGAAATCGCGCCCGATAGATCAGCGTGAACAGCGCAAGCACGATCGACCAGACGATGCGATAAAAGAGCATCTGCGCCAGCGGCTGGCCAGGATCCCACGTGCGCAATCGGCCAAGCATCACGCGATCCCGCCCCCGCCCGCTCCCCCACCGCCTCCACTGGCCCCCCCAACAGCCGCGCCGCGAGCGCGGGGTCGCCGGGTGAACCTTGCCCCGAGCACGCGCGACACATGCGCCGCCAGCGCATCGACGACTTGGTCAAAGCTCATGTGTGACGTATCGATGCGTTCCGCGTCCGCCGGGCACGTCAAGGGCGCAACCGTCCGCGTGCTATCGCGCTCGTCCCGCTCGCGGATCGCGCGTTCCAACTCTTCCAGCAGCACCGGTTGGCCCTTGGCCATCTCGTCTTTCGCCCGGCGCTCGGCCCGGACCCGCGGCGACGCATAGAGGAAAAACTTCACATCCGCATCAGGAAACACCACCGAGCCCTGATCCCGCCCCTCGGTCACCAGCCGCGGGTGCTGCACACCGATCTGCCGCTGCTTCTTCACCATCTCCTGTCGCAGCTTGTCAATGGCCGCGATCGGGCTGACCAGCTTGGTAACATCGTCCTGACGCAGGCGATGCATGATGCTCTCCCCGCAGCACAGCAGCGTCGGCGGATCGGTATCGAAGTCAAAGTGCAGGTCGCGGCGTTCGATCTCGTTCACCAGCTGCTCGTGGTCGTCGATGTTCAGTTCGCCGTCGATCGCGATCGCCGCCGCGGCTCGATACATCGCGCCGGTATCCAGAAAATCCAGCCCAAGACGGTGGGCCAGAGCGCGGGCGACGGTGGATTTGCCAGTGCCCGCCGGTCCATCGATGGTGATGATCAGGCGGTCGGGCATGGCTGAACCCTCCGCAGGGGGGACGGGAGGCGCGGGGTGCGCGATGTGCACGACCACGGGTCGCCGCCGCACGCGATCATTCTTCTTCACCATCGTCATCGGCGCCCTCGCTCTCGGCGTCCTCGACGTCCTCGACCTCATCCAGACCCAGCTCATCCTCACCAAGCCCGGCATCCAACTGCACCGGCCCGACAATCGCCTCAAGCATCGCCACCGCGCGCCGGAGGTTCTCTACCGGGTCCTCATCGCCACGATAGTCCACGGCGATGGTCCCCGTATACCCGACGGCCTTCACGACCCCGGTATACGCCGCGAGATCATAGGGCTCATGGACGAACTCGCCCGGACGCTTACCCGGTCGGAATCGCATCGTCGTCGCGGTCACCGCAGACGCATAAGGCGTCAGGCGTCGGAGGTAGAGCTGCGGGTCGGCCGATCGTGCCGCCTGCTCATAATCCGGGAATGTCCCGATGCGGAACCCGCCCACCTTTTTGATCAGGTCCGTCAGCCGCTCCGGATCGCCCGTCAGCCCGCTGGCGGGACAGATCAGCACGTTCACTTCCAACCGCTCAGCAAGCTGAAGCACCCGGCGAAGACGCTCCACGCAGAAGTCGATCTCGTCTTCGTTGTCTTTGACCGAAATCGACAGCCCGATCGAGTTGCACCCGAGCCGATGGGCCGCCTGAACAACCTTCTGTGCCCGGGCGATCGCGACATCGCCGATCGCGTCGTCGGTCGTGCCCATTGGCTGCACCTCGCTCTCGGTCAGCACCAGGCACGGGCACGATGCCTTGTCCGCGGCATCACGCATCGCGTCCAGCCGAGCAAGGTCGGCACCCACCAGCAGATTGGTCGTGAGATTCAGCCCGAACAGCCCGAGTTCGTCTCGGGCAAAGCGCGGCAAGTCGGTCACGAGCAGCGTATCGGGCCCAGATCGGGCCTTCTTGCTCGTCGCGATGCGCGTACGAAGGGCATTGGCGTTGAGCGTGAGCAGCATTCTCGGCGGTGAATGTAGGGGTCCGAACCGATCCAGCCCACCCGGGCCTCCTCATCTATCGGCGGTCTCCCCGTGGTCTCACGAAAACCACCGCGAATTGGTGGCTAGCATCATTTTCTTCGTCGAGTCCACGCCCGCGCCACCCTCGACCAGCCCAAGGAACCCACCCATGCCCGTTCCCTCTGATCGCGTCTATTCCGAGTCTCATGAGTGGCACAAGCTCGACGGGGGAATCCTCACCCTTGGGCTGACCCAGTTCGCCGTCGATCAGCTCACCGACGTCACCTATGTCGAGATGAAGCCCGCAGGGTTCAAGTTCCAGCCCGGCGGATCAATCGGCGAAGTTGAGAGCGTGAAGACCACCTCCGACATCTATTGTGCCGTGGGGGGCGAAGTGCTTGAGGTCAACAAGGCCGTGGTCGACAACCCCGCCCTGTTGAACACCGACCCCTATGGCAAGGGTTGGCTCGTGAAGATCAAGCCCGCAAACACCGACGGGCTCGCCAAGCTCATGAACGCCGACGCCTACGGCAAGCAATATTCCTGAGTCGCCCATACCCGGGCCGTTTTTTCCACTCCATGATCCGCTGCGTCAACGTCCACAAGGCCTATCGAACACCCGAGCGCGAGGTCCAGGCCCTTCGCGGCGTCGACCTGACCATCGACCGCCCCGGCTTCTATGCCATCATGGGCCAATCCGGCTCCGGCAAGAGCACACTCCTGCACCTGCTGGGCGGGCTCGACAAACCCGATCAGGGCGAAGTCCACGTGGGCCAGGCCGCCGTCCACAATCTCAGCGAGCGCGAACTCGACGCCTTTCGTCGCAAGCAGATCGGGATCGTCTTCCAGCAGTTCAACCTGATCCCCACGCTCACCGCACGCCAGAATGTCGAACTCCCCGGCCTGCTCGCCGGCGAGAAGTCCGACTGGCTCTATAAGCGATCCACCGAGTTGCTCGAAGCCCTCGGCGTCGGCGAACGCGGCGGGCATCGCCCCGATGCCCTCTCCGGCGGCGAGCAACAGCGCGTCGCCATCGCCCGCTCACTGCTCTACTCGCCCAAGGTCCTGCTTGCCGACGAGCCGACGGGCGCACTCGACTCGGCCTCCAGCGGCAAGCTCTGGAACCTGCTGGGCCAACTCGCCAAAGAACGCGAGATGATCGTGGTCATGGTCACCCACGAACCCGCGGCCGCCGCCAACTGCGAGCAGATCTTCGTCGTCCGCGATGGGCGCATGTTCGGAAAGATCACAACGGAGGGTTTGGATGCGGCCGGCGTGGCGACTCGCTATCAGCAGCTTGTCCGGGCGGCTTAGCCGAACGGTCCTGCTCGTCATGGCCGTGGTCCTCTCCGCCGCGCTCATCAGCGTCGTGAGCTGTTCACTCGCCTCCATCCACGCCGGCATGCGCCAGCGCATCGAGGCCACCGTCGGCGGAAGCGATCTGCGACTCACCAAGATCGGCAAAGACCTCTTCCCCGCGACCGCCCTCGACACCCTCGCCGCCTGGCCCGAATCCGACCTGGTCGTTGGCCGCCTCAGAGACTCGCTCCGCCTTCAGAACGACGCCACCGGCAAGTGGGCCGGCGTCTTGGCCAACGGCGTCATGCTCCCCGGCGAGACCAAGGTGCGCCCCGTCGAGTTGGTCAACGGGCGTCTGCCCGCCGCCTCAGGCGAGATCGCGCTCGACTCTCGCGCCGCCGAGCTGCTCGGGGCCGCCGTCGGCACCACGCTGCACATCCGCCCTCCCGATGACCAGCTCGGCAAGCTCGCCGAACGGCTCGGCCTGAAACCGCCACCGCAGCGCACTCCCGTTCGTCCCGAGAACGAAGAACGCCTGACCGTCGTCGGCATCACCAAGCAGCCCGCCCTGGGCATGGGCATCACTATCCGCGCCGAGGTCATGCTGCCGCTGGATGAGCTTCGGCGCCTGACCAATCGCGGCAACCTGATCAGTGACGCCGACGTCGTGCTCAAAGATTCGAACAAAGCCGAAGCGATTGCCAAATCCCGCGCCGGCACGTTCAGCCAGGGCATGATCCTGAGCACCTCCGCCAAGATCTCCAGCGGGCTGAATCAGAACATCCAGCAATCGCAGATCGGCATGACCATCGCCTCGATGCTCGCCTATTTCGCCGCGGCGTTCATCATCATGACCGGGCTCACCACCGGCGTCACAGAGCGCCAGCGCGAACTCTCCATGGTCCGCTGCATCGGCGGCACCCGCTGGCAGCTCGCCGAGAGCCAGCTTGTCATCGGGCTCATCATCGGCTCCATCGGCGCGGTCTTCGGCGTCCCGCTCGGCATGCTCGGCGCCAAGATGCTCGTGGTGCTCTTCCCCGATCAGCTTCCCGCCGGGTTCGCCATGAACCCTGTCGGACTCACCACCGCCGTGATCGGCTCAATCCTCGCCGGCTTGCTCGGCGCGGCCTGGCCCGCGTGGCGATCGGCCCGCGTCACCCCTCTGGAAGGGCTCTCCATCCGATCGCGCCCGGCACGCCTCAGCCGCATCGTGCTCTGCGCCGCCATCGCCCTGGCCCTCATCGCGCTGCAACTCTCGATCATCTTCCTGCAGTCCAACCCCGAACGCATCTTCTGGGGCGAACTGCTCGTCGGCGTGCCCAGCACGTTCATCGGCTACTTCCTGCTCAGCGTGCCGCTGTTTGCGCTCGTCACCCTCCTCGTCGCTCCGCTGCTGGATCGAGCGCTGCGCCTGCCGCGAGGTCTCCTCAAGCGCACCGTGCTCGCCACGCCCTATCGCTTCGGCTTCACCACCGGCGCGATGATGCTCGGACTCGCCCTGTTCATCTCCATCTGGACCAACGGGCGCAGCGTGCTGGAAGACTGGCTGAACGGGCTCAAGTTCCCCGACGCCTTCGTCGCCGGTGTCGCCATCACCGACACCACCCGCCAGCGCATCGAGGCCCTGCCCGTCGTCACCGACACCGTCGCGATCCAGGTCCTGCCGATGCGCACCGACGCCTTTGGCGTCAAGGCCTTCAACCACACCGAAACCACCTTCATCGCCTTCGAACCCGAGCCCTTCTTCAAGATGACCACGCTCCAGTGGCTCCAGGGCTCACCGGAAGACGCGATTCCCAAGCTCACCCGCGGCGGGGCCGTGCTCGTCGCCAAAGAGTTCAACACCACCCGCGGAATCGGCGTCGGCGACAAGCTCACGCTCACCTATCAGGACACGCCCTACACCTTCGATGTCGTCGGCGTCGTCAGCAGCCCCGGGCTTGACATCGTCAACAACTGGTTCGAAATCGGCGAGAGCTACACCGACCAGGCTGTCAACGCCGTCTTCGGCACTCGAGAAGACCTGCAAAAGCTCTTCGGCGTCTCCAGTTATCGCCTGCTCCAGGTCGGCCTCGCCCGCGAAGTCAACGGCAAAGCCGTCTCCGACGAAGAGGCCATGCAGGCCATCCGCGACGCCGCCGGCTCTGGCATCATCGATGCTGGCTCAGGCCGACAGATCCTCGACGAGGTCAAGCTCTTTCTCTCCGGTTCCCTCTACGTTTTCTCGCTCATCGCCGTCGGTGCGATGCTCGTGGCCTGCTTCGGAGTCAGCAACCTCATCGTCGCCGGAATCCAGGCCAGACAGTTCGAGTTCGGCGTCCTCCGCGCCATCGGCGGCTCGCGCGGGCTGCTCGTGCGACTCGTGCTCGCCGAGGCGCTGCTCATCGCGATCGCCGCCTGCATCCTTGGCACACTCATGGGCACTCACGGCGCTAAGGCCGGCCAACGCGTGAACGAAGTCCTCATCGGCATCGACCTCGCGGGCTGGCCCCCGATCGTGCCGACCCTCGCCGGATGCCTCACACTGGTGGTCATCACCCTGTGCGCCGCCCTGCCCGCCGCACTGTCCCTCGGCCGTCGCGAGCCGCGTGAGCTGCTTGCGGCCGTGCGGGGCTGACTACCTCTCCATGACTTGCGAGATGTCCATCGCGCCGTGCAACACGCGCACGATCAGGATCTCATTGCGCGTCACTCGATAGAGAATCACGTAACGCCTGTGCTTGCGCACCAGCCGCATGCGGAGATCGCGGGTCTTCTTGCGGCGCAATCCAGCTGGCTTGCCGAGATTTGGATACTCGGCAAGCTCTTCGATCGTCCGCCTCGCACAATCAAGAAACGCAAGCGCCCGCTCCACGCTATCGGTAGCGATGTACTCGGCATGCCCCGCCAGGTCACCATCCGCTGCCGGCGTCTTGAGGATGCGAAGTTTCACGCCGTCTTCCGTCGGCTGCGGCCACCGGTCGTGCGACCGCGCCGAGCCAACGTCTCAAGTCGCTTCCAATCCACATCGGTCAGAGGCGTCGGTCGCCCGCTCTGGAGCCCCGCTTCGGCCGCACTTTCGACGTCAGTCCGCGAATGCACCTGCTTTGCCCGCCGGAGCGCCGCCTCGACACAATCATCGGCACTGCGGTACTCCCCGCGGGCCACGCGCGCATCGATCCAGGTCTTCAACGCTTCCGGCAGACGAAGCTCAACGGCAATACGTTTGCGCATGGCTCATTCTACGAGCTCTTCCGATTCGCGTCACCCGCGTTCCTCCGACGCACACCCGTACCCTTCCTCATGCTCCGAGAGCCGCGCCCATTCCAGGTCGTCAGCCCCTACAAGCCCACCGGCGACCAGCCGCAGGCCATCGAGCAGCTCGCCAGCGATCTCAATGCCGGGCGCGAGTGCGTCACCCTTCTCGGTGCCACCGGCACGGGCAAGACCTTCACGATGGCCCACACCATCGCCCGCTTTCAGCGGCCAACCGTCATCATCAGCCACAACAAGACCCTCGCGGCCCAGCTCTACGAAGAGATGCGCGAGCTCTTCCCGCACAACAGCGTGAACTACTTTGTCTCCTACTACGACTACTACCAGCCCGAGGCCTACATCCCGCAGCGCGACATCTACATCGAGAAAGACTCTTCACGCAACGACGAACTCGATCAGCTCCGCCTCGCCGCCACCAGCAACATCCTCTCCCGCCGTGACACCATCGTCGTCGCCAGTGTTTCGTGCATCTTCGGCCTCGGCTCGCCCCAGGCCTACGGCCAGCGCGTCCTCACCATCACCCGCGGCGCAGAGATCAACCGCAGAGAGTTCATGCTCGCCCTTAGCGCGATGCAGTACCAGCGCACCGACATCGAGTTCACCCGCGGCAAGTTCCGAGTCCGCGGCGACGTGCTCGAGATCTGGCCCGCGTATGAAAAGTTCGCCGTCCGCGTCGAGCTCTTCGGCGACGAGATCACCAAGCTCGAACTCATCAACCCCACCAGCGCCGAACTGCTCGCCGAAGAGAAGCAGTTCTTCCTCTTCCCCGCCGTGCACTATGTCACCAACTCCGACACTCTGCACGAGATCACCGCGCAGATTCGGGCCGAACTCGACGCCCGCGTCATGCAGCTGCGCTCCGAGGGCAAGCTCCTCGAAGCCCAGCGGCTCCTTGCCCGCACCAAGTACGACCTCGAGATGATCGACGAGGTCGGCTATTGCAACGGCATCGAGAACTACTCCCGCTTCTTCGACGGCCGCCAACGCGGCGAACGCCCATACACCCTTCTCGACTACTTCGACTTCGCACCGCCCACGGATGGCATGAGGCAGCAGGCATCAGGCAAGAGCGAGAGCCAAAGTGAGTCTTCACCAGTGCCCAGTGCCCAGTGCCTAGTGCCTTCTCAACGCCCCAACTTCCGCGATTGGCTCTGCATCATCGACGAATCCCACGTCACACTCCCGCAGATCCACGCCATGTTCAACGGCGACAAGGCCCGCAAAACCGTCCTCGTCGACCACGGCTTCCGCCTCCCCAGCGCGCTCGACAACCGCCCGCTCCGCTTTGAAGAGTTTGAGAGCGTCGTCCCTCGCCTCATGTTCGTCTCCGCCACGCCCAGCGAGTATGAACTCAAACGCTGCGAGGGCGTCATCGCCGAGCAAGTCATCCGCCCCACCGGCCTGCTCGATCCGATCATCGAGATTCGCCCCGCTCAAGGCCAGGTCGCCGACCTGGTCGCTCGCTGCAAAGAGCGTGTCGCCACCGGCGAGCGTGTGCTCGTCACAGCCCTGACCAAACGCCTCTGCGAAGACCTCACCACCTATCTCGACGAGCAGGGCCTCCGCGTCCGCTACCTGCACAGCGAGATCGAGACGCTCGAACGCCTCGAAATCCTCACCGATCTCCGCACGGGTGCGTTCGACGTGCTCGTCGGCGTGAATCTCCTCCGCGAAGGGCTCGATCTCCCCGAAGTCTCGCTTGTCTGCATTCTCGACGCCGACAAAGAAGGTTTCCTGCGCTCCCCGACCTCGCTCATCCAGCAGATGGGCCGCGCCGCGCGAAACGTCAACGCGCTCGTCGTCATGTACGCCGACAAGGTCACGCCCGCGATGGATGCCGCGATCAAGGAAACCGAACGCCGCCGCGCCAAGCAGATCGCCTACAACCAGGCCAACAACATCACCCCGCAGACGATCATCAAGAGCATCCGCCGCGGCTTGGAGACCGAGCTCAAATCCCGCCGCACGGCTCAGTCCGCCGTTGCTTCCAGCGAAAAGGAGTACGAGATCACCGAACTCCTGAGCATGCTCGAAGAAGAGATGCTCGAAGCCGCGCAGAATCTCGATTTCGAAAAAGCCGCCCGTCTCCGCGATCAGATCAAGAAGCTCAAAGCCGCACCCAAGCCCTCCGGCACCAAGCTGCGCCGATCCGAGATCAACAGCGGCGGCAGCCGCGACGGCTCAACTCAGGACCCTGCCCGCAAGGCGGGCATGCCCGGCGTCCGCGCCAACAAGCGCGATCGCAAGCCCTCCCGCGGCAAGCGAAATTGACAGGCCCTCCTTGCGATGATGCGATCCTCCGCTACGTCGACTCGTCATCGCCAAGATAGTCCATCACCCTGCGGAGCTGTTTCTCAAGTACCGGAAGGTCGGCGTGAATCGTGTCCCAAACAATCTCTGCATTCACCGCAAAGTACACATGCACCACGATCTTGCGCATGTCACGCACTTTGATCCAAGGTACCTGTGGAAAATCCTGCACAACGTCTTCCGGCACATGAGAAGCTGCTTCGCCGATGATCGCGAAGTCGGCCAGGACAGCTTTTCTCGTCTTGCTGTCCGCAACAAAGTCCTCGAAGCGCTGCCCCGCCACGAACCGCTGGATCTCGGCGATCGCATCAAGCATGTCCTGAATGCGCTGCCGCGTGGTTCGCTTGGATCTAGGCGACACGCAGCATCTCCCGCTCAACTTCTTCGCGCACCTGCGAGCGAAGTGAACGCAACTCCCCCACATCCACTTCTCGTCCAAGAAGTTCTGACAGTCGCCCCATTAATGCCGCAAGTGTCAGCAGTGTTGGCCGAGCGCCAACCTGGAACTCCACCAGCACATCCACGTCGCTGGCGTCATGATCATCGCCTCTGGCCATCGAACCAAAGACCCAGAGTTCCTTCAAGCCAAACTCTTCGCGCAACCTCGGCATGGCCAATCGAAGGGTGCTCAACACTTCATCCCGGCGCGATGACATTCCTCTTCTCCACTACTGCCGCGCATCCATCGCGTCCACCGACGACGATCGCTTCGCCTCGCCCTCGATCCGCTGCTCCGCCGCCTCGGCCCGCAGCGCCTCGGACTGCTTGCCGATCAGACCGACCATCTTGCGCAGCTCCGACAACCCATCCTGCAGGCGCATCCTGGACTCATCATCGGTCGCCTTGGCGAGCGCCTCTTCCGTCTCCACCACCCGCCGCTCAAACGTCGCCCGATCTCGAGCAAGCTGGTTCAGCTCTTCCTCAATCGGCACCGGAGCTTCCTGCACGTCGATATCCAAGAGCGCGGCCGCCCCAACCGCCCGCGCCTGCGGCCTTCCATTGATCACCACCACCCCGCCGCGCTGCATGAGCATCGGCAACTCGTTCATCGCCAGCATCTGCGCATCCTGCCCACGCATCAGCCGCGGCATGCCTCCGCCATCCACCGCGATCGGCTCCATCTGCCCGCGTTCCTGCTTGACGGCTTTCTGCGCACCAGCGCTCACCCACGCATCACGATCAAGCTCAACGCGAATCGGCTCCGGCCCCCCACCCAGCCGCGCCGCTCGAATCCGCCATGCCGGCGCCAAACGCTCTGGCCCCATCCACGCACCCTGCTCCAATCGCGCAAACTCGCCCAGCGGCACATCCAGCGTCAGCTTCTGCGCCCCACGCCGAACCACCAGCTTGATCGTCTCACCAGGATCATGCGACACGATCACCGCCGGCAGCACCGCCCGCGCCACGGGCCCTTCCAGCCGATACCCGTCGGCGGACATGATCATGTCCCCCTCTTCCAGCACCATCTTCGCCGGAAACCCATCGATCAACCGCCCGATCACGATCCGATCGCGCAGCGTTCCGCCGAACTGAAACCCCAGCGCCGCCCGCGGCGTTTCAAAGAACCGCTTCCGCGCCGCCCCAAGCAGCCGCGACCGCGCCTCCAGCGTCAGATCCTTCCGCTGCAGCGCATCCTCGAGCATCTCCAGCGTGAACTGCGAGATCTTGCCGAGCTTTTCCGCCGCCGCCCGCCGCGCTTGAAAGTCCCCGCTTCCCAGATGCGTGATGATCTCGTTCAGCGCGGCCTTCGCCGCCGCCGCGTTCTCAAACTCAATCGGCCGATCGTCCTTCTGATCCTCCAGAATGACCTCGTGCGCCCCCTGATGTCTCGGCAGCCGAATCCCCTCTGGCTGCGCCATCGCCCCGGCGGCAAAGCACCCCGCCGTCGCCATCGCGCCCACACTCCGCAAACTTCCCCATCGGCGGCGATGCTTCATCGTGAACGCTCCGTTCGACACAGAACCACCATGACCTACCGACCACCCCAATCCCGGTTCCATTATACGGCTGTTCGGCCCATGCCCTCTTCCCCGCCTCCATTTGGCCATTTGCCCATTTGCCCTTTGGCCCTTTCACTCCCCCCGGACCAGCCCGGAAAGCCGATCCGCCTGAGCCCCCATCGCCTCCGCCGCCTTGAACACCACCCCAAGCACCGGCTTGGCGTTCAGCTTTCCAAACTGCCCCGTCGAAGCAATCGGCACACCCGCCTCCACGATGAGGGCCTCGATCATCAACCACGGCACCGCCGCCGCCAAGCCCCCCAAACCCCCGCCACCAGCCGCATACCCCTGGCTGAACGCCGCAAACAGCTCCGGATCCAGCGCAATCCGCCACGGCCCCCCACCACCTCCACTCCCACCCTCGCCCCCGCTCGCCCCCTCCCCAAAGTGCCGATGCACGCTGAACTGCATCGCACCATTCGCAAAGTCATGCAGCGGCTGCCCCAGCCGCGCAGAATCAAAGTCCAGCACCGCCGCCACCCGCAACGCCTCCGGCGGCACACCCTCCCGCGCTCCCTCCGCAGTCTCACCACCATCCGCCACCCGAAACAGCATGTTCCCCGGATGCCAATCCCCATGCACGATCTGCGTCATGGGTTCCGGCGAACCCACGATCTGCTCCACCCGCGCCGCGGCCGCCAGATACGCATCCGCCAGCGCACGGCACACAGGCCGCACACCCGGATCGCTGAGCACCCCGCTGATGCTCAGTAACCGATCCGGCACCTGCGCGTGATTGTGAAACGTCCGCCGCGGAGCCGGAAAGAGCGGCGTGAACTCGCGCAACATCGCATGACACCGCGCCAGCCACCACCCCGCCGCCCACGCCGACGAAGCCGTGCGATCAAACCGCTCCCCATGCACAAACCGAAACACCTCATACACCCCCCCGCCCCCAGGGCTTGACGGCGCAAGCTGCAGCATCGTCAGCTTCTTCCCCTTCGTCTCCAGCGGCGGCGGCGACGGAAACCCCCCACTCGCCAGATGCGTGATCACCTCATGCGTAAACGCCACCTTGCTCGGCTCATTCGCCACCCCCGGCGCCCGCCGCTTCAGCAAAAACTCCCCCCACTGCGTCTTGATAAGCACCTTCGGCGCGAGCCGCGACCCACCCCGAAACCGCCGCACCTCTTCAATCACGCCCAGGTCATAGTGCGAGCAGACAATGACGAGTTCGCCTGCGGTGATGCGGGAGCGGGAGGGAGTATGCGAAGAATCACCGGGCATGAGCGAGGATAGTCGGCGGCCGCCGAACCTCGTCAGGCACCTCGGCACCCGCCAGCAACACCACTACGGACACGCGCTCGCGAACCAGCAGTTCAGGAACGCGAAGATGTCAGACACAGTCTGACCGCCAACTTCGTCGAAGTCTGCTGTGTCGAAACATGGAGGTGGAATCTGGGCAACCGTACAGCCATTGAACCAATCGTTGAGGAACAAGAAAACATCCTCAACCTGGATCGCACCGTTGTTGTCCCAGTCACACTTGCAAGGATCGGAAAGGTCGCACGCGTCAATCTGGCCGTTGTGGTTGGTATCCAGCGCAGCGTTCTGAAAAATCTCGAAGAAATCGTTGACACCAAGCTGACCCCCGAATGCGCAGTCGGGAGCGATACGGAATTGGTACGCACCTTCTCCCTCGGGATGGTCGCAATACAGCGGCCAATCCAGCGCGAGGTTTCCTGCTGAAGTATCGATGTCCTTGCAGACGAGCTTGCCGCTATCGATGCGCACGCGATACACGCCGGGTGCGGGAGGAACGACATTCGCCGAGATTCCGATCGTCCTCGACGAGGCGTTTCCTGCGGTGCCCGGGTTGAAGACGGGTGTGAACAACTGTGTGTTCCTGCTCACATCGATCCAGTTGCACGGATCGCTCGGGTCGCACATCTCCACAATGACCGCGCCCGAAAGCGCTCCAGTGGAGGCCTTGAACGGCCCGTAGGATTTGATCAGAATCGGAATCGTAGATGTGGTGAAGAACGCGCTTTGCAACACGCCGTCAAAAGGTCCGATCTGCTCCGGTGCCGGGTTGCTCGCTTCGCGATGCAGCGCAAACGGAACTACGCCGATCGAGCCGCCGCCGAGACTGCCGTCGGCATTGGCGTACAGGCGATCGTTGATCGTGGTCAAGCCGGTGTTGGTCTGAACCTTGACCTGGCCCATGAATGGCCGAGGGACGAACTGCAGTGGAAGCGGATCCTGTCCCGGCGCGGAGGGCACCCCGTAATCTTCTTCGTTGCGCGCGTTGATGATGATCTGGCCGTTGAGCTTCTGAATGTTACTTGAGTTGCCGACCTGGATTGTGGAGGTGTAGTTCACCGTCGTGGGATACCCGAAGTACGAACCGACCGAGATCAACGCATTCGACGGCAGTTGGTCCAGAGTCGTCTCGGCATTGAACGATCGAGACGACCTGATCAAGCCGCCCGTTGTCGCGGTCCGGTTGAGAAGCGTGGGCGCGGTGATGCGACCACGGATGCCGCCGGTCGGATCGGTGCCAGTAGTCTCAATGCGTTTGATGCCGACGGTGGCGGTGATGTTGCTCCGGATATTCAACCCTTCGACGCCGCCGATCGTGCCGGCGGAGATGATCGTCCCGTTGTAGCCGCCCGTGCCGGTGGCTGAAGGGGATATCGGCCTTGGTCCACCAATATCGCCCGCCGTCGACCGAACAAGTGTCACCTCGCCGCCATTTCGCACGATCACGGGAGTTTGGAGATTTTCAGTCGTTCGAACGAGCGCAATCGTTCCGCCTTTGGACTCGATGCGAGATTGGTCGTCGTTCGTCAGAGGCGAGTCGGTATCGTCGAGAGTGTCGGAAATCCTCTTTGCGACGATCGCCGACAACACTTGCGTAGTGCTGCGATGGACGATGACCGGGCTGATCATCGCTTCCGAAACGTCGAGACGAACGATGCGCTCGGCCTCGATGCGCGGCGAGTTAACACAACTGACCGTGCGCAGGCACTTGATGTCGCCGCCGGCTCGCAGTTGGAACTGCACGGACATGTTACCGGGGATCAGATCTCCGTAATCAAGGCATCCGTTCAGGAAGTCGTCCGTGTCTGAAACAAAATCAGTCGGCCCCTGTCCAGAAACTGGCGCGACCACAAACACACGAGACTGTCCACTTGCACCAGTGAACTCGATATAGGCGATAGATTCGATGGTTGGCATGGTGCTATAAACCCACCAGTCGCCATCGGCACTCGCGCTTGCGTGAATTGTCACGCCGCGAGAGTTGGCAGCGACGGCATCCGATGTTTGCGAAACTGCAAAGGCCGAGGGCACGGTTGCCAACCAAGCCGCAGGGTTCGTGCTTCCATACGGGCGGTACCGCACAATCACCGCCGCGTGGACCTGCGCGATAATCGACAAGGAAACAAGAGTACTGAACAACATTGCGAACTTCATCGACGCCTCCTTATTGTGTGCAGAGCGCATAATCCAGCGATCATAACGACACCTGTGGGCGAAGGCACCGCAGACGCAATCCGCAACCCGATTGTATCGTCAGCAGACGCAATATCAGTGCCACCGACAGTGTCGAGTCCATCAAGACGACCGGTCTTCGCGACATCAAAGTAAACCGATGATCCTTCATAGTACCGATTCAGTGAACCGCTGTTTCTTGGCTGATCATCCAGCAACTCCGCAGCCCCCCCACTCGTATCCAATAGACCCCACGGACTCACCGAATCCGGATACGCCCCAAGAAGAAACGACCCCAGCGGCGCATTCGGATTGATCGGCCACAAGGACGCGCTCGTCGTCCCGTTCCCACCAAACAGCGGCGAGACTCCAAGCACCGGCGGAGTATCCGACTTGTTCGGCTGCAACCACCACCGCGCCTGCCCCGGCCCATAGCCATTGGGGTCGAAGTGTGCCGCCTTGATCCACTCGTCGATTGATGGAATCCAGTACTGCGCACCGGGCAGCCGAGTGATTGCCCGCGCGTTGTCACCAGACGGATCAGCGTTGTACGCCCGCAGGTCATATGCCCCGTTCTCAAGGGCGACCAGCGTGGGCACCTTGCCATTGTGCAGCCAGTTGCAATACCGCGCGGCGTTCAGCCAACTGATCCCCGTCACCGGGTACATACCGATGTTCGGAAAGTTCTGCAGCGAATAGCTGTACGTGTCGTTCGGTCCCGTCGGCCCACCCTCAAACCCTCCGAGCGCGCCCTCCCCAATCCGAAACGGATCACGCACCCGCCCGATCGCATTGGCAAACTCAACCCACTGCGTGGTCGTGACTTCAAGCTTGGAGATGCGGTACTCGTAACTGACCGAACCTCTGTTGGTCAGAAGGCCATTCACCCGATCCGGCCCCGGAAACGCAGGATTCCCCGGCGCCCCAACCGTCACCCACTGAAAGTCATAGCTCGGCGGCGCGGCCATCGCAGGACCCGAAGCCGCCAACAACGCCAACCCGAAGATCGCAATCCATCGCTGAAACATGCACGCACCTCGTGGGTCACCATGATGTACGAATCAACCCACCGACACCGGCTTGCAATCGGTCGAACTCGCTCGCTTCACGCAAACTTCACTCACGATCAGGCCAAGCGAGCGCACCGCCCGGTCCCGCGTCCCACCTCTCTCCGCCCCGCTTCACTCCACGTTCTGAACCTGCTCCTTGATCCGATCAATCGCCCCCTTCACCTCCACCGTCCACTTGCTGATCTCCGCGTCGTTGCATTTGCTCGCGATCGTGTTCGCCTCGCGCAGCATCTCCTGCGTCAAGAAGTCCAGCGTCCGCCCGATCGGCTTGAACTCCGGCTCTGACAGCATCTTCGTGAACTGGTCCAGGTGCCCGCTCAGCCGCGCGATCTCTTCAGAGATATCCACGCGCTCGGCCGCGATCGCCAGCTCGCGCACAATATCCACCGCCTGCACCTGCAAACCCATGTCGCGGATCATCTGCTCGATCCGACCCTTCATCCGCTTCTCCTGATCCAGCATCACGCCCGGCGCGCGCTCCTTGATCAGCTTCAGCCGCTCGGCGATCCCGTTGTGATGGCTCAAGAGATCATCCCGCAGATACACGCCCTCGCGGTTGCGCATGTCGATCAGCCCGGCACATGCAAGGTCGAGCAGTTTCAACAGCTCGGTCCGCGCCGCCGTTAGCCGTGCTTCTTCATCGCCCGGTGCCTGCAGCACTCCCGGCAGCCCGAGCAATGGCGCGATCTCGATCTTGATCCCGCCCGCCTTCACCTGCGGCAAGCTCGACAACTGCTCGATATACCGCCCCAGCGCCGACGCGTTCACCGTAAACGCCGCGTCTGCCGAGACGTCCGAGTGCTTGATCGTCATGAACACCGAGCCGCGGTTCAGCCGGTGGCGGAGCTGCGTCTCCAGCTCGGCTTCCAGCACCTGAAAGCTCTCGGGCAGGCGGATCACCGCCTTGAAGTACTTGCTGTTGAGCGATCGCAACTCCAGATAGAAGTGCGCAGAGCCCACCGTCGACGACGCCTCTCCATACCCAGTCATGCTGCGAATCACGCCGCGCTCCTTGCTCAATGCACCAAGTCACAACACCGCACCTGGCCCTCCCATGCCGGCGCGCAGAGATCAGCTTACCACGGCGAATCGCTCCGCCAGCGCCGATCCATCACCCCAGAATCAGTTCGTTCCCCAAACCGCCCCCCACACACCCACTCACGGCGCGGGCTTCGGCGCCGGCTCGCTCGGTGCGGGGGCCGGATTGGCCGGAGCCGGAGTCGGCTCAGCCGGGGCCGGAGCGGTTGCCGGTGCCGCGGGCGTCTCCGTCGGTGCGGGATTCACCTGCACCGGCGTCGGCTGGATCTGGATCGGCCCCGCGCCAAACGGCGTCTCGGGCGTCGGTGCCGTGGTCGTGCTCGGAGCGGCCGGTGTCGGCGTCGAAGGTGTCGCCCCCGGCGTGGTCGTCGCCCCCGCCTGCGGCAAAGACTCATCCACCTTCTTGGGCGTCAAAGCAAAGTTCAGCCCCACCGCCGCGATGATGTAAATCACAAACACCGCGATCGTGAAGATCGTCAGCGCATCGCCCGTCTTGGCGCCGAACGCCGTCTGGCCAGACCCCGCCGACGACCCAAAGGCCCCCGACAGACCGCCGCCCTGCGGCTTCTGAATGAGCACCGTCAGGATCAAAATCAGGCAGACGAGGAAAAACCCCATCACCGACAGGCCGAGCAACCATCCGGACATCGCCAGCAGCATGAGCATCCTCGCCTAGACCAACAACCCCCGACCCCGCTGCCCGCCCGGCCCTCGCCGAACAAGCCCGACTGGGTATTCCGCCCCAAGCGTCCGGGGTTTTGACCCGGCGCAAGGGGGACAAGCATAGGACGCCTCCCCCTCCCGGTGGCACGGCTCTCTCGGCCAGTCTCCCCCCCGTCTCCCCCCGGTCAGGAGTCCACCCTATCGCCCCTTTCCGCCCGCCGCCCGAACAATCGCCGCAAACTCGTCGGCCTTCAGCGACGCCCCGCCGATCAGCCCGCCATCAACATCCGGCTGGGCCACCAGTTCCGCCGAGTTGGAGCCCTTCATGGATCCGCCGTATTGAATCCGCGTCGCCCCCGCCACCTCGGGCGAGTACAGCGTCGCCAGCGTCGCACGGATCACTCCGTGGGCGTTTTGAGCGTCGCTGGGCGTTGCTGTCTTCCCCGTGCCGATCGCCCACACCGGCTCATACGCGATCACCACGCGGCTCATCTGCTCCGCCGAGACGCCATCCAGCCCGGCCGCGAGCTGCCGGACATTCACCGCGTCGGTCTCCCCCCGCTCCCGCTCTTCCAGCTTTTCGCCGATGCACAGGATGCACATGAGCCCCGCACCCAGCACCGCCTTGACCTTGCGATTCACGATCGCATCGGTCTCGCCGATCACATGCCGACGCTCAGAGTGCCCAGCGAGCACGATCGACACGCCGCAATCCTTGAGCATCGCCAGCGAGACCTCGCCGGTGAACGCACCGTCATTTTCAAAGTACGCGTCCTGAGCGCCGAGCATGACCCCGCCATCGGCCCCCCCCGCCGCATCGATCGCGGCCTTCACATCCCGCAGATACACAAACGGCGGAAACACGGCGACCTGGCACCGCTCCGACAGCTTGTCATTGCGCACAACTTTGGCAACCTCAAGCCCAAGCGACCGGGCCGAAGCCGCGTTCGTGTTCATCTTCCAGTTGCCGCCGACGATGGGGGTACGCATGAAGTCCTCTCGAGAGTGGTTTCAATCAAGACTATCCGCGTCCCATCCCGAAGGCCGACTCTTGCCTCATCGACCCACCACGCCTTGCTTCACACGTTCGGCCGACTGCCTCGCACCCCTTGCCTTTCGCACGGAGTGCGCACCAACGTTGCCGGTGGCGCGGCGAGCAAAGCGAGCCAGCCACCGGTCACAGCTCGTTTTCTCTTGTTCTCCTTCGCCCGACTGAGGGCGAACGACTCTTGCACAGAAGCACACGAGAGGTGCGCCCTCCGACGGGCGGAAAACAACGCACAAAGAACCCACCTACCGGTGGCTTGCTCGCTCCGCTCGCCGCACCACCGGCAACCACCGTGCGCACTCCGTGCGAAATCCAAAGCCGACCCACCTCAGTGCCGGGGTCAAACCCCACAACGCGCCCGTCACTTTCAATCCGGGGCTCGGGCGCAAGGCTCAGCGCCCCACCCGCCTACTTCGCATTCTTCCTCTTCAGCGGCACAATCTTGCTCTTCCCACCCGCCGTCTCACCACCACCGGCTCCATCCGCCGCCAGTGCCTTCGGCGCCTCGGGCTTGAAGATCGACTCCGCGCCCTTCAATGCCTGCGCGTCGGCCTCCGTCTCCGGACGGTCGACCAACACCAGTTGCTGGGCCGCCTGGAAGATCTCGGCCCGCAGCTTGTCTTCCTCGGTCGCAAACGTCGCCCCGATCGCCCCGCGCTTGGTCATCTCATACACCGCGCCCACCACCTGCGAATAGCTCATCCCAAGCCCCGGCCGCGGGTTTTCAGGCGTTGAGTTGTGCGCAAGGAACTGCACCAGCTCGGCCACCTCATCCGGAGCCGTCGTCTGCGTCAGCTTCCCGCGTGCGTCGCGCCACATCACCCGCGTCGGACTCGTGGATTCATCCGCCGCCATCATGAAGCGGTCGTCCCACAGCGACACCAGATTCGGCTTGGTGACCGCCAGCCCGCGGTACTTCCCGCTCTTCGCATCCGGCCGGGTGCGGGCCAAACTCGCATCGATTCCGCCAAAGATCACCACCCGCGGCTGGCCCTGCTGCGTCACATACACCAGCGGGTCGCTCGCCTGCACAAGCTCCAGCAGAAACTTCGGCTGCCGCACATCGTCGCCGACGGGCACCGACACGATCATCGAATCGCCCCGCTCGCGCAGCGACTCATACGCCGAGATTCGCACGTCCAGCTCCGGCGCGCTCAGCAACTCACGCAGCGCCAGGTTCACCGCCGGATTCGAGGGCATGCGCCCCAGCAGATCGATCGCCTCCGTCCGCAGCGACGCCGGCCCGGTCTTCGCAAGCTCGATTAGCGCAGGCACCGCCCGCGGATCTCCCAGCCCCGCCCCCGCCTGGAGCGCGGCCATCCGCGGGCCAAGCTCCGGATAGTCGTACATCGGATACAGAAACGGAAGCGCCGGCCGCCCCACCGCCTGCAGACACCAACGCATGTCCTCCGAAAGCTCCGGCTGGGTCTTCAGCGTCTCCACATACTGCCGCGCAAACTCTTCGGGCACGCTCGGGTCCACGCGCAGATGCCGCACAAGCTGCAGAAACTCCGCCGGCCGCTCGCGATAGCTCCGCGGCACGCGCAGCGCGACGCTCTGCATGCTCGCCCCCCCGCCGCTGCCACGCCCGCGGGCGATCTGGCCTTCATCACCCGCGCCGCGTGCAAATCGGCTGTTGATCGCCCCCACGATCGATCGCGCCCGCGCGTGCGAGTCATTGTCCAGCACCATCTCGATCAGCAGCGGATCAACAACCTTGCCGCCACCCAGGATGCGCCCCGTCGTCCGCGTCACTTCCAGTTCGCCCGTCGCGCTCGTGCTCGGTGCACTGAACGGATTGATGAAGATCGGCCCCCGCGCCTCGGCGATCCGCCGAGTCTTGTACGACCCGAACACCGCCGCCGGACCGATCCGCAGATCCGTCGTCCACAGCGTCCCGCCCTCCAGACTCGTCACGCTCGAACCCGGCACCGCACGCACATACACATCAAACGGCTCGTCCTCCGGCGCGCCCGGCGGAATCCGCGATTCCACGATCACCACCGCCACATTCCGCGATCGCAAGAACTGCTGCGGCGTCACACCCTCCAGCCCCGGCATGTTCGCCCCGATCGACCCGCGACCAACGCCCCCGCGGCCAAGCTCACGCTCCATCGTCGCGAGCACCGCCTGATCCAGATTGTCCGCCCCGCCCGTCCCAGCAAGCCCCACCACAATCCCAAGCCCCGAGACCAGCACCGGCTCGATCCCCCGAAACGTCGCCTCCGCACCAATCGTCCCACGCAACGCGGGCGCAACATCTCGCAAGAGCGCCGCCGGTGGCTCCACCTTCCGCACCGCCCGCGGCTCGTCACCACACCCCGACATCGCCAGCACTCCCGCCACGCTCAACGCGACGAGAACCACAGACCCCATCCCGATTGCCCTGCTCCCGACCCGTCCTGCTCGCGCGGTGCGTGGTGTCATATGGCCCCACTGTACGAGCCGCGGCCAGCGTTGGTCGCATCACTTCCACCAATGCCTGCCGCGTTACCTCAATAGACCGACTCGAGAGATGCCGAATCGACCCGTCGGTTGCCGACAATTGAAGTCGGATGCTGTCGGCAAGGCGACCCCCAATATGTAGCGGTACGTCCGATTATTCGGCACAAAAGCACACCAAATGTCGCGTGCCGACATCGCTGGGGATAACTTTTTAATACCCCCCGTTCATTCGCAAACCATTGAACTTCAAGCACTTGGAGCGAACTGACAGATCATTCACGTTTCATCCCCAGTATTTTGGGCCTTGCCCCCTTTGCCACCACTGCCAGTAGTGGTAGACTCATGATCGCTACGACCGTTTCTTTGCATTTGACGGAGGGGTGCCTCCGCTTCCTCAAACTCAGCGATGTCGCCCGTCAGGATGATGGAGACCGCTCCCATGATTGGCCTTTGATAGGGTTTCCCTATCAAGGCGGAGTTGCCTTGTCATGCCCGTGCTTTGCGATACGCAAATCCGCGAGTTGATCCCGATCGAGCCCTTCGCCGAGGCGCAGAAGCGGCCGGGTCGGATCAGCTATGGTGTTTCCAGTTACGGCTACGACATCCGTGTCGGCAGCAAGTTCAAGATCTTCACCCCAACGCCCCGCACCGGGCAGATCACCGTCGTTGATCCCAAGGCCTTCAGCCCCGATCTCTTCGTCGAGGTTGATTGCGCCGGCCGCGGCGACGCCAGCGGCGACTATGTGATCATCCCGCCCAACTCCTTCGCCCTCTGCGAAACCGTGGAGTGGATCGAGATCCCGCGGGACATCCTGGTCGTCTGCGTCGGCAAAAGCACCTACGCCCGCTGCGGCCTCATCGTGAACGTCACGC
This sequence comes from Phycisphaerales bacterium, assembly GCA_019750095.1. GTDB lineage: Bacteria > Planctomycetota > Phycisphaerae > Phycisphaerales > UBA1924 > UBA4658. Next base: position 34,479 of record JAIEOW010000059.1, read on the forward strand.
CGCTGGAGCCCGAATGGCGCGGCAAGATCACGCTGGAAATCTCCAACACCACGCCGCTGCCGGCGAAGGTGTATGCGAATGAGGGGATTGCGCAGTTGCTGTTTCTGAAGGCCGATCGGGTGTGTGCGGTTTCGTATGCGGACAAGGCGGGGAAGTATCAGGATCAGGGTGGATTGACGTTGCCGAAGGTGGATTGAGAAGAAGGCACTGGGCACTAGGCACTGGGCACTAGTGAAAGGACAGGCCGTGAGCGGCAGCATCAAGTCGTATCGAGACCTGATCGCTTGGCAGAAAACGTTTGCACTCGGGCTCGACATCTACCAGTTGACCAAGCGTCTGCCGGAACACGAGAAGTTTGGGCTCATCAGCCAGTTACGTCGCGGATCGGTTTCGATAGCAAGCAACATCGCGGAGGGATACGGGAGACAGACCACAGCCGAGTACCTCCGCTTCTTACGCATCGCACGCGGCTGCCTGTACGAACTCGACACACAACTGCTCTTTTGCGTCGAGCTGCAGTATCTGGAACGAAATGATTACACGCCGCTGCTCGAGCGGCTGGACGAATGCGGCAGGATCCTCGCGGGACTGATCCGCAGTTTAGAAAACGGACAACAACGAGATCAGCACTAGTGCCCAATGCCTAGTGCCCAGTGCCTGGATTTCTCAATGAAGATTACCCGCAAGTTCACCGTCTCCGGCCAAGACCCCTTCGCCACCGTCAAGTGGACGAAGCGGTCCTCCAAGATTTCCAATCCCGATGGCTCCATCGTCTTCCAGATGGACGACGCCGAGGTGCCCGAGACGTGGTCGCAGCTTGCCACCGACATCATGGTGAGCAAGTACTTCCGCAAGGCGGGCGTGCCGCTGGAAGGCGAACCGGGCAAGACCGGGCCGGAGAAGTCGGCTCGGCAGGTCATTCATCGCCTTGCCGGGTGCTGGCGGCACTGGGGCGAGAAGCACCATTACTTTGATACGCCCAATGACGCCAAGGCGTTCTATGACGAGCTGGTGTTCATGCTGGTGCACCAGATGGCGGCACCCAACTCGCCGCAGTGGTTCAACACGGGGTTGAACTTCGCTTATGGCATCACCGGCCCGGCGCAGGGGCACTTTGTGCCCGATCCGCACACGGGCAAGGTGGATCTGGCCAAAGACGCGTACACGCATCCCCAGCCGCACGCGTGCTTTATTCAGAGCGTGTCGGATGATCTTGTGAACGAGGGCGGCATCATGGACCTCTGGGTCCGCGAGGCCCGCCTGTTCAAGTATGGCTCGGGCACCGGCACCAACTTCAGCCACCTCCGCGGCGAGGGCGAGAAGCTCTCCGGCGGCGGCAAGAGCTCCGGGCTCATGTCCTGGCTCAAGATCGGCGATCGTGCGGCCAGCGCGATCAAGAGCGGCGGCACCACACGCCGGGCGGCCAAGATGGTCTGCCTGGACATGAACCACCCCGACATCGCCGAGTTCGTGAACTGGAAAGTCCGCGAAGAGATCAAGGTCCAGGCGATGGTCGAGGGCATGAAGATCATCGCCGGCAAGAAGGCGTCGGCCGCCGACGCCCAGACCATCGGCGAGACGGCCCAGAAGCTCGGGCTGAAGCTCGACTATGACTTCAACGGCGAGGCCTATCTCACCGTCAGCGGGCAGAACTCCAACAACTCCGTCCGCATTCCCGATGAGTTCTTCGAGACGCTGGACGCCGACGGCGACTGGAACACCGTCTTCCGCACGAGCAACAAGATCGCCAAGACCTTCAAGGCCCGCGAGCTCTGGGACATGATCGGCTACGCCGCCTGGCGCTGCGCCGACCCGGGCGTGCAGTTTGATACCACGATCAACGACTGGCACACCTGCCCGAGCGCGGGGCGGATCAACGCGAGCAACCCGTGCAGCGAGTACATGTTCCTCGACAACACGGCGTGCAATCTCGCCTCGATCAACGTTCTGAAGTTCTACGACTCCACCACCCGCAACTTTGATGTCGATGCTTATGAGCACGCCATCGACCTGTGGACCGTGGTGCTCGAGATCAGCGTGCTGATGGCCAGCTATCCGAGCAAGGAAGTCGCCGAGCTGAGCTGGAAGTATCGCACGCTGGGTCTGGGCTACGCCAATCTCGGCGCGATGCTGATGCAGGCGGGCATTCCGTACGACAGCGAGGAGGCCCGCGCGGTCTGCTCGACGCTCTCAGCGATCCTCACCGGTCGTTCGTATCGCCAGTCGGCGGTCATGGCCGCCCAGCTTGGCACCTTCCCGGGCTATGCCCCGGACAAGGAGAACATGCTGCGGGTGATCCGCAACCACCGCCTCGCCGCCCACGGCGTGCCGCGCGTGCCCGGAAACTATGAGAAGCTCCGCACCGCGCCGGTGCCGATCAATCACGACATCATCAACGCGGGCAAGGTGCGGCTGGCCAACGCTGATGATCTGCTGGACCACGCGATCCGCGCGTGGGACGACGCCCTGCTGGCTGGAGAGAAACACGGCTTCCGCAACGCCCAGGTCACCGTGATCGCCCCCACCGGGACGATCGGCCTGCTGATGGATTGCGACACCACCGGCATCGAGCCCGACTTCGCCCTGGTGAAGTTCAAGAAGCTCGCCGGCGGCGGCTACTTCAAGATCGCCAACGACTCGGTCGAGCCCGCGCTCGAAGCGCTCGGCTATTCCGCCGCACAGACCAAGGACATCCTGACCTATCTCTTGGGCACGCTGAATGTCGATGTGCCGATGCCCGATGGTCTCGACGGCTCGTTCAAGAGCTGGCTCATGAGCAAGGGGCTGAACGAGGGCGACATCGCCACGATCAACGCCGCCCTGCCGGGCGTGTTCGAGGTCTCGTTCGCCTTCAACGCGTGGACGCTGGGCGACGACGCGATCGCACGGCTCGGGTATGACGCCGCCTCGATCAAGAACGATCACTCCTTCAATCTGCTCCGCGAGCTGGGGCTGAGCAAGAAGCAGATCGATGCGCTCAACGACATCATCTGCGGCCGCCAGACCGTCGAGGGCGCGCCCGACCTGAAGAACGACCATCTCCCGGTCTTCGACTGCGCCAACACCTGCGGCAAGTACGGCAAGCGCTTCATCGCGCCCCAGGGCCACATCCGCATGATGGCCGCCGCCCAGCCCTTCATCTCCGGCGCGATCAGCAAGACCATCAACCTGCCCAACGACGCGAGCATCGAGGACATCAAGTCGTGCTACCGCCTGAGCTGGGAGCTCGCGCTCAAGGCCAACGCGCTCTATCGCGACGGATGCAAGCTCAGCCAGCCGCTGAGCTCCACCTCCGACGAGACGAAGGAAGACGAGGCAAAAAAGTCGCAGACGGCCGAGACACCGTCGGCGGCTGCGACCACTGCGGCGCCGACTCCTGCCGCGTCGTTGAATGAGGTCGAGATCAAGCCCGACTCCGCCCCGGCACCCCTCCCATCGTTGGTCATGCCCGGATATGCCACGACCTCGATCCCCGAGACCGAAGTTCGCATCGTCGAGCGGCCCATGCGCCGTCGCCTCGCCGACACCCGCGCCAGCATCACCCACAAGTTCAACATCGGCGGGCACGAGGGCTACCTCACCGTCGGCCTCTACGAAGACGGCATGCCCGGCGAGCTCTTCATCACCATGGCCAAGGAAGGTTCGACCATCGGCGGGTTGATGGACTCACTCGGCACGGCGGTCAGCGTCGCGCTGCAGTACGGCGTGCCGGTCGAGTCGCTCGTCAACAAGTTCACCCACCAGCGCTTCGAGCCCGCGGGGATCACCGCCAACCGCGACATTCCCTTCGCCAAGTCGCTGGTCGACTACATCTTCCGCTGGATGGGCATGGAGTTCATCCCCGGCTATCGCGAGGCCAACTCGCCGCGGCGAAGCATCGCCCAGAACGACCAGCAGCAAAGTTCGCCCCTGTCGCACGAACCGGCCGATGATCGGCTTGGCTCGCGCGTGATGTTCGATACCGAGGCGGGTGAGGAGACTCTCCCGACCCGATCTGGCCGAGGGTTGACCTCCTCGGCCTCCGGCGCGGAAGCCGCCGGAGCAGCTCATGACGGTCAGGAGGACCACGGATCATGGAGCCAGGCTGTACACCCCGCGCCCGGGCACAACGCCCAGGCGATGACGCACGAGTCGCACACCCATGCGACGCCATCCCATGTCGCGATCGCGCCCCGGCACGACCGGGTGACGACCGCCGCCCGAAGCGCCGGCGGAACGCCAATCGCTTCGCCCGTGACGCAGGCGCACAAGGCGGCGGCAAAGCCGGCCCCCGCCGGCGGAGTCGGAAGCGCCAGCGTCGCGCAGCCCAACGCCGCTAGCCCCGGCGTGAGCGCACTGTCCATGGCGATGCGCAACAACCAGGAAGACGCGCCCGCCTGCGACTCCTGCGGCTCGATCACCGTGCGTTCGGGCACGTGCTACAAGTGCCTGAACTGCGGCGCATCGATGGGCTGCTCATAACCAGAAACACCTCGGCCTTGGCGCACGCTCCGGACGGACCCGGGCGTGTGCCGGGTCGGGCTTTGGATCGATCGATTGTTTGCGGGGTGGGGTGGAGACATGTTGCGGTTGTACGGGGGCCGCGATGGCGGCCCAAGAAGCGGTGGATGGACCCTCGCTCCTGCCGACGGATGAAGGAACTTCCCCGGCAGGACGGCAAGGGTGGGACAGAAAAAGGGCGCTCGCGCCAAGGAGCGTTTCACTCACGCCACCGCCATCTCGCCCCCGTCAACCGCGGCATGCTCGCTCGACTCGTGTGGTCCACACCTTCAAACCACACCACAACCCAGCTCCCTCCCTTCAGCCCCCGGGTGCCTTCCCATCGTGCCCGGGGGCTCTTTCGTTTTGGTGGGGTAAGCGACACCGCTCTCACGGCTTCGAAGGCGCATCGCCCGGCCTGGGCGCCTGCTCCGGCTTCGTCTCTTCCTTCGGCCATGGCGATGGTGACTCCGCCGGCTGGGCCGGCGCACCCGCCGGAGCAGCCGGCGCGGCGTCGGGGAGTTTGCCGGGGCTGCACGCCTTGCCATCAATCTCTGTCTGCGCTCGCCACGCGGCGTCTTTGGTCATGCCCTCGCGCTGCACGCTGCTCTTGGCCGAGGCGGGCACCAGTTCATCCAGCAGAAAACCCGTCCCGCCCGCGGCCTCATCGGCGTTGCCCCAGCGCACGCGCTGCACCAGTTTGCCATCCGGCGCTTTCAAGACCACGACATCGCCCGCGTTGCTGAACCCGGCTCGCCCAGTGCCCACGCTGAACACCGCCGCGTTGTGGAAGTTCGGGTTCAGCGCCTTGGGCGCGGCTTTGGCGTCACCAAACGCGCCGGGGATCTTGGCCTTGTGCCCGTTGAACGCCACCACCACGCCGCCCGGGGGCACGATCATGGCCGGAAAGGTGAACGTGAACCGCGAGCGCGGGTTGGCCGAGCCGTCGAGCAGCGTGTAGCCGCGGAGATCAATCGGCCGGGAGTTCGGATTGGCGATCTCGACAAACTCATCGCCAAGCGCATCGCGCACGCCGTCGGCGTTGGCGTCGCCCTCTTGTCCGGTGGGCACGGCGAAGAGCACTTCGGTAATCAGCGGATGCGGAAAGGGCACTGCGGACGCCGCGGCGGCGGGGTGAGCCGCGGGCACCGACTTTTCCTTCGGCGCGGGCCTGTCCTTGGGCGCGGGCTTGGCGGGGTCGCCGAGCGCGCTGGCCGAGGCCCACGCGGCGAACGCCGAGACCATCGTGATCGTCGCCCACGCACGCACAGGATTGCGTTCGCACCGCAACATGCCGCAGCTCCCACGCCGCATCCATGCAGCCGACCCTGAACCCCGCCCCCACGCCACACTTTCATCGAGACATCAGTCATTCGGGCCTGAAACAGGCCGCTTGGTTAGTTCTTTCGCCGAGAGTCGACCGTTCACAAGCTTCAGTTCATACGCGCGGTCGCGCGTCGTGGGGAGGTTGAGCATGACCCAGTTGCCCTCGGTAAAGCTCTCGTCGGCGAGGGTGAAGCGGACGCGCTGGCCGCGGGTGCGCTCTTCGTCGTCGACCTTGTGGCGAAACTCGCCGGTGGGCGAGATGGTCTGGAATCCGGCGGTGGTCATCTCGCCAAAGTTGGTGACCTGCACGAACTCGGCCTTGATCAGGCGATCGGTCTTGTTGACCACCGAGACCCCGCGCACACCCGTCGCGCACCCGCCAAGCGTTGCGGCGATCGGAAGAACGAACATTCCCAGGAGCAGTGCCGTTCGCATGGAGCGGAGGATACCCGATCCGAACCGATTCAGCACCTGACACCTTCGCCGTCCGTCGGTCTGTTTGGCCATCGAACCAACACCGAACCATCCCGATCTCTTCCGATCTCTCGCCACCGCACGGCGTTTGAGGGCGAAGCCCTCGGGGTCCATAGCCGGGCGTCGCCGCGACAGCGGCACGCCCGGAAGCCGAGTCACGGTGATCTGTGCACCGCGAACGCGGTGCGGGTGCTCATCATGGCAAACTGGAGGTTTCCAACGATCTCACGGCGAGGGTTGCCAAGTCCTCCTGCACAGCTTCGCCGTGCTCACGCATCAGGCGGCCTCGCCCGGGGATGCCGCGGTCGCGGCGATCCCCGGCTATTGATCACGACGGCTTCGCCGTCGATCGTTCAACACCCACTGAACCACGCGTTGAGGAAGTCAAAGATGTCCGCGGCGGTCGTGCCGCCAGCCCCGTTGATGTCAGCGGAAGGGTCGCTGGCAAACCAGCCGTTCAGGAACTCAAAGATGTCCGCGGCGGTTGCCGAGCCGTCTTGCGAATAGTCCGCCAGGCAGCAGGGCGTGGTCATCGACCCGCCCGTGTTGCACGCCAGACCCAGACCCGCAAATCGCGTGTTCGGGCCGAAGCACTGCACCGGGGCGATCACGACGCACGTGCTCCCTCGGCAACACGCGCCCATGGTGGGCGTGCAGGGATTCGGGGTGCAGACGGTGCCCATCGCCACCGTGCCCCCCGAGCTGGCGCACGTCGCCGCGGAGACGAGCGAGCACACGCCTGTCGGCGAGCAGCATGGCACGCTGGGCTGAGGACACGGATTGGGCGAGCAAACCGACCCGGGCGTCTGCCAGACGCCGCCGGAAGTGGTGCAGTCGTTATTGGTTTGCACGAAGCATGAACCATTGCCCGCGCAGCACGCGCCGGTGGGCACGGGGCAGGGGTTGGGCGCGCAAACGGTTCCGCCGCCCTGGAACGTGCCGGCGCACGACGCCGCGTCCTGAGTCACGGCACACGAACCATCGCTGCCACAGCACGCGCCCGCGCCGATGGTGGCGTCGATGGTGAGCACATCCACGCCCACACCCGATGAGCCCTGGCCGTCGGAGTTGGTGATCGTGATGCTCCGCGGCCCGATCGCGGCGGTGCCGCCGACGACGGCCGAGAGACCGGTGATCCGGGTGCCGAGCGGGTTGATGATGGGCGTGTCGATGATGCTCACGCCGGTGCCGCTGACGACGACCTGGGATGGACTAACAACGCCGCGGAAGTTTGTGCCGTTGATCGTGATGGGCACGGTCGCGCCCTGGCTGATCGCGGCGGGCGAGACCGACGTGATCGTGGTGGTCGCGCCGGTGACAACGACCTGGATCGTGTCGGTGGCGGTAAGCCCGTTGGAATCGGTGACGCGAAGCGTGACTGGGAACGTGCCGTTGGAGGGGTAGACCAGTTCGGGCTGAGACTGATTGGCGATCTCGAACGTGTTGTTCCCGTCCAGATCCCACGCGTAGTTGGTGATGGTGGTGGCGGGCTCGGTCGCGAAGGAGTTGTGATTGCCGATGAAGGTCGCGAACTCACCCGCGCGAACGCGCTTGACGTTGGTGCCCGCGATGGCGACGGGTGGGGCCTTGGTCGTGCCCAGACGCACGGTGAGGTCGTAGGTCTGCGTGATCTGGTTGCTCAGCGGCGCGCCGCCGGCGTCCCAAACGCGGATCACATAGGTTCCCGCCGCGAGTGATTGGGTGATGCTCTCGTTCACGCCCAGCGTGGGGCTGGTGCTCTGGGCCACCAGTGTGGTGCCATTGCTCTGCAGGAGCTGCAGATCGAGTTGTCCGGCGCGCTTGGCATCGATCACGGCGAGCGTGCCGTCGCATCCGGCGCCCTGCTGCGATCCCTGGCACCAGAGCGTCGGCGAGACCACCGATGTGCTGCACGCCGGCGCGGGCTGCACGGCCGAATCCGAGGGCGAGTTGCCCGTGAGCGTGATGCTGATCGTCACCGTCTGAGCCGAGTCCAGCGTGAAGCGGTAATAGTCATCTTCACTCAGCATCGTGGGCGGCACACCCGGGATGATCACCGCGGTGCCGTTGATCCCCACGTCTTTCTCGATCGCCGATCGCAGCGTTGGCGTGGTGAGGTTGCCGAGGTTCTTGGCAAATGCTGGCGTGTGGTTGTCGCCGTTGCGATCGCCATAGTTGCGGATCGCCGCACGGATCTCATCGGACGAGAGCGAGTTGATCAGGGTGCTGATCTCCGGCTCCATCAGCTTCGATCGATTGCACGGCACCGAGTGCAGATAACCGAGCCCATGCCCGAACTCGTGGGCCATGGTGTTGCGGAAATACCGGAAGTTGTCCGCCGTCTGCGTCAGGAATCCCGGCGTGAAGTACGAGAGATTGATCAGCGTGTCGCCACCCGTGCACGAGGTGATGCCCATGCCGGGGAGCGCGTTATACGCCAGCGGCATGCCCAGCGTGCCCAGCGCGATTCCGCCGACGCGGATGTCGCCACGCGTCGCGACGCGCGTGGTCGACGTGGTCATGGCGGTGTTGTCGTCGGCAACCTCGCTGAAGGTGATGTTGGCGTACCTGCGCCACGCGCCGAGGGCCGAGCGGATGAACTCGCGCCCGCGATCAACACGATCCGGCTGGCCGCCGCCGAACGAGGTGATGAGCTGCGTGTTGAGCGCATTGGGCCCGACGGTCGGAATGCCCGAGCAGGTCAATCCCCACTGCGTGCCATCATCGGGAAAGGAATAGGTGAGCTGGGCGCCGCGCGACGTACCCGCATCACCGATCCCGCCGGGGCCGAGCCAGACCCTTGTGTCGCCCTGAAAGCGCGGCCCGAAGTTCGCCATCGCCGTGGGCGGCAGAAACTTCGTCCGCGCCATGATCGCGTCATACTCCGCGGGCGACAGATCTCCCGGATAGCAGCAGATGGAGTGATGCAACTTGGCGAGCAGCCGCGTCCGCGTCGCGACCGGCTGATCACTCGCCGACGCCGCCCTTTCGACCGCGGCGAGTAACCCCGAGCTCTGCTGCCAGTTCTCCGGAAGGGGCGTCTGCACATAGGCCGGCGCCGGCTCGCACACCCCCATCGTGACGACGCAAGGGCCATCATCGCTCAACGCCGGCGATGACGAGATCGATCCCGCCGCCACCATGAGCGCGGCGGGCCACCATCGCCCGGGTCGCCGCCGAGCGCAGAGTTGCATCCAATGGGCCTTTGGGTCCGGCATGACAAACAACTCACAAACATGCCGCGCAACACCCGCGGCGGCCAGCACATAATCGGTCTTTCTGTCTCTCGGAAATCCGAACAGAAGGCTCAAACGGAAGACCAGCAGTTATTCGCGGCGTTCGGCTTCCAGTTGCGAAAGAGAACGCCCCGCCTCGACCATTTCGGCAACGAGGCGGGGCGGTGTGTGTGGGCTGTGTTATGGGACCAAGGAGAAAAACTCCTCAGTCCTCCTTAATTCCATACGACCCGCTCAGCATCCCCCTGCAAACCACGCGTTCAGAAATGCGAAGATTGATCCGACTTGCGGCATTCCGGTGCCATTGCCGACCATGTCGGCCCGCGGACTCTGGGCAAACCACTCGTTCAGAAACTCGAAAATGTCTCCCACGGTGATCCCGCCGACGTGGTTGTAATCCGCCAGACAGCACGGCGTGAGCGCGCTCCCACCGGTGTTGCACGTGCTGGTCGAGCTCTGAAAAGCCGTGTTTGACCCGGTGCACGCCGCCGCCGTCCCTACGCGGCACGTGGCCCCGGCGCAGCAGGTGCCATTGGCCGGTGCGCAGGGGTTGGGCGTGCACGACCCGCCGCTGGACCAGGTGCCGGCGCACGTGGATTGGATCGTGACCCCGCAGCTTGACCCCACGCAGCACGAACCGCCGGGCAGGTTGACCGAGCCGCTCGCGCCCGCAAAGTTCCGTGGAGCATTGGTGATCGATGCTCCGGCGGCGGTCAGTGCGCTCTGACCATTGGATGGAAGAGCGCCGTAGCTCAACACCTGCACCCCGCCGAAGTTCAGCGTGCCGCCGCCGCGAAAGAGAAAGTTCGCAGGAATCACGTAATCCGGAGTGATCCCACCTAGCAAACTGGCGAAGTTGGCCGTCGCGACGAGCACAAAGCGGTTTCCAGTCGCTGAAGAGGGCAAGTTATTCGGAAAGACCACCGAGTTCATGGTGCCCGGGTTGGCAGCATCCTCGCACGTGAGCGTCACGCCGCTCCAGATGTTCTGGCTGCCAAAGCCAAACTGCTCGCGAAACTTGATGTACTGCACCGAGCCATCGACGCTGGAGTACATCTCCACGATCTGGAAAGTGTGGAAGATCGCCCGTGCCGGCGAGACCAGAATCAGCGTGCAGGCCACGGCCAACAGCCCGATCAGCGCATTTCGCGTTGCAGTCATAAACACATCTCCTTCACGAGGTTGGCGCACGGGAAGCCCCCGGTTTCGCCAGGAATGGAATGTCGTCTCCACGCCGTGCCTTTGCATGCCCTGCCACTTTTCTGGCCACATCAGGTCATGTTCTGAGGCCAGCGACCAACCTGGAAACACCTGGTCAAGGCCCGGGGAGGCCTGTAGCGACCGCAAATCCACCCCAAAGAGTGCGGAATGGACTGGCACACCGTTTGTTTTCACCAAGGTGGCGGCGAGCAGCGACTGCAGACGCACTCCGTCGCTCCGTGTTCAGTTTCATTCGATCACATGCTCAGGAGTTTTCCATGTCTCGTTCTTCCATGATCGCCGCCCTCGCTTCGCTCTTTGTCCTCGGCACTTCGGCTGTCTCGCCCGCGCTCGCCGCCAACGGCGACTACCGCGTGCAGGCCCGAATCCGCACCGGCACTCCGCTCGAGGCCAAGGGTGTGTATCGCGAACGCCTCGTGAACAGTCTCACCGGCCAGGTGCTCCGCCAGCGCTTCACCGTCGAGATCAACGGCGCCACGCCCAGCACCCAGTATGAGGTCAAGCTCAACGGCACCACCGTCTCCCTGATCACCACCGACGCTCTGGGCCATGCCGAGATCCAGTTCTCCACCGTCGTGCCCGACAACAACCCCGGCGACAACAAGCCGCCGCTGCCGACCGACTTCCCGCACATCAACGCCGGTGACACGCTCACCGTCGGCACGCTCACGGGCACCTTCAGAGCCAACTGATCCTGTGGCCGGGCGTGCACCAAAGACGTGCCGCGCTCGGCCATCCAACCACACGGTCGGGTCGGCTTGATTGCCGCCCCGACCCTTTCACTGAAGCACGCCACACAGCCGAGGATTCGTCCATGCGCCAGTTTCTTCCAGTCGTGATCATCGCATCGGCGTTCGCCTCCGCCACGCTCGGACAGGTCACGGTGCCAAACGAGTGCGAGTCTGCTTCCAGCAAATTGCTTCCGCTCTCGGCCTACTTCGGTGGCGTCGCGTCCTTCGGCACAGAGATCGTCTCACCCCCGTCAGCCCTTTACAGCGGCTCGGCACTGCGGGCCTGGGCCAACTTCCGGCGCGACAACTTCTTCCGGCTCGCCGGGTTCACGATCGGTGTCAACCTGATCGCCCCGCCAAGCCTCGCCGTTCCGCCGGATGCGTCCTTCTTTGCGTTCGCCCTCGATGTTCCCGATCTGACGGGCAAACGGCTTCTGCTCCGCGTGGTTCTGCGTGAAGACGACGATGGCGACGGCATCATCGATCCGGTGGAGACCGACGACGAGTGGGAGTCTTCACAGGTGCTCACCGGCCCGGGCCGCGTCATGGTCAACATGCCGCTCACGAGTTTCGTCGACGCCAATCCGCTGGTGGGCAATGACACGCGGCAGTTCACGAGCACGCCACGCATGGGCATCAACATCAGCTTCGAAACCAGGCAGGACCTTCCCGGTGGAATCATCGAGTTCCCAGTTTCGCTGCTTGTCGATCACGTCGGGTTCTTTCCCTCGGCTCAGTCTCTGCCCACGCCGTGTGTGGGTGACTTTGATCGCAGCGGCGCGGTCAACGCCGCCGACATTTTCGAGTTCATCAACGCGTGGTTTCTCGGCGAGACTCGGGCCGATGTCAATGCGTCGGGCCTGGTCGATGCCGCCGATATCTTCAGCTTTCTCAATGCGTGGTTCGCCGGGTGCCCATAGCTCGAACCCCGGAGTGACATCGAAATTCCCAAGCAGGTCGAACTCCAGCGGCCTCGCGTGCGATACCACCTCAGAAGTCCTGCGGATCGAGCCCACTCGATTGTCCAGCGGACACGCACACGAGGAACGCTTTGATGACGAGCGGCACGGATACGCCCGAGCACTCTGAACACTCTCCAGACACCGAACTCCTCAGACAGTTCCTGCACGATCGCCACGCGCCCTGTCCGCGGTGCGGCTACGACCTGCGCAATCTGCATCAGGACTCCTGCCCAGAGTGTGCCGAGCCGATCGCACTGCAAGTCGGCCCACGCCGAGCGTACTTCGGATGGCTCCTCTTCGCGATGACGCCGGGGTTGTTCTCCGGGATCGCGGCGATCGTGCTGAAACTCCCCGGTATGCAGTTCTCGCGCTTCTCCGCATTGCTCAGCGTGCCGACGCCGATGATCCCGGTGTTTCTCTTTGGCGCCGTCTCGGCGCTGGCATCGGTGCTGATGTACGTCCATCGCGATCGCTGGCTGCGCTGGCCAGAGCGGCGTCAGGCGTGGGCGGCGTCGGCGGTCTGGCTTGTGCATCTCGCCGCGTGCGCCGTGCTGTTCTTCTCGATCAAGTGAAGCAAAAACAACCGCCGCGACGGCAAGCGTCGCGGCGGCATGAATCACGGATTGGTTTTCAACCAAGTCGATCAGCGGCGCCGACGGCTGGCGAGCAGACCCGCCAGGCCGACGAGGGCCACCGAGGACGGGGCCGGAATCGTGAAGTACCCGATGCCGAAGTTGTTGAGGTTCAGGGCGAACGTCCCGTTGAACCCGCCGGTGCCGTCGCCGCCGAGGTTGCCCTGCGGGGTGGCCAGACCGGGGAGGAACTGGTTAGAGGCGTAGTTGTGGTTCTGGTTGTTCTGGAAGGCCAGCACGTTGACGCTGGTGGGCAGGCCGAGGTCGGCAAGATCGATGGAGAACTCGAGGCCCGTGCTCACCAGAGCGGCGGCCACCGGGTCGGCGGCGCCCGTGCCGTCGCTGATGCCCGCGGTGTTGGAGCCGTCGTAACCGAACTGCAGCGGCTGGGTGTTGACGCCCGTGCCGGTGGAGGCGGAACCGAAGTTCGCGCCAGCGAAAATGTTGCCGTACATCGTGAACGACCCGCCGCCACCCGTGTTCAGCGAGGCGAAGTCGACGTCGAACTGGCTGCCGCCGCGACGCACGATGATGTGATAGTCAGCAGTAAAGCCGGTGGGGAAGGTCATCCCGTTCATGGCACCAGCACCGTCATTGCCAGCGCTGGAGAAGACCGACTGCCCGCCGGACTTGGAGTCCAGGAAGATCTCAAGCTTGTTGAAGTTGGCCTCGACGTTGCCAGTAAAGGCCACGTACAGGCGACCGCCGGAGATCGATCCATACGCGGCATTCAGCTCGGAAGCGTTGTTGCCGAACTGGGTCTGGGTGGTCTGGACGGCGTACGGAGCGCCGTAGCCATCACCCGTGATGTTTCCGTTGACGGTTTGAGCCGACGCACCGCCAGCGATGGCGAGCATGGCCGCAGCAGCGAACACGCAGTTCTTCATCTCTCTCTCTCCTGCAAAATGGCAAACACAGCCCGCGCCGACTCGAAATCGGACACCCGGGATTTCTACCCTATCACAGACTTTGCCCCTAAACAAGGGAACGCTCAATCTCCCCGCGAATCACTGGGTGAAAGCGATTGCATCGAGCGACTTGGACGCTTTTCCTGACCACTTGCACCGATTATTGAGCCCGCGAACACGCTCAGGCCTTATCCAGAATCTCCACCGTCTTGAAGGGCTTGCCGGAGAGCATTTCCAGCGAGGCACCGCCCCCGGTGGAGACGTGGCTGAACTTGTCGGCGATTCCGAACTGTTCGACGGCCGCAGCACTGTCGCCGCCGCCGACGATCGTGATCGCGCCGTTCTTCTCCGTCGCACTCACGATGGCGTTCGCGACGCTCATCGTTCCGACCTTGAACGGGGCCCATTCAAAGACGCCCATCGGGCCGTTCCAGACGACGGTCTTGGCCTTGCGGATGCGCAGGGCAAAGTCGGTCTGGGTCTTGGGGCCGATGTCTAGCCCCATGTACCCATCTTTGATATCGCCCGCGAACGTGTGGATGTCACCCGAGCCATGGGCAAAGACCGTGTTGCAGATGTGATCCTGCGGCAGGACCAGGTTGCACTTGAGCTTCATCGCCTGATCGATGATCTTCTTCGCTTCGCCCAGCATCTCGGTCTCGACCTTGGATGAGCCGACCTTCTTCCCCGCCGCGGCGAGGAAGGTGTAGGCCATGGCCCCGCCGATGAGAATCTCGTCGGTCTTGGGCATGACAAACTCGATCATCGAGAGCTTGTCGCTGACCTTGGCCCCGCCCATCACCACCACAAACGGCTTGGCCGGCTTGGCGAGTGCCTGAGACAGGAACTTCAGTTCCTTTTCCATGAGCAAGCCGACCACGCGGGGCTTGCCCGCCATCGCCATGGGCACGGCGTACATCGACGCATCCTCGCGGTGAGCCGTGCCGAAGGCGTCGTTGACATAGACATCGCCGAGGGACGCGAGCTTGGCGGCGAACCCGGCATCGCCCTTCTTCTCGCCCTTGTTGAAGCGCAGGTTGTCGAGCAGAATCACATCGCCGTTGTTCATGGCGTTCGCGGCGGCCGCCGCCGCGGCGTCGGTCGGATCATTCGACGGGAACCCCACCGGCTTGCCCAGAAGCTGGCTGAGCCGCTCGGCACAGGGCTTGAGCGACTCACTCGCCTCATAGCCCACGCCCTCGGGCCTGCCGAGATGGCTCATCAGGATCGCCTTGCCGCCGCGATCGATGACCGACTTGATCGTCGGAATCGCCATGCGGATGCGGCGGTCGTCGGTGATCTTGCCGTCTTCGATCGGGACGTTGAAATCGACGCGCACGAGGACCTTTTTGCCGGCGACGTCGATCTGGGTGATGGTTTTCTTGGACATGGTCTGTGGCTCCGGTCTGAATGCGGGCGGCGGATGCCGCGAAGTGGCGGGTGTGGATCCCCTGACCCCTGGGGAAGGGTACCCGTGCTGAGAACGAAGTTGTCAGCAAGGCACGTATCAGCGCGCACGGCGAGTCCCGGCCACATCCTCGAACCACGTGGAAGGCGACAGTGAGAGGGCGGTTCGGCATACACTATTCTCGGTTCCATTTGCGACCCCGAACATGGCCAAAAAAGCTTCAAAAGTCTCCCGAAGCAGCCCCCCGGTTTCGCCGACATGCAGTTGCCTTGTGCTCTGCGATGACGTCGTGACCAGCCACGGCCTGGAAAAACACCAGCTCAATGGAATTATCGGGGCCATCGCGGTGCCGTTTGTCCCTCATCCGGTGACCGCGGGTGTGGTGTACGTGCGGGTATCAAACGTTCACAGGCAGCAGAAGATTACGGTTCGCCTTGTTCGTGCCGATGACTATCATGAGCTATTATGGGCAATCGAGGCCGAGATCATCAACCAGAACAAGCCCCTGGACGTACATACTCTGGTGGCCAAGGTGCCTCCGTTTCTGGTAACACAAGCCGGTCGTCACGTCCTCGAAGCGATGTACAACGGCGTCCAGATCGCATCGGTGCCGATCATGATTCAGGCCCAGTTCGAAAGCCCGCCGCCGGGGTGGCCCGGGGTCGGAACGCAGGAGGGAAGCCCACAATGATGATGACAACTGTGAGCGCGAACCCAAAATTCGAGACCTCGACATCGTTTGGCGGCGAGAATGTCGCTGGCTTCCGGGTGATTCGGGCGTATGCCGCCAGGAGCACTGGCTCTAAGGCAAAACGGACGCTGCGTGAGGCTAACCTGTGGCTACTCAAGAACGCCGCGAAGGTTGATGCCTACGCGAAGGCGAGCACGAAGCGACTCATTGGGCGCGAGTCTGTCTGAGCGTCGTCCATGTCCCGAAAACAGGCGAAGAGCTGATAGACTCCGCCCGTGCCACTTCGGCAGGGTGAAATCTACTGGGTAACCGACTGTCCGCCGCTCAGGGGGCGCGTTGCTGCTCCACACGCCGTGATCATTCTCAATCCGACACAACAGCTCAAAGATCCCAAGCA
This sequence comes from Phycisphaerales bacterium, assembly GCA_019750095.1. Classification (GTDB taxonomy): domain Bacteria; phylum Planctomycetota; class Phycisphaerae; order Phycisphaerales; family UBA1924; genus UBA4658. The sequence goes on from JAIEOW010000059.1 coordinate 50,923, forward strand.
CCCTGTGTACGGCATGGTGGTGAGTTCGTCGATCCCGCGCCCGGGTCCGGACTACATCGCCATGCCGAACAAGCAGACGCATAGCCCTTGCAGCACGTGTTTCGATCGGCCTTGCTGGGCGGTGCCAGATTGGATTCTCCGGATCAACGATCGATCGAAGCTCGGTGCTCGCTGCGGGCACATTGGTGGCGCGACGCTCAAGAAGGCGGTGCTGGCGTTTGCAAGAGTGGTAGAAGAGGGCGGCATGCCGATCGAGCACCCGCCGGCGTGATATAGACATACCCGCTTCGCGTGCACCTCGCTGAGAGTGCAGAAATGGCGGACATTCCTTTGTGTTTGGCGACATTGCGCCACCTATCGGCGTCAGCCAGTGGACGGACAACAACATGAGTCAGTATCTCGACCGCAGAACGTCGAGAACGGGGACATCCTCTGAACGGAATTCGGTGAGCCGGAATGAACCGCAGTGCATTGTTGTGTGGTCAAGCCCGCGAGTGCGGTCGTAGACTTCGTAACGGTCAGAGTCACTGATAACTACGTACCTCGCCCCTGTGCGGTTGGCGTAATCGAAACCCTTGCGAAGTGCGTCGTCTCGTATGCTCGGATTGAGCAGCGACCGTTTGACCTCAAACACAAAGAGCGTCTTGCCGCTCGCACCATCGACCGCGACATCGATATGTCCGATTTGGAACCTCACGGCGGAAACAGGGTGATCAAGACGGAGAAGAAGTCCCTTGACGGCGTCCTCCATGTTTCGCTCGGGCTGACCGACAATCGATCTCACCTGAGCGAGCAGGGACTCTGCGTCTCGGATGGGCGGCGCTATGAATATCGGCGTCGGCGGCCGTACTTGGCGGCCAGATGGCAACGCCAGTACAGCACCCGGGTCGGCGTCGTCGACTTCAACCGCTTGGTAGTCTTCACTGCCCGGTGCCAGTGGAGGGGGTGACTCGCCCGTGTCGCCAGCGGCCACATACTGGTACTCGGCGAGTCGTTTCCTGGCGATGTCTCGCTCCGCCAAGGTGAACAGGTCACGCCACTGGGGTTGAAGAATGTGAGCTTCCAACGAAAGGTCAAGGCGGCGCAATTCCCAGAGCCTTGTGAAACCACTGGACACAGATGGGCTATGCAGTAACGAACGAGCTGTCTCCAGACCGCCTCGCTGGTGAACCATGCGAACGAATTCGGTCGGCTTGTAGCCGAGACGAACACACTGTTTGGCTGCGTCCAAGAGCGATCGGTCGAAGAGCTTGTAAACCTCACTGGACATGACGAACAGTATAGGGGATTTCGAGCCTCGTCAGCATCACATGCCGATCTGAACATGCGCTCGATAGAAACAGGTCCGTCAAGTGAGCCATTCGGATCGCTCGGCCTCGCCGTTCGCCGATCGGTTCCGATGAGACATGTATTGACCTCGGCGACGAAGGTCTTCGATGTGGCATAGATGGCTCGATCTGAATCTATGTAGCGTAACATGTGTTGCGCGTTACCTCCTCGCCATTCTGAGCGAGATGCTGCGCAACTGTTGCGAGTCTCATCGCTTTTAACTTAAGGAAGAGACCAAGCATGTTCTTCGAGAAGTCCGTCATCGCCTACCCATACCACCTCCCCAAAACCCCCCGCCAATCCCCAACATTCTCCACTCCGATGAACTCCCGCCGCACTTCCTCCCCGCGAGGATGATGCGCCACAAACCGAATCCCAAACTTCCGCATCGTTCGGCTCGCCACATCCTCGCCCTGCACGGCCATCGCAAGCTCAAAGTGCTTCTCCAGCACGTCACGCTGCTCAATCACCGTCGGTGCTGTCGGCGCATCGCCCGCGATCATCTGCCGCGCTTGGCGAAAGATCCACGGATTGCCGATGCATCCGCGGGCCACGCTCACGCCCGTCACACCCGTATATCCCAACATGCGAAAGATGTCGTGAACCTCCCACACGTCGCCGGAACCGAAGATGATCTTGTCCGGGTTTCTGCGCACAAGGTCTCTTAAGAACGTCCAGCGGCTGGGGCCGATGTACTTCTGCTGCACCGTGCGTGCGTGGACCGTGGCCCAGCTATAGCCCATCGAGTATGCCGCGTCGAAGATGCGTTCGAACGCTGCGGCCATCTCCGGCGTGTCGTTAAAGCTCCGCCGAAGCTTGACGGTGCAGGGAATTTCCCTCGGCACCGCCTCGCGCACGGCTTCGAGAATCTCGATTGCGCCATCGGGCTCCTGAAGCCAGTGCCCGCCGCGGGCTTTCTTGCTGATCTTCTTCACGGGGCAGGCGAGGTTGACGTCGATCACTTCGAAAGACATCGTCGGGAATCGGGAGTCGGGAATCGGGAGTCGGGTTTCTGAAATCGATCCGATTCTCGGCTCCCGATTCCCGATTCCCGGCTCGATCGCGTTCACCTCATCAATCAGCGTCTCGCAGGTCTCATCTTCCACCTCACAGCAATCCCCCCCGCCCCCCCCACCCCCCACATCGCCCAACCCCTCCGTCGGATCGATCCGCCCGATCTGCGTGCCCTTGCCCTCGCCCGGCGGGCGCAGGTGCTGGGTGCGCATCTCTTCGATCTGCTCGATCGTGAGGTCCTTGTACGCGAGCTTGCGATAGAACTTATCCCCGCGGCGGCCCTGCTCAGCCACCTTCAGCGCGGCGGCCGCCATCTCCTTGGCATCGCTCCCCATGATCTGACACGCCAGCGGGTGATCCTCGACGCCGCCCGGAATGTTGTCGTGCAACTCGCCCAGATCGGCCTTGGTAAACCCGCGCCCGCCGGCGATCAGTGTGCGATCCAGCAGGGCCTCTGTCACGCAGAACGGGCAGCCGTGGCGACGCGCGATGATCCGCATCGCCGCGTCGGAATATCCGGCCAGCCCGGCCTGAAAGAACGGCGCATCAAACGTCGGCACCAGCTCTCGCAGCTTGGCATCGACATCGCGCTGCCCAAGTCGACCCGTCCAGGCGCAATCCTGCTCGCCCCGGGCGACTCGGCTGGGGTCATATTCCTCAACCCCCGGGGCGATCGCGGGCGTCGGAGGCGTGGCGTTGTTGCTCGTCACGGACATTTCGGAGATGATATGGTTCGTGGCACGGGCGTCCCGCCTGTGTGAATCTCATGACCTTGGCGTTTCACAGGCGGGACGCCTGTGCCACCATCAGAGAAAACCACTTGACGCGCACAACATCCACGCTCGCCCTGCTCGCCCTGCTGACACTCACCGGCTGCGCGCCGACGCGCGATCCGAATCTGGCCGGGCCAAACTACCCTCAGGACAAGCCGCAGACGCGCGTGCTCGACATCCAGGTCGTTCGAACAGATTCCACCATCCGGCTGACCAACACCACGGCTCGGGCATTCGGCAAGAGCAGACTCTGGATCAATCAGTGGTACAGCCGCGAGATCGCTGAACTGGGCGTGGGCCAGTCCATCGAGCTGGATCAGGCGAGCTTCCGTGACCAATACGGCGAGGCCTTCCGCGCCGGCGGCTTCTTCGCCACGCGCGAGCCGCAGCGCGTGGAACTGGTGCAACTCGAAACCGCCGACGGCATGCTGGGCCTGGTCGCCGTGGGCAAGATCGATTGAACCAATCAGAGGCCTGGGCGCAAGCCCCGGCACCCGTGTCATCTGAACTTCGCACATCATCCGTGCCAGGGCTCGCGCCCAGGCCTCTGATTGAATCGATTGACCATGACCCACTGCCCCGCTTGCGAGCGCCTGCGTGCCCCCGCGGCCGACCCGCTCTTCATCGCTGAGCTGCGCCAGTCCATCGCAATGCTGCACGAGCACCAGGCCTATCCGGGCTGGTGCGTGCTCTTCGTGAAGGACCACGCCGAGCATTTGCACGAGCTTGACCCTCAGGTCCGGGCGGACCTGATGCTGGATGTCGCCGACGCCGCGGCCGCCCTGAACCGGGCGTTTGCCCCTCGGCGGATCAACTATGAATGCCTGGGCAACCAGCTTGCCCATATCCACTGGCACGTGATTCCGCGGTATCAGCCGCCGCTGGACCCCGATCCGCGGAGCGTGGTTTGGGTTCGGGATGGTGCCCAACTGCACTGTGGGAGCACCCAAGCCGAGCGTTTGCAGGCGATTCGCGCGCTTCGGGCAGCCGGACTGGTGGGTCAGGCGTAAAATACCCACCCCTATGCCGACCACCACCAAGAGCAAGTCCAAGCCCGCCTCGAAGCCCGCCGCCGCCAAGTCGGGTGCGTCCAAGGCGACGAAGTCGACCAAGCCCGCCGCCAAGCCCGCCAAGCCCGCGGCACCGGCCAAGCCCCCGAAGGTGGGTGGTGCCGGCCCGCTCCAGAAGCGGCTCGGACTCATCCCGAATCAGGTGGTCGTGCTCATCGACGCCCCAAGCTCCATCCCCGACAAGCTCGGCGAGCTGCCCGAGGGCGTCGAGCTCCGCCACTCGGCCATGCGCGGCGCGGGCTTTGACCTGGCGATCCTCTTCGTCCCGAATCAGAACACGCTGCAGCGCCGCTTCAGCCAGCTCGCCAAGCTCATGCGCCCGAACGGCGCGCTGTGGGTGGCGTGGCCGTGCAAGTCCAGCGGATTCCACTGCGACGTGACCTACGACCTCGCCAAAGCCGTCGCCCTGAAGGACGGCCTCGTGGACTCGGGCACGACCGATGTCGATGAGATCTGGACGGGGATGCGGTTCATTGCCAAGCCGGGCTTGGCGGTGATTACTGAGATCAAGTAAGCCGGTGGGATTGTCATGCAAGTCGTTGGTGGCACAAGCGTTGGACAAGATGCCAAGTGCTGGGACGTTGAGCGACGTGCAAAACTAGCAAACTGCTCTGAGAAGCGACCAGGACGGTAGACACTACATGGGCACAGCATGTGGAAGTACTTCTTCCACAATTCGGCTTCGAGATTCGCGATCCGCTGCGAACTCGTGATGGCTCACTTGGTTAAGCGCTCGGTTGCGTGTCCACAGGCGCACGGTATACTCGACTATCACGGAGAAAACATGAACATCCCATGCCTGTCGACTCTTTTGCTCGCATCGTGCCTTACGGTCACGACCGCTACTCACGCGCAGCCAATATCCATCGAGAAGGATGGGACTTTCGCAACCTTCCCTCGATCGGTCCAAGTTGACGCGCAGGGCCAGCTTTCTGTGACAACCTTCAGGCAACGGCTCAACACAATCGACGATCTCGCGAGTAGACCTACGCAAGTCGAAGTCGTAGTGACTGACCGACCGGTGGAAATCAAGGGTGGTACCCGAATCATCGTCAAGCTTAGCAAAGAGGGTACCTATTCTGCAGATGCAGGGCCGCTCGCGAGAGACTTGGTAAAGCACTGGCCAGCAACAGCGGAGGTCGTTTATCTTTCGAACGCAGGCCCGATTGCAGAAGACACAGAGCGGGTACCGCTCTCCGTGGAAATTGGTCCTGACTTTGCAGTTCGCTGTGAGGTTGTCACGGTCGGCCCCGTGTCAGGTCCTACACGCGACTGGGTTCGACCCTCCTCAGTGCCTGTGTATACAACAACTAAATCGGGCGACCGACTCGCGGGGCTTTACTACGAAAACACCGGTGATCGAGCGGTCACGCGACTCACTCAAGCAGTCCCATTCTCCGTGTATGTGCGACCGTCTGGCGATGTTTTCGTTTCATCAGGCATTGCCCATTACCACGAGACAAAGAGCATTGGCGGACACAGCGAGTTTCCTCCAGGGCATCGAGTACGAGATCCCCGAAGAGATCGCGTAAAGGTCTCTTATGGCGATCCTTCGCGGACGTCCGTGCGTCCACGAGGTCCGGGTAATTGGCAGCTCACCGTCACTGAAATGCCGGACTCCGTTCGCCCGGCAGGAGCCACGCCGCTTGCCGACGATGCGCTGGATCGCGCATCATTTGTTCTCGGCTCACTACTCGCACAGAACTCCGGAGAGGGGCGAGTTTCACTGCGATTCGCCGCACTTTCATCTGGCACGAACGCGGCAACGACCACCTTCTTAGTTCCAGTACAGTACTCTCAGGTCGCGGGCTTTTTGGGCGCGTTTGCATTTATCAACAACGAGTCCCTTGATGAGCAGACGTTGTATGAGAACCTCCCGATCAGTAGCTTTATCGCCGATATCGGACCGGGTCCGTTTGCTACAGTGGTCGTTAATTTTGTAGCGACGTCTGTCGCAATTCAATGGGGCATTCCGCGGCCATTTGATCAGCCTTTCGACATGGAAATTAATGTAAACAATACTACTCTCGGAAGCGGTGCACCACGTTGGGATTTTTATGATCTTGACAATGCGCTCACTGCACCTCCGAGGGCTACTAATTTCCAACAGTCTTTTATTCACGAATGTATTCATGGACTTGGGTTCAACTCGTCAACGGGATTTGGAACAACCATTGTTGATCATTGGGACATTTTTCGTTTGCCCTTTGTGGGAACAGGCAATCGGAATCTCTGAACAATCGCGCAACCGCGGCGCGTGAATGATCGTACCGGATGTGGGTCCGCGTGGGCCGCATGGAGG
>JAIEOW010000039.1 GCA_019750095.1 Phycisphaerales bacterium
TCCGCCCGCTCAGCATCCGCCTCACCGCACCAACGTCCACCCTCCCACCTGCCCAGAAGTGCGCCCCGACGCCCGCTGAAGCGACCAACCACGCCCCCAGCGGCACGCCCGCAAACCCGGCCCCCAGCCAGTCCGAGCCCAGCCCGAACGCTGTACACACCAGCCCGCTCGCGGCAAGCATGGCCGAGGTTCTCGGGCCAAAGCCCCAGTAGTTGATGGGATGATCCGAACCCTGAGATGAAGGGGTGGTGCTGTGCATGAACAGCACATCGTCCCAACCACGCGCAAGCCCAAGCCAACTACCTAGCACCCCTCCGCCGCCCCCACCGACCCAACCGAATGCGCAACCTGGGAGAGCAACCACTAGAACTTATCAGAATCACCCCCCCCGACCCCGATTCACAACTGCCGATTCCCGATTCCCGATTCCCCACTCCCGCCCCTACTTCCGACTCACAAAGAACTTCTTCACCGCATGAATCGCCACCGCCCGGCCCATCGCCGAGATCGATTCCGTCAGCGGAATGTGCTTCGGGCAGACCTTCACGCAGTTCTGCGCGTTGCCGCAGTCGGTCACGCCGCCAGGCCCCATGAGCGTGTCCAGCCGTTCCCCTTCGAGCACCTTTCCGGTCTCATGCATGTTGAACAGCCGCGCCTGGCTGATCGCCTGCGCGCCGAGAAACGCCGTGTCCCACGACTTCTCGTCCTGCTCCAGGTTGAACTGCGGGCACGCCTCAAGGCAGCACCCGCACGCCATGCACTCCGACATCTTGTACCGGCTCTCCTGCACTTCCGGCTTCTCGCGTGGGCCCGGCCCAAGCGAGTACGTCCCATCAATCGGCACCCACGCCCGAACCCGCTTCAGATTGTGGAACATCCGCGCCCGGTCCACCCACAGATCTCTCACCACCGGAAACTTGCTCATCGGCTCGAGCGTGATCTCATCGCCCTCGTTCGGCGCATAATCATCCAGCAATGCCGAGCACGACTGCCGTACCTTCCCGTTGATCACCATCGTGCACGCCCCGCACACCTCTTCCAGGCAGCCCGAATCCCAGACCACCGGCGTGCTCTGCTTCCCATCCACCGTCGTCGGATTCGCTGCGACTTTCTGGAGCGCAGAGATTACGTTCGCACCCGGCTCCACCCGAATGCCGAACGTCTCCCACCGGCTCGGCTTCCCCGGCCCATCCGATCGCTTCACGCGCACGCGGATGTTGCGCGAGGTGGCCTTGGGTCGAACACTCGTTGTTGCTGTTGAAGTGGTCATGCGTACTTCTTCCGAAACTTCAGTGCCGAAATCGTTGTCCGACGCGGCTCGTGAATCTGATCCACAAGTTCCTTGAACGGTGCCCGCAAATGCCTCGGCAGCTTGGCCGCAAAGTCCTTGTTCAGCGGCACCTGCTCGATCAGGTCCAGTACATGGGCAATGTCCTTGCTCCGCTTGACATGCTCCAGCCCCACCGTCAGCTTCGCCCGAATCAAATCCGCGAGCGAGATCACCCGCACTCCATCGATCACGCTCACCCTGCTCGGCTCCCCGCCCAGCGAATCCGACTTCACCATGTGCACCGGCACACCCGCGATCACGTGCTCGCGGCCCTTGGCGTCCCACAGAATCCCCGCCGACTCCAGCTTCTCGTGCGTCGCCCAGAAATCCTCGGTGTAGATGTCGATGTCCCGAGTGTGCCGCCCGCCGCCATGCAGCAGCACCGCGACTCCACCCACCACCGGCGCACCTGTAGCCTCCGTCACCTTTCGAGCCAACGCGATGATGCGGTCATGCTCCTCGCCGCGCCCCGGAGAGGGCGGGTGCGAGCTGGTCGAAGTTGGCATCGTGCGACGCGGCATAATCTCGTTCGGTTTCTACACAATCTTGACTTTGGTGGCACAGGCGTCCCGCCTGTGTGTCTTGATCCTCATTCGATCACTCTGACAAACCGCCTGCATGCTCTGCTCTGTCCCGGCTTCTGTGTTCCACCTTTCAAATCAATCACCCTGTCAAGAGGCCCGCACTCCTTCTTTTTAGGCCCGGAGGGCCGTTGGCATGTAGCCACGGGTGGAGCGAAGCGCAACCCGTGGACACCTGCCCCTTCGATCGTCTCGCCCCGGAAGGGGCGAAGGATGTTCTCTCAGTGAGACGCATCCAGCATTCAAGTCGATCTCCAGTTGCCACTCTCCATCTACCCGTGCGGACTCGCCGCCACCTTCTTCTCCGCCCCCGCCCCCGCGTCTTTCCCGCTGTAATCCCGCTTCTTCGGCTTGATCAAGCTGGAATCAACCTCCACAAACTCGATCTTCACCGACTTGCTCGCCGCGTCCCACTTCGCCAGCGTCGTCTTCATGAACCTCGCATCGTCGCGATCCTTGTAATCCGTCCGATAGTGCGCCCCGCGGCTCTCTTTCCGCTCCAGCGAGCCCATCTGGATCGCCTCCGCAATCGCCAGCATGTCGCCCACCGACCGCGTAAAGCTCAGCGACTGATTCGTCCACGTCGCAGCATCCCCCAGCCGCACGCGGCTGAAACGTTCCTTCAAATCCGCGATCTTCGCGCCGCACTGCTTCAGCCGCGTCTCGCTCTTCACCACCGTGCACGCCTCGGTCATCTCCGCGCCAATCTCCGCATGGATCACATACGGATTCGTCTTCGCGTCCGCGATCCCGCCGGTCGTGCTTAGCAGCGCCTTCTGCTTGCGCTCTTCCTCCGCCACCACGCGGTCATACACGCCCTGCGGCTGCTTCGCCGCCCCGTTCTTCGACACGTCCTTCACATAGTTCACCACCCCAAACCCGCAGAACAACCCGTCAAACAAGCAGCTCAACAGCGCGTTCGCCCCAAGACGATTCGCCCCGTGATACGCAAAGTTCACCTCGCCAAACGCATACAGCCCCGGCACGTTCGTCGTCATGCTCCCCGGCGCGCCATACTGCATCCCCTGACCCACGCGCGAATCCAGAGGCGACGGCGACCCGCTCTTGTGCTTGTCCCGCGCCTCGCTCGGCGTGTACGACCCCGGCACATACGTCGTGTACAACCCGCCCATGCTGTAGTGCACCGCCGGAAAGATCTTCATCGGCATCGTGTACGGGTCCTCACCCGCAAACTTCGAGTAGATCTCCAGGATGCCCTCCAGCTTCCGCTGCAGGTACTCCTTCGGCTTGTGCGTCAGGTCCAGATACACCTGCTGCTCGCCGCCCACGCCCATCCCGTCATCCACGCACACCGAGAAAATCTCGCGCGTCGCGATATCCCGCGGCACGATGTTCCCATACGCCGGATACCGCTCTTCCAGAAAGTAATACCGCTCGTTCTCCGGAATCGTCCGCGGATCCTGCCCAGTGCGCGGATGCTTCGTCCACTTTCCGTCCCCGCCCTTGATCCCCGGCACCCACACACGCCCGCCCTCGCCACGCGCCGATTCGGACATCAGCCGCAGCTTGTCCGCGCCCGGAATCGCCGTCGGGTGCACCTGGATCATCTCCGGGTTGCCATAGTGCGCACCGGCCTGGAAACACCGCGCCGCCGCGCCGCCCGTGCAGATAATCGAGTTCGTGCTCTTGCCATACACCAGCCCGCACCCGCCGGTGGCCATCACCACGGCATCGGCGCGGAACGCGCGAATCTGCATCGTCCGCAGATCCTGACCCACCATCCCCACGCACCGACCCGCGTCATCCATCACCGGCCACAGAAAATCCCAGAACTCATACTTCGTGATCTTCCCCTCGGCCTCATACCGCCGCGTCTGCTCGTCCAGCGCGTACAGAAGCTGCTGCCCCGTCGTCGCCCCCGCAAAGTGCGTCCGCTTGAACAGCGAACCACCGAACAGCCGCAGATCGCGATACCCCTCGCCCGTGCGGTTGAACGGCACGCCCATCCGGTCCAGCAGATCAATGATCCGCGGAGCCCAGTTGGCCATCTCCAGCACCGGGTGCTGGTCGGCGAGAAAGTCCCCGCCGTAAATCGTCTCGTCAAAGTGCTCGTACTCGCTGTACCCCTGCTGCCGAGCCACCTCGTTGCAGGCGTTGATCCCGCCCTGCGCGCACACGCTGTGCGAGCGGCGCACGGGCACAAGCGAGAACAGATCGACCGCGACGCCGGCCTCCGCGACGCGAACCGCCGCCGCAAGTCCTGCAAGCCCGCCGCCAACCACGATGACACGCTGCTCAGCCATGGTGTAAAGCTCTCAACCGCGATTCGGTCCCATCGATCTCAGCGATGCTCCAGCGATTCGATATCTCGTTCCGAGAACTCAACGGCTCCCGGAATCCTTCTTGATGCCCGTTTCCACGCTCGCCGCTTTCTCGCCCAGCATCTTCGCTTCCGATGCCCGGGCCTTCTTCACGTCCAGCGTCATGAACCCGATCACCGCCGCCCACGCCAGCACCATCAGCCCCGCACCAAGCCCAAGGCACGCATAGCCCCACCGCGTCTGCGCCGCCTTTGAGATCGTGATCCCCCAGGTGATCGCCCACGTCCACAAGCCGTTGGCAAAGTGGAACACCAGCAAAGTCACCCCGAGCATGTACCCAAGCGACACCAGCAGCCCGCCCAGATGCAGCCCCGCGCCCGTCCCGCTGAGTGCGGCGTCGATGTTCGCGCCCTGCAGAACCGCCGCCATCGTGCTCGCGGCATACTCCGCGCTCCACTTCGTCCCGCCCGGCACCAGAAACGTCCATCCCCACCGCAGCGTCGCCACGTGATAGAAGATGAACAGGAACCCCACATACCCGCTCACACGCTGCAGCCAGTATCGCCAGTTCGCCCCATACGCATACCGCGACACGTTGCTCTTGCCCGTCTTGACGATGTAGAACCCGTAGATCGAGTGAAACGCAATCGGGAGCCACAGCCCGAACACCTCGATCAGCAGCAGGAACGGCAAGCCGTGGATGAAGTTCACTTCATGCTGAAACGTCGCCGCCCCGGCATGCCCGTCTTCGCCCCCGTGCGCGCGATTCCGCGCATCCAGCAAACCCCACACGATCGATGAGTTCGTCACCAGATGCGTGCACAGAAACAGCCCGATCGGGAGAACTCCCGAGAGCGAGTGCAGGCGGCGAAGCAGAAAATCATGCTTCTCCAGCAGAGACAGTTTCGCGGCGGGCTGTGCGCTCAAGCGTGCATCCTCGTTGCTTGCCTGCCCCTTCCCCCGTTCGATTCGTTCGTGCCGTTAGCCCATCCCCGGACCATACATCCCCGAACCACCCATTCCACCCGCGCCCGGAATCGCCACGCCGCCGGGCGACTGCGGCTTCAGCTTGCCTTCCTTCTTCATCTGCGCGATCGCCTGAACGATCTCCACAAACCGGGTTCGGAGCTCGCCCGTCGCCTGATCCAAATCCTGCTTCTCCTCGGGCGTCAGGTTTCCCTTGGTTTTCTCTTCCAGCACGCTCAGCAAATCAATATGAAACCGCGCGTGTTCCAGCGAAACAATCGCTCGGCCCGTCTCCGGATCAGGAAATGCCCCCATGTACATCAACGCCTGCGTCGCCAGCGTGCCGATCAGGGCTTGGAAATCGGTCGGCTGGGCGGCGTCCTCGGCACCCTGGGGGCCCTTGCCCCCGGACTGGGGCATGCCCGGAATCGCAGGCGGTTTGACCTTTTCGGCGGCTTCCTTCGCCGCACGTTCCTTCTCGGCGAGCTTCTCCCGCTCTTTCTGGGCCTGGGCCTTCCAATCGCTGTCGACGATGATCTTTGGGGGCTGGCCAGCGTCTGACATGCGGTGTCCTTCCTGCAAAAGCCGATGGAAAAGGGAGTATAGCCAAGGGTTTGTGCGACTTTGTCCGTTGCGATACGCTCTAGGACCATGCGGCGGAGTTTCCGCGAACAGACGTGACTGAAAACGTCTCGGAGTTTCCCTTGCGATCAGGATGCGCAATGTCACACAGCTCTCGTCAAGTGCTCGCGATCGTGCTTCTTGCCGGAGTTCCTTGGTCGCTCGGCGGGTGCTCGTCGGGGGGGCAGGACGGGTTGTTTGGACGATCCGAGTCGCAGCGATTGTCGCCCGGGGACTTCGCGGGAACGGGCGAATCGGTGCCGGCCGCAGCGTCCGAGCGTGATTTGGTTCCGGACCCCGCGCCAAAGGTCGCCATGGGGGGTGAAGCGGTGCCAATCAGCCGTATATCCGGGCCGACGGCTGAAACCACCCTCGGTCAGGTGGGCCGTGGTCAGGTGGGCGGGCCGGCGGTTTCGCAGACGCCGGCGGTGGTGAGCGGTGAGCCGGTGACGGTGGATTCGGTGGTCGGGCAGATCAACGGCCGACCGGTGATCGCTTCGGAAATTCTTGAATCGCTCGATGGTGTTCTTCGCGCCGACGCGGCGTCGGCGAAGTCGGCGGGCGAGTGGCGGCAGTCGGCGGCGCGGCGGATCGTCGCCGAACTTCGTCGGCGCGTGGTTGACGAACTTGTTCTCTCTGAAGCGCGGCGATCGCTGACGCCGGAGCAGCGGCTTGGGCTGCTGCGGTTTCTTGAGAACATTCAGGGCCGGCTGGTGAGTCAGCAGCAGGGCAGCTCGGTGGCGGCGGATGAGCTCTTGCGGCAGCAGTCCGGGCGCGGGTTGCGTGAGGAGGCCGAGGACATCCGCAATCAGGAGCTGATCCGCTTCGAGATCAAGCAGCGTGTTGATCCGCGCGTGCAGGTGGCGTGGCGGGATGTGAAGAACGAGTATGAGCGCTCGTTTGTCACGTGGAATCCGCCCGCGGAGTACACGTTTCGCCTGATCTATGTCGCGGCGGAGAATGCGGCGGGCGTGGCGAGCATTTCTGATGCGCTGCAGAGCGGGAAGCCGTTTGTGGAGGTCGCGGCTTTGGAAGCCAACGAGTTCGTGCGGCGTGATGGCGGCAAGCTGGTGCGCAAGCACGCGGGGGCGCAGTCAGAGGGCGATTTCAGCCCGACGCCGGAGCTGAACGCCGCGCTGCGATCTCTCGGCGTTGGTCAGACGCTCGGGCCGATCACGTTCGCACCCGATGCGACCCGTCCTGAGCGGAAGCGCACCGCGTGGGTGCACCTTGAGAAGATTGACTCACCCGAGGGCACGCCGCTGTACGACGCGCAGCTGGAGATCACCGCGGATCTGACGAGTCAACGGCGGAGCACGGAAGAGCAGCGATATCTGGAGCGGCTGTTCAAACGCGGCAACGTGTCGAGTATGGAAACCATGGGCGAGAAACTGCTGGCGGTGGCGACGGATCGGTACGCGCCGCGGTTCAAGCAGAATCGGTAAGGGGTAGAGGCAGGAGGCAACAGGCAAGAGGCAGGGGGCAAGAGGCAAGTGGAGAGAGGCCAGGGGGATGGGGCGAGAGGTGGAGGTGAGGCTTTGTTTGCGCTGAAGCTTTGGAGTTCTGGCGCGGCGGGCTTGCGTGGGCGGCGGCTGTGGGATTGGCTGCTGGATCGCGATGGGCGGTTTGGCGGGGATCGTGATCCGCTGGGGCTTGAGGGTGAGCGGCTCGCGGCGAAGTTTCTGCGATCGGCGGGGTATCGCGTGATCGGGCACAATCTGCTGCTGCCGATGGGCGAACTCGACTTGCTCGCGGTTGCGCCGGATGAGCGGACGATCGTTGCGGTGGAGGTGAAATCACGGCGTGTCGGCGGAGCGATGCCCGGGGGAGTGTCGCAACCCGCACCGGAAGCGGCGATCACCGCGGCGAAGCGGAAGAAGCTGATCGCGGTGACGCGGCATCTGACCTATGCGAACAACTGGGACGCGCGACACGTTCGGATCGACGTGATCGCGGTGGAGATCGCGTGGGGGGGCGGCGAGCCGACGATTCGCCACTGGCCGGGCGTGATCCGGGCGTGAGCACGCGAGTCGCACGCGGTATGCGCGTTATGGACAACCGGCAAACCAGGTGTTCAGAAAGTCGAAGATATCCGCGGCGGTCAGGCCGTCGGCCTGGTTGAAGTCTGCCCGCGGCTCGCCGGCGAACCAGGCGTTGAGGAACTCGAAGATGTCTGCGGCGTTTGGGGCACCGGAGCCATCGAAGTCGGCACGGCAGGGCGTGAAGCAGAGGTCGATGCCGTAGGCCGCGCCGGTGGCGTTGGCTTCGGTGTATGCACCGACGAATGCGCGTTGTCCGGAGGCCGAGACGCCGACGCCGAAGCCGAAGGTGCCAGCACCGGAAGGGTTTGCGGGGAGGATCTTTGGTGCCGGCTGTGTCCAGCCCGCGGTGGGCGTTCGGACGCACTTGTAGACGGCGCCGTTGTATCCGGCGTCGGCATAGGCGCCGACCATGGCGGTGGTTCCGTCGATGCTGAGGGCGACAGAGGATCCGTAGCGTCCTGCGCCGGAGAAGCCGATGGGTCTGAACTTCTGCTGGTTGAGCCAGAAGCCGCCGAAGCGGTTGTAGTTGTAGACGGCACCGACGCCGTTGCCATCGGCCCATGCGCCGACGAGCGCGACATCGCCATTGCCACTGAGCGCGACGGAGCAGCCGAAGTACTGAGCGACGCCCAGGCCGTCGGCTGGGACGAGCTTGCCGCCTTGGTTGGTCCACGTGGAGGCGCCCGGCGCGCGGACGAACATGTATGCGGCACCCTTGTAGGTGTCATCGCCGCGTGCGCCGATGGCGACGGTGTTGCCATCGCCGCTGATGGCGACGGCGGAGCCGAAGAACTGAGTGACGCTGATGCCGTTGATGGAGGTGAACTTGGCCTGCTGGGTCCAGGTGGTGCCGGAGCGTTGGAAGACATAGGCCGCGCCGGCATAGCCGCCATCACCTTCTGCGCCGATGACGAAGGTGTTGCCATCCTGCGACATTGCCGCGGCGATGCCGAAGAACCCGAGTTGGCCGACGGGGTTCAGCGGCAGGATCTTGGGTCCCTGCTGGGTCCAGACGCCGGAGTCGCGTGTGAAGACGTACGCGGCTCCGCGGGAGGAGTTGTCGCCATAGGCACCAACGACGGCGGTGTTTCCGTCGGCGGAGATCGCGACGGAAGATCCGAAGTTCTGGGTGACGCCCGTGCCATCCAGCGGGCGGAGTGCGTCGCCCTGAGGCACCCAGCGCTCGCCCTGTCGGACGAAGACGTATGCCGCGCCGAGCGCGCTGGTCTCACCGGGTGAGCCGGAGATGGCGGTGTTGCCGTCGCCGCTGATGGCGACGGAGAATCCGAGTCGGCACCCCGATCCATCGCAGAGCGTTCCCGGAGCGGTGAGGCGGTCGGCCTGCCGGATGACGCATGTCTGACCCTGCGCGACACCCACGCCGCTGATGAGCGGGACGATCAACGCAATCGCCGCGATGGAACGATGAAAACTGCTCGGCATTTGGCACCTGTGGGTCGAGAGAGAAGATCGACCGAATCCAAGTACTATATTCACGAAGTGCCCGGGCGGTTTCATGGGGGTTCATAAGCACTTGATGAGATATCGGACGTACAGCATTTCGCGAGGTCGAAGCGGGGTGCGTGTGCAGCTTGCCCTCGCGGTGTTCACGCTGTTTGTTGGCGTGTTCGCGCTTGGCGCGTTGCACTATCTGGCACTCGGCCGCACGGCAGAAGCGCGGGTGCTCGGCGTGGAAGAGAAGTATCGCGGAGTGGGTGCCAGGCGAAAGAGCTTCTTTGTTCGGTATGCGTTTGAAGATCAGCGGGGGCAAACGCAGACGGCGACAGGCTGGTTCGGCCCGAGTTGGCGTGGGGGGGGTGTTCAGCACGGTGACGATTGAATGGTGCGACCAGCCGTTCTTTCGCTCAAGAAACGTCGATCAGCGCGAGCGATGGTTCATTGCGGCGTTTGTCATCGCCGTTGGTGCCCAACTGGGTTTTGTGATCCTTCAACTGATGCTTGGAAAACCCATGAGCCTCAGCGCTTCCAGGTGATCCGTACGGGCACGCCCGGCGAGATGCGCACGTGGTCGGTGGACGTGAGCGCGGCCTGATCCTGGCCAGACCGGATGGACTCGATGCGGTCGGCATCGGGGACGCGGATCAGCACGCCGCCCGGGGGCGTCTGCGTGAGGGCCTGGAGGGTGAAGATTGCCGAGCGCTCGGGGTGGAGCGCATCTGGGTCACGTCGGACACTGAAGCTGAGTGAGCCGTAGATGGTTCGAAGAGCGTGGATGCGGACGCCCTTGTCATCGGTGACCCAACTGAGCGGAAGCCCGGCGCCGATGATGAGTGCGTCGCGATCGTCGATGCGATCTTCGTAGGCGAACATCGAACGCACGGAGTTGATGAAATCTGAACCGCACCATGTGTGGGGCATGTCGCCGACATAGCCCTGGACCCTGGGATCGCGGAAGACGACCTCGGCCCAGTGGCGGAAACCGCCGCCACCTGCTGAGCCGGTCTCCTTGCTTGGGCGCTGATCCTCGAAGAAGAAGTCGAGCATCTGGATGGCGCGATCGCGCTGGCCAAGGTGGACCATCGTGCCGACCACGCGGTGTTCGTAGGGGGTATAGTCGCGCCAAGGTGCACCAGAATCTCGGCGGGAGAGGAAGTTGGTCCAGTACTTCTCGAACGTGCGATTGAGTTTGCTTTGATCGAGCAGGCGTGTGAGCCCGCAGGGCTGGAGCGCGATGGTGGTGCTGGTGGCGTCGAAGTCGCCGAGTTCGACGCACCCTGGGAGGAAGTCGATCTGCTTGATGGCGGTGGCGCGGGCGATGGAGTCGTTGAGTCTGAGCAGAAAGTCATCGCGGAGTGCGTTGAGTCTGGACGCGTTATCGCGATCGCCGAGAAGCTCGGCGGTGGCGGCGGCGTCGAGGAGCCCTTTGTACGCGAAGAAGTTGTCCCAGTAGGAGTGCATGGGCTTTGCGGAGTAGCCCTCGTGGCTGATGGACTCTG
Organism: Phycisphaerales bacterium; assembly: GCA_019750095.1. GTDB lineage: Bacteria > Planctomycetota > Phycisphaerae > Phycisphaerales > UBA1924 > UBA4658. The sequence continues at coordinate 10,780 of JAIEOW010000039.1, forward strand.
GCAGGATGCCGAACTTGGCTCGCTTGAGGTCGCTCTCGGGCGCGTCGCGATACTCGGGAGTCATCCGCTGCGCGCGCAGGAACTCGATGTACTCCACGGCTTTGAGCATGCGCGGGTAGTGCCTGCGGAGGAAGTCGCTGTCGCCGGTCATGTCGAAGTAGTGCTTGACGGCGTAGATGTACTGGCCGTGGCTGTCGTGTTCGGGGACAGGATCCGGGCCGCGGTGGTCGGCGCAGCAGGGGATCTTGCCGTTGTCGTATTGAAAGGGCGCGAACCAGTCGAGAAACTCCTTGACCTCGCGCTCGAAACCGAACGAGAGCAGGGCGGCGGAGGTGAGGGAGCCGTCGCGAATCCAGGTGCGTTCGTAGCAGCGCGAACCGGGCTGGATCGCGGGGCCGTCGCGATTGATGAGGATGTATGCGAGGTTGGCGCGGATGGACTGGACGATGCGATCCTGGCCAGCGGGCAGTTCGATGGTGACTCGGTCGAGCTGCTCATGCCAGAGTGCGCGGGTGCGGTTGAAACTCGCGGGGCCATAGGCGGCGCGATCGGCGATGGCCGTCGCGGGCTCGCGGTGCATCGGCGCGAGGACGTGCCAGGACTTCGACGCGCCTGGCGCGAGTGAGAACCGATACTGGAGTGCGCCCGAGGCGAGGCCGAGATCATCGTGCACTTGCTGAGCGGTTGGCAGAGTGCCTCGGGAGAGATGCTCGACGATTTCGCCTGAGGCCCAGGTCGATGCGCCGAAAGCGTCTGGAGCATCGAGCGGAATGATGACGCGATCGTCGATGCGGATGCGGTCGATGGGCTGTGTGGTGTCGGTGCGCTCGGCGTCGATGCGGTTCGTGCGTGCGAATCCGCCGACGATGTTGAGGTTCTGGTATGTGGGGTTGACCTGGATGGGCCGGATCGCGGCGAACACGTGTCCGGTGGCGTTCTTGGAGCGTGCGTTGGTCAGGGTGTGCCGGATGATGAGGTGAGAGGCGCCGGCTGTGCCCTCGACCCACGCGATGGTGGAGAGCGTGAGCCCGTCGTGTTCTCGTGAGACGGCAGGGATGGGGAGCTGGTGGTCGATCAGATCATGGCTGATCTTGGCGTTGGACCAGGAGCGCAGCGGTGGGGGAGCGATGGAGGGTGCAGTGGTGGTGCCTGGCGGGGCGAGTTCTTCGAGGATGAATGGTTCGATGGTGAAGGCGAGCTTGTCGACCTCGGTTGCGCCGTCTTCGCTGATGAGTGCTTCCTTGGTGTCGCCGCTGGCGCCGGCGACGGTGAAGTACATCGCCTCGCCCACGAGATATCTGGGATAGGCCCCGCGCGGCGCGTGCATGGCGGCGGCCTTGAGGACTTCGTTCATGTCTTCGCCGAACTCGGGGGGCATGAATCCGATGCCGGAGATCTCGATGGCGCGATCGGTACGCAGCTCGATCAGGCGTGCGGTGAGGTTGGGGATGGGAATCCACTGTCGGCCGGGGGAGCCGCGGAGGGCGACGGTGTGCGTGCGAGTGTTCGCGGAGTCGAGTGTTTCGGTTGCGCTTGCGGCGATGGTCAGTTGACCGCTGGGCACACGGGTCCAGTCGATCCACAGGCCGCCGAGTTCTCGTACTTCGCCGAAGTCGATGCGCAGGGAGGGGTGCTGGTCGTCGGGGCTGCTTGCCCAGGCGATGCGGTCGTCGCTGGTCAGAGTGGGTGCGGTGCCGGCGTGCGAGCTGGTTGTGACGCGGGGCGTGGCGACGTAGGGCTTGACTTCTGGCAACTCTTCGAAGCGCAGGTCATCAATCCAGACCGTGCCCTTTCCGCCGCTGGATGCGGTGATGGCGATTTCGAGGTGTTCGGCGCGCTTGAGTGGGGTGTGTGCACCGGCGGGCCCCCAGGCGAAGCTGACTTTGCGTTTGGGCAGGATGATCTCTTGCCAGGAGGCGGGAAAGGCGAAGTCGCGTTGGTTGACCCACCAGACGTTGTCGCCGGTGGGGTCGAGGAGTTTGAACTCGACGGTGTTGCTTGGACCTTCGCCGCGGATGCGATAGGAGAATCGGTAGTTTGCGGGGAGATCCTGTGCGATGGCTCGGCGGACGATGCCGAAGCCGGACCCGCGTGTGAAGTCGTAGTCGATGCGGAGAGCTTTGTTGGCTGGGTTCGCGGTCGTTGCGCGGGGATCAGAATCGACCTCGCTGGCGATCGTGAGCGTGACGCCGCTGGAAGTGGCGACGGTCCAGAGCTTTGCGTCGGCGCCATCGTCAATCAGTCGAGCCTGCCCACGCGCGTGAGCGACGAGCGCACCGTTGAGGAGTATCAGGACACACGTCAGTCGGATTATCGCGCTTGTCATGACCGCCTCCATTGGACGCATACCTGCCCGAGGATGTCTGGGCAGCGGCGAAGTGTAAGGCCTTACATGATGAGGTGACGCGAAGAGGGCCGACGCGGCTGGATGCTTGGGCGGAGTCGGGGTGACTACTCAGCGCTCGTGCCGCGGACGACGAGGCGTGTGGGCAGGGTGGTGAGCGTGCCCGGACGGTCGCCGTTGGCGAGGCGATCGACGAGAGAGCGGACGGCTTGGGCGCCGAGGTCGGCGGTCGGAACGCGGACGGTGGACAACTGGGGTCTTGTCAACGACGCGAGGCGTGTGTCGTCGAAGCCGACGATGCGGAGCTGGCCAGGGATCGCGATGCCCGCATCCTGGGCGGCCTGCATGATTCCGAAGGCGATCTCGTCGTTGGCGGCGAGGACGCCGAGGGGTGCTGGCCCGATTTTCTTGACGAGGGACTCAGCGGCCTTTCGACCCCACTCCACGGTGTAGTCGCCGTAGCGGACCTGATCATCGCTGGATGTGCGTCCGGCCTTGGCGAGGGTCTCGACAAAGACTTTGGCGCGTTCGGCGGTGTCGAAGTTTTCCTTTGGACCGCCGACGAAGTACATGTTCTTGGAGTCGACGCGGGTGAGCAAGTGTTCGACGGCCTCGCGTGTGCCCGAGGCGTTGTCGACGAGCACGCGGTCAAGCCCGTTCAGGTGGATGGCTTCGTCGATGACGACCAGCGGAAGGCCGGACTCTTTGATCTGGAGCCACAACTGCTCGTTGGGTTCGGTGATCATCACGGCGAGACCGGCCATGAACCCGACGACGTTGGACGACAGCATGGTGGCGGGCCCCTCGCCGCCCTCGGAACTGATCAGGAGGTGGTACCCAAGGCGATGGGCCTCAGCGTCTGCGCCGCGGAGGAGTTCGGAGTAGAACTCGCCGTGGATATCCGGGAGGAGGATCCCGATGACGCGGCTCTTTCGCGTCATGAGGACCTGGGCGAAGACGTTGGGTCGATAGCCGAGTTGGCGGATGGCGTTCTGGACGCGCTCGGCGGTGTCTTTGGCGACGCGGCTGGGGCTGTTGAGGAATCGGCTGACGGTGGCGGTGGAGACCCCGGCGGCGAGCGCAACGTCCTCCATGGAGGGCGGACCGGCACGGTCCGGGGGCTGGGAGTGTTCGCCGCGACGCATCACGAGTGGAATATATCGATTCGCCGCGGTATCTTCTCGTCATGCAAGCCCTTACATCGTATTTGATGTCGGAAACGAAACATCGCGCGTGCGCTGAGAAGCGTGTTGGAGGCGCGGGTGTTGGTGTGCGGCGCGCTCTGCTGGCCGCGCTTGCGGGCTGTCTGGGACTTGGCGCGATGGGGTGTTCGAATGCGGGCGATGCGCGAGCGGACTCGAGAAAAACCGAGGCGACTTTGAAGCGTGCTGATCAGTGGGTGATCGCTTCTGAGCCGGGGACCAAGCGTCCGCCGTTTCAATTCTCGAAGGAAGACGATCAATTCCTGGACGAAGTGCAGCGTGCATCATTCTGGTTTCTGTGGCACGGCTGCGATGAACAGACGGGCATGGTGTATGACCGATCGAGCGTGAAGTTTGCGAGCGTGGCGGGTGTTGGGTTTCAACTCGCCGCATTGCCGGCCGGTGTTGAGCGGGGCTGGATCACGCGAGAGCAGGGCTTTGATCGTGCTCGGCGGATTCTGGCCGCGCTTGAGAATGAGCCGACCAATCGGCGTCATGGGATGTTCTTTCACTTCCTGGATGGTCGCACGGCGAAGCCGATCGACATGGATGTCGTGAGCACGATCGATTCCGCGCTGCTGATCGCGGGCATGCTTGCGGCCGGGCCGTACTTTGGGGGCGAGGTGCGTGAGCGAGCCGATCGGATGGTGTCCGCAGTTGACTGGACCAAGTTTGTTCTGGATCACCCGCAGCCGAATGAGCAGTATCTGAAGGGGTATGTGTCGCTGGGCTGGAAACCGGCAGACCCGAAGAACCCGGTGGGTGATGGGGAACTCTTGAAGTATGCGTGGGCGGACTCGGGGGATGAGCATCGGGTGATCTACTTTCTTGCCGCGCTGGCACCACGACCGGAGCATCGGCTTGATGCGTCGATGTACTACCGGACGCGTCGGGCGTTGGGTGAGCATGCGGACTCTGGACCGCACGTGTGGTTTCCGTGGTCGGGTGCGCTCTTCGCGAGCTTCTTTGCGCACTGCTTTGTGGACTACGCCGCCCGCGGTGCGGACAACCCTTTGGCGATGGGCGTGGAGCGTCGCCCGCGGGTGGATTGGTGGGAGAACAGCCGACGGCAGGTGACGCTGCATCGTCGCAAGGCGATGGAGAATCCGCGCGGCTTCAAGGGGCTTGGAGAGAACGGGTGGGGTCTGACTGCGAGCGACGCATCGCATGGGTATGCGGTGCCGGGAGTGTTTCCAACTCGAATACGCACGCTGGATGAGGTGCCGCAGGTTGATTATGCGGTGTTCGAACCGAAGGACGATTTCGGAGACGGGACGGTTGCTCCGTATGGTGCGGGGTGCGCGATCATGTTCCAGCCCGAGGCGGCGATCGCGGCGCTTCGGCACTACCGCAACCTCAAGGACGCCAGCGGCCAGCCGCTGGTCTGGCGTGATCCGGGTCGAGCGGGGGAGACTGGCGAGTTTGGTTTCCGGGATGCGTTCAATCTGGATACGGGCTGGGTGGCGAAGGACTACGTGGCGATCGATCAGGGGCCGCTGGTCTTGGCGATCGAGAACGCTCGGACAGGCCTGATCTGGCGGCTGATGAACGCGCATCCGTGGGTGGCGGCGGGAAAGGGTCGGCTGAGGTGGGTTGGAAAGAAAGTGGGCGGGGGGGGGTGAACCCCAGAAAACTCTGGGAGGGTCCGAATGGATTCGCAAAGATTCAGATCGTGTAAGAGAACGCTTGCATCCCCCGAAACCGGCATTAAGATGTAAGCGTTACCATCGAGTCCGTCGGTGCAATGTTTTGACCCGCAGGGTCAGGCCCGAGGCCTCGGAGGAGAGATGAGAGGTCCTCCCATGTCGAAGCTCTGCTCTGTCGTCGCCTTGGCGGCTGGCTTGGCCGTCGCGTCCGCGGCCCATGCCGATCTGTTCAGCGGAATCAACGGGTACTCCACGTACGACCGCTGGTTCCCCGATTTCAGCTCCACGACCGTCACCTGGACCAACGGCGGTCTGTCGTCGCTGCGTATCGAGGAGACCGGGTACGGCGGGCCGACCACCGGCTTTGCCACCCGCAATCACGCCTATCTCTCCATCGGCGGCGTGCCGGTGCAGTTCGATCCGAACCAGAGCTTCCGCTTTGAAGTGACCGCGACGATCAACTCGTCGGCGGGCTTCAACACCGAAGCCGGCATCGTTTTCGGCACCTCGCCGAACCTGCCGACCTCTGCGGGCGCCGACACCGGCAACCTGATGTACCGCGCCGGCACCAGCCCGGAAATCGCGGCCTTCGGGTCGACCAGCCCGTTCTTCTCCAGCAACTTCGGCGTTGGCCAGGCCGCCGGCTTTGCCGCGCCGGTCTCCAACACCCCCGTCCGTCTCACGTTCCTCTATGAGACGAGCGACTTCGGCACGACCTACACCTACGGCGTGGACAACGTCTTCATCACGCTCGGCGGGTCCAAGATCCTCGCCGGCTCGTACCTTGGCGTCTATGCCCAGGGCCCGAACAACTTCCCCCTGGCTCCGGGCTACAACAAGGACGTGCTCTTCACCAACGCTTCGATCACGATTCCGGCCCCGGCTTCGGCTGGTCTGCTGGGTGCGGCGGGCCTCGTCGCTCTGCGTCGTCGTCGCCGCTAAGTGTTGATCCCTGTTTGCGTTCTCTTCTCGCCGGGCACCCTCTTTGGGGTGCCCGGCTGTCATGTCCGGAAACCATGTGAAGAACGCCGAATCAATGTTCAGAATTTGACGGGATGCCTCCGATGTGGCATGATGGAGTGTAAGCGGTTTCATTCATCTCGAGACCTGCTCTCCGTTCTTCACCTCCTCCTCGTGAGCCCTGCGTGAACGCTTCGAACCTTGCCAGCGCTTTCGGACACTTTGACGCCTCCGGGCGGCGATATGTCATTACCGATCCCGCGACCCCGATGCCCTGGGTCAATGTCATCTGCAACGGTCGCATGGGGCTGGTCGTCAGCCAGAACGGCGGCGGGTTCACGTGGCTGGACAACAGCCAGTTGAACGTCCTCTCCCGCTGGGAGATGGACCTGGCCCGCGACGATCACGGCAAGTTCGTGTACGTCAGCGATCTGGACTCTTCAGAGATCTGGTCACTCACCCCTTCGCCCATGGGCGAGGCGATGGATGAGTACCAGTGCGTGCACGAGCCGGGACGGACGACGTTCAAGACGGCTCGGCACGGGATTCGGTCTGAGTGGGTGCTCGGCGTCGCGCCGGCGGACAATGCCGAGCTTTGGAAGATCACGCTGACCAACACCACGGATCGGGCGCGGCGGCTGCGGATCAGTTCGTTCTTCGAGTGGTGCTGCGGCGTGGCTCCGGACACGAAGCGCGAGTTCCATCGTTTGTTCTTCACGACACGGCATGACGCCAAGCGTCGCTGCATCGTGGCGCACAAGAACATGTGGGACGTGCCGAGCAAGGACGAGCGGCTGCACTGGAATCGTCCGTGGCCGTATGTGGCGGCGCATGCGGTGGCGGGCGTGACGTTTTCTCAGGACGTCGCGCTGGGCGATAAGCGGCTGTTCTTCGGTCGCTATGGCTCCAAGTCGCGCCCCGCGGCGATGACGCATGCCACGCCTCCAGCGCCCGCGACGCTGAACAACTTCGGGCGATTCGGCGACGCGTCGGCCGCGCTGGGCGGCGATCTGACGCTGAAGCCGGGTGAGAGCGTGACGCTGGTGTATGTGCTGGCGATCGCCGACGATGAGCCGGGCGTGCTATCGATCATCGACAAGTATTCGAGCGTGAACGCGGCGAGCGCGGGGCTGGATGGCGCGACGATCATGTGGGACAAGCTGCTGGAGCCTTCGAAGGTTTCCAGCGGGATGCCGGACTTTGATCTGCTGAACTCGACGTGGCTTGCGTATCAGGCGATCAGCGGTCGATTGTGGGCGCGGACGGGGTATTACCAGCAGTCGGGCGCGTTCGGGTTCCGCGATCAGCTGCAGGACAGCCAGGTGTGGCTGCCGCGTGATCCGTCGCAGACGCGCAAGCAGATTATGCTGCACGCGGCGCACCAGTTTGCTGATGGCAGCGTGTATCACTGGTGGCACCCGCTGGCGGAGTTCGGCAATCACACGGCGTGCAGCGATGACTATCTGTGGCTGCCGTTCCTGACGGCGAACTACATCAAGGACACGGGCGACTGGTCGATTCTCGATGCGACGGCGGCGTTTGTCGATGACGCAACGCCCGCGACGCTGATGGACCATTGCAAGCGGAGCATCGCGCGGAGTCTGGCGCGGCACAGTTCACGCGGCTTGCCGCTGATCGGGTCGTGCGATTGGAACGACGGACTCTCGGCGATGGGCGTGGGGGGCAAGGGCGAGAGCGTGTGGCTTGCGCAGTGGCTGGCGGCCGTGCTGAGCGACTTTGCGCATGTGCTTGAACATGCTCCGGGCAAGGCGGAGGCGCGGCTGGCGAGTTCGTATCGGGCCAAGCGTGAGGAGCTGATCGGGGCGGTGAATCAGCACGCGTGGGATGGCCAGTGGTATCGGGCCGCGACGCGTGATGATGGCCGCTGGATCGGCACGAGCACCGACGCCGAGGGCAAGGTGTTTTTGAACACGCAGACGTGGGCGATTCTGGCGGATGCGGCTCCGCGCGAGCGCGAAGACGCGGCGTGGTCGAGCGTGAAGCAGCATCTGATTCGGCCGATGGGCCCGCTGCTGTCGGCGCCCGCGTATACCACGCCCGACGAGACGATCGGGTACATCACGCGGTATGCCCCGGGGCTGCGCGAGAATGGCGGCGTGTACATGCACGCGGCGACGTGGGCGCTCGCCGCGGCGTGCAAGCGGCGGGATGTTGATGCGGTGGAGAAGATCTGGCGATCGATTTCGCCGCCGCTGCGTGGGCATGATGCCGAGGGGTATGTGGCGGAGCCGTTTGTGACGCCGGGCAATGTGGATGGTCCGGACTCGACCACCCCCGGCAAGGCGGGATGGACGTGGTACACGGGCTCGGCGGCGTGGCTGAATCGTGTGTCGCTGGAATGGATCATCGGCATTCGTCCGACGTGGGAGGGGCTGGCGATTGATCCGTGCCCGTTTGCCGCGCTCGGTCGCGTGGAAGCGACACGGGTGTGGCGCGGGCGGAAGGTGCGGGTTGAGTTTGACGCCGCGGCGTATAGCGCGGGCAGCACGCCGCGGCTGATGGTGAATGGACAGGAACAATCGGGCAACATCATCCGCGAGGATGCGTATCCCAAGGGTGCGGAGTTGCACGTGGTGGTGAGCTGGGGCGTGAGCGGCGTGGCGATTCGGCACGCCAGCGGCGTCTCGAGCAAGGCCGCGGTGCAGCGCTCCCCAAACAGCGAGGATTAAACCATGCGAAAAACCCCAAAGAGCGTCGTCCGGGCCTTCACGCTCATCGAACTGCTGGTGGTGATCGCGATCATCGCGCTGCTCATCTCGATTCTGCTGCCGTCGTTGGGTTCGGCGCGGGATTCGGCGCGTGATGTGATCTGCAAGAGCAACCTTCGGCAGATCGGGCTTGGGATCCAGATGTATTTGGATGATCAGAAGGATCCGGTGTGGTTCAAGGTGCGAGGACTGCGCAACCCGGGTGTGCTGGATCACTGGGTGGTGCCGCGTGCACTCGCGGAGTATGCCGGCGATGGTCGGAGCCCGGTGTACAAGTGTCCGCGTGCCGTTGGCGGGGCGAGCGTCGCCAACCAGGATGCTCGTTTTTACCTCGAAGTTCAGGGACGCCGGATTTTTATCGATCCCGACCCGGAACAGTCTGACGTCACGCTGATCACCAACACATTCAGCAATGATCCGGCTCCAAAGATCTACACCGAATATTGGTTCAACGACAGCGCAACCATCAGCGGCAATCGCTTCCAACGAGTCCGCTTTCCGGACTCGTTTGTGTTGGCGATGGATGCGTATGACGAAGTGCCGCGACACTCAGCCAAGACCAACCTGACGCAGCTCAACCGCTCGGCGACCGGAAATGCGATTCGCCTCAACCAGTCGCACTTTCTCTTCGGTGATCAGGCGGTTCGTTCGCTTCGCCACGATCAGTATAAGGACGGCGTGAACGACAAATACGGCAATGCCGGGCCGTTCTTCAACTGGGGCATCGGTCGCTGATCGCTACGGTTGCGACGCGAGGAGAACACGTGATGGGAGCGTTCCGCGATTGGCTTCAGGATCGTCCAGCCGTCGGCTATGGAGTCGTCGGTCTCATCGTCGTCATCGCGATCGGTATTGCCATGACACGACTGGCGCGCCCGACCGAAGTGGAGGAGCTGGGCCAGTTCATCACGCTTAAGGACTCGGAGACGGGTGAAAGATGGAAGGTTCCGCTCGGCGCGATCGAGCGGAACCTGCATGGTCGGGAGTTGCCGATTGATCCGAAAGAAGGGATGCCCAATCCGACCACGGGGAAGCGGACGGGATTCCCCGAAAAGGACTGGGAGAAGATCGTTCAGCGGGTGATGGCCGAACGCCAGCAGGAGATGGCCGAACGCCAGAAGACGCTGACGCCGAAGCCGTAGTACCTTGTACACATGCCCGATCGCTCCGATCCATGGTCTTTGACACGCCGAGCCGCGCTCGGCGCGCTTGGGGTTGGTGCGGCGGGGTTTGCGCTCTTTGGGCCGAGCGCGCCAAAGTCGGCGGGTGGGGCGGGTGGTGGAGGGGCGGGGCGGATCGTTCTGGATTACTGGGAGAAGTGGACGCGTCACGAGGGTGACGCGATGGAGCGCGTGGTCGCGGCGTTCAATGCGTCGCAGGATCGCATCCATGTGCGCTATCTCGTGGTGAGCGACATCGGGCAGAAGTCGATGGTGGCGATCGCGGGTGGGCGGCCGCCGGACATCATCGGGCTGTATGCGTTCAATGTTCCGCCGTATGCCGAGGCCAATGCGGTGATCGGGCTGGATGAGCTTGCGCCGAAGTTTGGCGTGCGAATGGAGAACTATGCGCCTGGTGTTCGGCAGGTGATGCGGCATGTGGGCAAGTGGTGGGCGGTGGTGAACACGGCGGGGTCGGTGGCGCTGTATTACAACAAGGTGCTGTATCGCGAGGTCGGGCTGGATCCGGAGCGCCCGCCGCGGACGATCGAGGAGCTTGAGGAGCATTCGCGACGGTTGGTGAAGCGCACGTCAAGCGGCGCGCTGGAGCGGGTCGGCTTCGTGCATCGCGAGCCGGGATGGTGGTCGTGGCTGTGGGCGTATCACTTTGGCGGGCGGATCTATGACGAGACCAGGGGGCTTGCGCTGATCGATTCGCCGGAGAACGTTCGTGCGATGGCGTGGATCGCTCGGAGCAATGAGGAACTGGGTGTGAAGGCGCTAGCGAAGCTGGGAGATGGATTTGGGAGCTACTTCACGCCGGAGAATCCGTTTCTGACGGGCAAGGTGGGGATGATCGTGCAGGGGCCGTGGATCGCGAATCTGGTTGACGCGTTCAAGCCGGATTTGGATTATGGAGTAGCGCCGTTTCCGGTGGCGAGCGGGATGGAGCGTGCGGGTGGTGAAGGCGGGGCGGGGCCGGTGGGATTGATCGATACCGACGTGCTGGTGATTCCGCGTGGCGCTCGGCATCCCGAGGCGGCGATGGAGTTCATCGCGTTCACGCAGCGTCAGGACATGACCGAACTGCTTGCGCGGGCGCACTGCAAGCCGTCGCCGCTGATGGAGGTGAGCGAGGCGTTTCAGAAGACGCATCCGAATCGGGGCATCGCTGTGCACCGGGCGATCCTGGCGAGCGAGCGGGCGTTCATCGCGCCGCCGACGCCGGTGTGGCAGCGGCTGAAGGATGAGTTTGACGGGATGGTGCTGCGGATCGCGAGCGGATCGGTGTCGGCCGCGGCGGGGTGTGCGGACTTGCAGAAGCGGGCGCAGGGGATGATTGATGACGCGGCGCGGACGCGGCGGGCGCGATATGGAACCCTCTCTCAGCATGGTGGCACAGGCGTCCCGCCTGTGTCTTTCACGCGTGGTGCTTCTCACAGGCGGGACGCCTGTGCCACCGATGCTGAGAACAGTGGGGGATCTCTGTGACCTCGCGTGGCCGAGCGTGGCGCGATGAGCTGACGGGGCTGGCGTGGGCCGGGCCGTGGCTGATCGGGTCGGCGGTGTTTGTGCTGCTGCCGATGGGCATGAGCGCGTATTACGCGCTCACCGACTATCCGCTTTTGGAACCCCCGATGTTTGTGGGGCTGAAGAACTTTCGTGATCTGGCGGGGGATCCGACGTTCTGGCGCGTGGTGAAGAACACGGCCCTGTATGCGGGCGTGTCGATCCCGGTGTTCACGCTCGTTGCGCTTGTGCTGGCGGGGCTGCTCAACAGCCGCGTGCGGTTTGGGCGGGTGTATCAGGCGGCGGTGTTCATCCCGACGCTGGTGCCGCTGATCGCGTCGGCGATGGTGTGGTTCTGGCTGTTCAATGGTGAGTATGGGCTGGTGAACAAGGTGCTGGGGCCGGTTCTGAGACCGTTTGGGCTTTCGCCGCCGGCGTGGATTGCGGATGAGGCGTGGGTGCTGCCCTCGATGGTGCTGATGACGCTGTGGGGGGTTGGGCAGAGCGTGGTGATTTATGTGGCGGCGATGCAGGATGTGCCGAGGCAGCTCTATGAGGCGGCGGAGCTTGACGGCATGGGGCCGGTGCGGCGATTCGTGCACGTGACGCTGCCGATGATCTCGCCGGCGATCCTGTTCAATGTGATTGCGCTGACGATCTCGGCGGTGCAGGTGTTCGCGGTGCCGTATGTGATGTTCCGCAGGCCGCAGGGGACGAATCCGGCGGGGCACTATTACACGATGTATCTGTACGAGACGGGCTTTGTGTACGGGCGGATGGGGTACGCGTGCGCGATGGCGTGGATACAGCTTCTGGTGGTGCTCGCGCTCACCGGGGTGATGATGTTCGCGAGCCGGAGAGTGGTGCACTACACCCGCACATGAGAAGGCAGAAGGGACCAACATCGAGGCCGCTGACGCGGCTCATGATCCACGCGACGCTCGCGCTGGTGAGTGTGCTGTTTCTTGCGCCGCTGGTGTGGATGCTGGCGACGAGCATGATGCCGGAGTCTCAGGCGGCGAGCCAGAGCATTCGGCTGTTGCCCGACCCGCCGAGCGCGGTGTTCACGCACGCGAAAGAGAACTACAAGAGCGTGTGGAACGATCGGACAATCCGGTTTCCGCTGTATCTGCGGAACACGCTGATCGTGGCGGCCCTGGGTGTGGCGGGAATGACGCTGTCGAGCGCGGTGGTGGCGTATGGGCTGAGCCGGGTGCAGTGGCGCGGTCGCGGGGCGGTGTTCTTTCTTGTGCTGGCGACGATGATGATCCCGTTTCCGGTGCTGATGGTGCCGCTGTATTTGATTTTTCGCGAGCTGGGATGGATCGGAACGCTGACGCCGCTGTGGGCGCCGGCGTGGTTTGGCGGGGCGTTCAATATCTTTCTGCTGCGTCAGTTCTTCATGACGATCCCGCGCGAGCTGGATGAAGCGGCGCGGATCGATGGGTGCTCGCACTGGACGATCTTCTGGCGGATTATCTTGCCGCTGAGCAAGCCTGCGCTGGCGGTGGTGGCGTTGTTTCACTTTATTTACGTGTGGAACGACTTCGTGGGGCCGTTGATCTATCTCACGGATCAGGATCAGTACACGCTGGCGCTGGGGTTGCAGTTGTATCAGTCTCAGGCGGGGAACACGCCGTGGAATCTGCTGATGGCGGCGAGTGCGCTGATGGTTTCGCCGCTGGTCTTGTTGTTTGTGCTGACGCAGCGGACGTTTGTGCGCGGGGTGTCGACGGAGGGGCTGAAGTAGAACCCCGTAGATTCCCCGGGCAACCGGAAATCCATAAATGCGGAAGGAAAGCAAGAGGCGGGGTTGCAAGAGGTGAAGAGTTGGGTCACAATGTAAGCGGTTACGCGAAGTGCGACGTCTCGTTCTGAGGCGTTGCTTCGAGCGTTCATCGAGGAGCAGGACATGATCAAGAGGACGATTCTCGCCGTCGCGTGTATGGGGCTGTTTGCTGGGGCCGCGGCTGGGCAGGTGCCCGCGCTGGTCAACGGCAACATGGAGACTCCGGATCCGTTTCTGCAGGGGTTCGGGATTCTGAAGCCGCTTGGGTGGCGGATGTACAACTTCGTGGAGTATCGCACGGTGGGCGACGGCATGCTGCCCGCGCCGCAGGTGCGGTCGGGGACGCGGTCGGTCCGGCTTCCCGGTGGCGAGGGGCGGCCGTTTGGCGAGTTTGGCGGGGTGCACTCTGAAGATCAGCTCGATCTGAACAACATCAACAGCCCGCGGAACTGGCCGAACTACAACTTCAACCCGGGCAACGCGGCGGTGGGTCGTCCGATCAAGGCCAAGTGCTGGTTCATGATCCCCGCGAACGATCCGATGGTGAAGTCGCGGTTCGGGATCAAGGTCAACTTCCTGAATGATCCGGGCGTGGACGGCACGAACTTCGGCGTGTTCTACTTCAAGGAAGTGCTGGCGATCGACCCCGAGGCGGCGGTGCCTTTTCCGGGTACGACGGTGGTGACGGTGTCGACCCCCAGCGGCCCGCAGCAGGGGATTCATACGAACGGGCAGTGGCTGCCGCTTGAGGTGACGGTGAGCCAGCAGACGGACTTTCCGTCGCCGATCGCGGACCCGCCATCGAGCTTTGAACGGGCGCGGATGAACATGCTCGCGCTGCGGTTTGACATCTTCCCAGACGGCGGCACGCCGGCACCGTTCTCTCAGGGCACGGTGTGGGTGGATGATCTGGAGCTTTTCCAGGAAGCCGCGGCCCCGGCATGCCCGGCGGACTTTGACGGCATGGGCGGCGTCACGGTGCAGGACATCTTCGGCTTCCTGAACGCGTGGTTTGCCAGCGATCCCCGGGCCGACTTTGACGGCACGGGTGGGGTGACGGTGCAGGACATCTTTGCGTTTCTGAACGCGTGGTTTGCGGGTTGCCCGTAAGCCTGATTGGCCAGCCGATTCTGATTTGATCTCTGGAGCCCCGCACGATGTGCGGGGCTCTTTTCACATGGTCGGAAGTGCGATGGGCTTTGGCCCGTTGGCTTGCTTGCATTTCATACTGAGTCCGTGTGCGATCCGGGGTACTTCGGAAACGTGCGGCACACAGAGAGTGCTGGCACATTCGCCCGAAGGGCTGATCGACAGTAAAAGTGCGACTCGGTCGCCGCGGAGTCGTGATTCAAGGCATGCCGCAGGAGTGCTCGCTGCGGTCCTGGACGCACGCGACGGGCACGCCTTCGGCGTGCGGTCACAGATAAACAACGAAGTGCTTTGCGATACGCTTTCCGGGGGTGGCTCGCAAAGCCTCGCTCACCCCCGGCTACTGACCACCAGCCCTTCGGGCTGAAGACCAAGGCCGGCAATGAGGAGATGGAAATCACTCTGGATTTCGAGTCCGGATTGTGATGGCATCGGAATCACGCTTCGGGCTGAAGACCAAGGCCGGCAATGAGAAGATGGGAATCACTGTGGATTTTGCGTCCGGATTGTGATGGGATCGGAATCGCGCTTCGGGCTGAAGACCAAGGTCGGCAATGAGGAGATGGAAAGCACTCTGGATTTCGTGACCGGATTGTGATGGGCTCGGAATCACGCTTTGTGCGGAAGACGATGATGATGGATGCCGAGGGCAGCGTGTGATCGAATGAAAAACGCCCCGCAATGTGCGGGGCGCTTTGGCATGGATGCGGTTGGTTCTGACCAGATCAGCGGGCGAAGTGGGCGAAGGCGCGGTTGGCTTCGGCCATGCGGTGGGTCTGATCCTTGGTCTGGATGGCGGAGCCTTCGTTTCGGGCGGCCATGTAGAGCTCGTCGGCGAGCTTGCTGCCCATGGGGCGGCCCTTGACGCCGCGGGAGGCCTGGATGATCCAGCGGAAGCTGAGGGACTGCTGGCGGCGCTTGTTGACGGGGATAGGGACCTGGTAGTTGGCACCGCCGACGCGCTTGGAGCGGACTTCGACGGCGGGCTTGACGTTCTCGATGGCCCTGAGGAAGACGTCCAGAGACGACTTGGGGGCGTTGGGGTCGGTCTCTTTCTCGAGCTTCTTCTGGATGATTTCGAGGGCTTCGTAGACCACGCGCTGGGCGGTGGCCTTTTCGCCGTCGGACATCACGCAGTTGATGAACTTGGAGAGGACGAGATCGTTGAACTTGGGATCGGGGCGAAGCTGGGCTTCGCTGTGGGTGATGCGTCCGGCCATTGATCGAAACTCCTTTGGCTCATCTGTCGGGGCAGAAATGCCCCGGCTCGCTGTTCACCGGGCTCTATAGGGAAGCCCGATTACTTGCCTGAAAAAGGCACTAGGCACTAGGCACTGGGCACTAGGCACTGGTGAAAACGATTACTTTTTGCTGCGCTTGGCGCCGTACTTGGAGCGGCCCTGCTTGCGCTTCTCGACGCCGAGGCAGTCGAGGGTGCCGCGGACGATGTGGTAGCGGACACCGGGAAGGTCGCGGACGCGGCCGCCGCGGACGAGTACGATGGAGTGCTCTTGCAGGTTGTGGCCTTCGCCGCCGATGTAGGCGGTGACTTCTTTGCCGTTGGAGAGGCGAACGCGGGCGACCTTTCGGAGGGCCGAGTTGGGCTTCTTCGGGGTGACGGTCTTGACGACCAGGCACACGCCACGCTTCTGCGGCGACATCGCGAGATCGCGAACGCGCGAGCGTGACTCAACGGGGCGGCGGGGGTTGCGAACGAGCTGATTGATCGTGGGCATGATGCTACCGGCTGTTTGTCAGGGAATAGGGAGGGAAGGATAGCGGGGCAGAGGGCGGTGGCAAGGGCGGGGGCAAATAGTCAAAGAGCAAATGGGCAAATTGCCAAATGAAAGCCGACCTTTAGGGGGGCATCTGGGCGTGTGACCGATCGAGAATGACCATACGCTGCCTCGCCGTGTCTTCCAAACCGACTTCCATTCCCGCGATGCGAGCTCCTGCCCCGGTTCGGGACAACCCGTTGACGAGGTCGGTCGCCGGATTGGTTGGGATTGGAGTGCTGGGGCTGATCGTGCTGGCGTGCGTGCTGTCGCTGCCCTGGACGCTTGGGCAGGTTTCGGCACCGGAGGGAATGGGGGATTCGGGTTCTTCGCCGAGGTATGACCAGCAGGTGCGGACGGCTCGGCATCTGCCGCCGACGTGGTGGGGCGTACGGGCGGGTGAGACGGGTGAGGACACGCAGGCGGCACGGATGGAGGCGACGGCTCGGCTGCGGGCATTGGAGCGGCTGGCGCGGGAGCAATCACCAGAAGTTTCGGTGGACCAGATTGTGGCGCGAGGAGTGGAGCCGACGACCGAGCAGATACGAGTGGCCCGGCCGTGGTATGCGATGGGGACCGATGCGCTTGGGCGCGACATGCTGGTGCGGTGCCTGGCGGGCGGGGGTGTTTCGCTGGCGATCGGGATATTGGCAGCGTTCATCTCGGTGCTGCTTGGGACGATGTATGGGGCGATTTCGGGGTATGTGGGTGGGCGGGTGGATGCGGTGATGATGCGGGTGGTAGATGTGCTGTATGGATTGCCGTATGTGCTGCTGGTGGTGCTGCTGGCGGTGGCGGTGGATGCTGGGGTGGACAACTGGCAACTGAAGCGGGCGGAGCGATCGGTGGGCGAGCGGGCGGCGATGGTGCAGCGCGAGTTGCAGAGTGTGCCGGAAGATCGGCGAGCGGATTCGGCGGTTCGGCAAGAGCTTGAGATGAAGGCGCGGCAGGCGATCGGGACGGGAGAGCTGACCTCGGCGCAGCAGCAGATGGTGCAGATTTTGACGCTGCTGGTGGCGATTGGCGGGGTGTCGTGGCTGACGATGTCGCGCGTGGTGCGTGGGCAGGTGCTGTCGCTGAAGGCGCAGCCGTTCATGGAAGCGGCGCGGGCGATGGGGACGCCGACGCGGACGATCTTTGTGCGGCACTTGCTGCCGAATCTGGTTGGGCCGATTACGGTGTACGCGACGCTGACGGTGCCGCAGGCGATTTTGCAGGAGAGTTTTCTGTCGTTTCTGGGCATCGGTGTGCGGCCGCCGATGCCGAGCTGGGGAAACCTGGCGGCGGACGGGTTGAGCGAGCTGAATCCGTTTCGGAGCAACTGGTGGTTGCTGGTGTTTCCGTGTGTGCTGCTTGGGGTGACGTTGCTGGCGTTGAACTTTGTGGGGGAGGGATTGCGGGAGGCGCTCGATCCGAAGAGGTCGAGGCGGTGAGTGCGGGGAGAGAAAACTGGGAGGAAGTGGTTGATAGCGTGAGTGGTGGGAGTGGTTCCTTCGCCCCTGCCGGGGCGAGTTGGTTTGAAGATGGTCTTCTACGGGTTTCGCTGCGCTCCACCCGCAGCTACAGCCCTGCGGCCCTCCGGGCCTGAGAGCACTGAAGCGATCGGATCGGAATGAGTACGGACCAGATGACAACGACACCAGGGCATCAAGAAAAGGTCAGCACATCTCGGGCGCTGCATCGCGTGCTGGATGAGCGTGCCCCGCTTTTGCGGGTGAGTGATCTGGCGGTGAGCTTTGACAATGGACGCGGGAAGGGCGCGGGGCCGCGGATTCAGGCGGTGGATGGAGTGAAGATGAGTGTCTATCCGCGGCAGACGCTGGCGGTGGTGGGCGAGAGCGGGTGTGGGAAGAGTGTGACGGCGATGTCGATGATGCACCTGGTGCCGCGGCCGCCGGGACGGTTTGATCGTGGCGAGGCGATGTTTGAGACGGATGCTGGGCCGCGGGATCTGCTGGCGATGAGCGATCAGGAGATTCGGCGGATTCGCGGGAACGAGATCGCGATGATCTTTCAGGAGCCGATGACATCGCTGAACCCGGTGTTCACGGTTGGGGAGCAGATCAGCGAGGCGATCCTGCTGCATCAGGAAGTGGGGCGTGCGGGAGCGCGAGAGATCGCTGTGAAGGCGATGGGTGATGTGGGGATTCGGGAGCCGGAGCGTCGGCTGGGGCAGTATCCGCACGAGTTTTCCGGGGGGATGCGGCAGCGGGTGATGATCGCGATGGCGCTGGCGTGCCAGCCGAAGTTGTTGCTGGCGGATGAGCCGACGACGGCTCTGGACGTGACGATTCAGGCGCAGATTCTGGATTTGCTGCGTGGACTGAGGCGAACGCGGCAGATGTCGATCATGCTGATCACGCACGATCTGGGCGTGGTGGCGGAGAACGCCGACGTGGTGTGCGTGATGTACGCGGGGCGCGTGGTGGAATATGCAAACGTGCACGAGCTGTTTGAGAACCCGATGCATCCATATACGCGGGGGCTGCTGGCAAGTATTCCGAAGATCGGCGAGGTGCGCGAGCGGCTGGTGACGATCGCGGAAGTGATCGATGATGAGCAGTCGTTTCGGATGCTGCCGGATGCCAGCGCGGGCGTGCGGCCGTGGTGGCCCTGGCACGAGCCGCCGAAGGACCTTGCGGCGCGGGATGAGCCGGCGGGGGATTACTTTCTGATGGAAGTGCGTCCGGAGCACTGGGTGGGCGTGTGGCGGACGGAGGCGGTGCGCGAGGTGGGGGGACGGGCGCCGGATGTGCGGTATCGCGTGGGGGAAGGGGAGGCGACACTGGCGGGGAAATAGTGGGCAAGCCGCAGATCATGCTGGTGGGGGTTTCCAGCACGCTTCGACGATCAGATCAATATCACGCCCGTTGCTATCAGATGGTTCGACCTGAAGCGCGTTCAGAGTGGTATTCACCACCCGAACGCGCCCCCGCGACTTGCCGATGTGATGCATGCCATCAATCCGCCAGCGATCATTCGCAGAGAGTGTGATTGAAAAGGGGTCGGGCTCTGCGAAACCAGAGTGGACAAGCAGCTCGCTGAGGGGATATCGAAAATACCAGCCGGCTGTCCGAGTGCTGAAGAGACCTAGCGTTCTCCGAGTGCCGCAGTAGTTGTAGAACCGCGGCTCGGCGATCAAGAAGGCCGAGCCGTCATCGCAAACGCGGTGGACGATTACGCCTTGAGCAACCATGATGGCGAGAGCTGAGTCATACTCTGCAGAAGGAACTCCAGGCGCACGACGGACGCCAGCGGGCCTGACACTGGTTCCGTCCTCCAGTATCAGTGTGCCGTCTTGAACGGTGCGCACGATGATCGGGTCAGACAGCGGTGCGTTGCGAACCCAGTTGTCGGTTTTAATGAGACCGATGGGAAACCCGAGAACGAGCACAAAGCCCGCGAAAAACAGAATGAAGAGTACTCGGGGGTTCCATCTCACGAGCAATCATAGGGTGGATGCAAGCAAGCACGCCGCGCACACGCGGGTGGTTCGATCTATGCGGATCGGCTCTCGGTACAGATCTCTCCCTTCGTTGTAACTCAGCTCGTGCACGAAGGGCGGCGGAGCAAATCGCCGATACGATCAGCCATGCGCGCCCTGATCATCGCTGACCGATCGATTGCGCTTCGAGAGCGGGCGATGCTGGCGCGGCTGGAGGTTGGGCTTGCGGATGAGGGGGTGCGGGTGGTGCATGCGGTGCCGCATGTGTGTGCGGATCATATGGGGCCGGGGATTCACGCGACGGTGGTGGGGTACTTTGATCGCGGGGTGGAGTTCGGGCCGTTTGTCTCGGCCAAGGCCGGAGACCTGATCCAGCGCGTGCAGGATCGCGAGGAGTCAGAATCGCCGATCGATGTGGTGCACGCGTTTGGGCATGGCACATGGCGGCTGGCGGCGGAGATCGCGCGGCAGTGTCGGGCGGGGCTGCTGATTGAGGTGTGGCGAGCGTCGCTGGTGAGCTCGGCGGTTGCGTTCGTGCGCGAGCTGAAGCTCTCGAGCATCGCGGGGGTCGGGCTGGTGGTCGGTGAGGAGGCGATGGCGTCGTCGATGAGTGCCCGCGTGGGCAGGTCGGCGGTGATCATCGAGGCACCGTGGGGCGTGCATGTGCCGGAGCGGCCGCGATCGCGGAGTACGGGCGATGTGCTGGGCGTGGGGATGTTGAGCGAGGCGGGCGATGCGCGGAGCATTGTGCCCGCACTGGGCGGGTTGCGAGAGGCGACCAAGAGCGGGCCGGAGACGCTGGTATTTGCGGATGTTTCGAGTGCCGAGCCGCAGCGGCTGAACCTGTCGCTGGATGCGCGATCGGTCCGCACGCGTGAGGCGGGGTTGTGGTCGGCTGCTCGCAAGCTGGGGATGCTGGACCGGGTGTCGCTAACGCCGGAGATGGAAGCGCGGCGGGAGCCGATTCTGCAGGTGGACATGCTGCTGTTGCCCGAGGCGAGCGGTTCGCAGCGGACGCTGGTGCTGGAGGCGATGGGGTCGGGAATCATCGTGGTTGGGCCGCCGGATGCGAACTTCAGCGTGCTGAACGAGCGGACGGGGGTGATTGTGGGGAAGGCGGACGCCGCGGCGTGGGCGTCGGCGATTGGGAGCGTGCTGGGGGATGCGGCGCAGTGGGGGGCGATCAGCGCGTCGGCGCGGACGGTGATCCGCGAGCATCGATCGGCGTCGGCGCACATTGCCGATGTGCTGAAGGCGTATGACCGGGTGGTCGGCGCGACGGCGGGACGCTGACGCTGCGCGAAGTGGTCGCTATCGTCGGCGATGAAACAGGTTGACCCGATCATTGAGAAGCGCACGCTGATCGCTCGCGGGCGCAAGTTTGATTTTGAGCGGCTGAGCGTGCGGCGGCCGGCGGGATCGGTCGTGGAACGCGAGATTGTGCGGCATCCGGGTGCCGTGGTGATCGTGCCGATTCTGGAGAAAGACGGCGTGGCGCATGTGGTGCTGATCCGGAACTATCGGATCAGCGTGGGTGCGTGGCTGCTGGAGTGCTGTGCGGGGACGATCGAGCGGCCGCGTTTGCCGGACTCGGCAAGTGGCGAGCCGATGGGGTATGGGCGGGGCGAAGCGCCGGAGGTGTGCGCGGCGCGAGAGCTGATCGAAGAGACCGGGTATTCGGCTGGGAAGATGGTGGCGATCGCACCGGGGTGGTTCTACACGACTCCGGGGATGACGGATGAACAGATGTTCGTGTTTCTCGCGAGCGATCTGCGGCATGTGGGGCAGAAGCTGGAAGAGGACGAGAGCATCGAGGTGGTGCTTGTGCCGTGGTCGGATGTGCCGGGGCTGATCGCTCGCGGGGAGATGCGGGATGCCAAGAGCATGCTTGCGCTGGCGCTCGCGCGAAATGGCCAAATGGCAAATGGGCAAAGGGCCAAATGACGACCGGTGCTTCCTGCCTTGATTTGATTATTTGACCATTTGCGATTTGGCCATTTGCCCTACGCTCCGGCGTTTTCCATCCATGCGCTGGCGCGGGCGTTGAGCGCGTGGGCGATGGCGAAGAGGGATTCGAGACTGGGGAGGTGGGAGCCGCGTTCGATGGAGGAGAGCTGGCTGACGCTTACGCCGCTGGATTCGCTGAGGTCTTTGAGGGTCCAGGATCGCTGCGTGCGGGCGAGTCGGATCTGGCGGCCGAGTTCGTGGCGGAGACGATCGAGGGGATCGCTGGTGAGGCCCATGCTTCTGGCGGCCTGGGCGAGGGCGGTGGTGAGATGTTCGAGTTCAAAGGGCTTGGTGAGATAGTCGAACGCGCCGCCACCCACCGAGCCGCCGGCACGCAGGGCACGACGCATCGACTCCATGGATGGATAGCCGGTGAGGACGATGACGCAGAGCTTTGGCCAGCGTTTGCGGACTTCATCGAGGACCTGCTCGCCGCTGTGTCGGCCCATTTTCATGTCGAGAATCGCGACCTGAGGCAGGCGGATTTCGGCGTGGGCGTAGAACTCGTCGGGTGTTGCGGCGGTACGGACGGTGTGCGAGCCGCCCTCGGGGGATTGCAGGAGTCCGCGGAGATACTCGCGGAAATCGGCGTCATCATCGAGGGCGAGGATGTCCAATGGCGGCGCGGGCGGCGGAGGTGGTTGGGCGGTGGTGTTGGAGTCGTCGCCGGTGATCATGGTTCGACCAAGGGTACAGCGTTTGGAGTAGCGGCGGGAAAACCGAGGATGGGGGTGCCGTCGGCCTGTGGGAGGATGATCTCGAAGATGGCGCCGGTGGGTCCGTCGTTGCGATTTCGGGCGAGGAGGACGCCGCCGTGCTCGCGGACGATGCCTTCGGCGACGCCGAGGCCGAGGCCTGTGCCCTTGCTGTCGAGCTTGGTGGAAGCGAAGGGCTGAAAGAGGCGGCCGAGCATTTCGGGATCGATTCCTGGGCCGTTGTCGGTGATGGTGATGGAGCACCAGTCGCCGGGCATATCGCGAATGGCGGAGGCACCGGTGATGTGGATGGTGGGGCGGTCGCTGGCTCTGGCGGCTTGGGCGAAGAGGGAGTCGCTGAGCGCGTCGGCGGCGTTTCGGATGAGATTGACGAGGACCTGAACGATGCGGTCGGCATCGCAGAGGGCGATGAGCTGGTCTGGGACATCGTTGATGAAGTGCAGGCCGCGTGCGTCGCGATCAAGGCGGACGAGGGTCCATGCTTCGTCGACGATGGGGCGGAGGTGGACCGGTGCGGTGCTGGCGGGGCGAACGCGGGCAAAGTCGAGCAGGCCTTCGCTGAGGCGTTCGAGGCGGCCGACGACGCGGAGCATGAGCGCGGCTTCGTCGGCGGAGATCGCTCTGGGTGGAGAGGCGGTGTTGTCGCGGGCGTGAGCGCTGAGAGATCGGACGTGCTTCTCGACGAGACCCTTGAGCACGGCGAGCGGGGTGTTCAACTCGTGGGCGATGCCGGCGGACATGAGCCCGAGGCTGGCGAGGCGATCGGCATCGGCCATGTTCTGGCGAGCCATCTCAAGCAGGTGGTTTTTGCGTTTGAGGTCGCCGGCGATCTCTTCCATCGCACGGGCGGCATCGGCGAGGGCCTGTTCTTTCTGGCGAAGGGCGAGGATGGACCGGTTGCGAGAGTGCATGATCAACCCGAGTTCGTCAGAGGGGATGGCGGCGTCGGGGATGAGTTCAAGATCATGTTGTCCTTCCTGGACGGCGACGTCGGCGTCGAGCATGCGCTGGATCGGCTCGTAGACCTGTCTGGGCAGGACGAAGATCTCAAGCGCGGCGGCGACGAGCGCGTAGACCGCGAGCAGCGCGGCGATCATGAGCGCGTAGAGACGCACGACGGCATCTCGGGCACCGGCGAGCGTGACGCTCACGGCCAACAGACGACGCTCGTTCGCGGATGCGGGGGTGATCGGGGTGCGAGGATCAAGGACGAGGGCGATGGGCGAGGGGCCGATGCCCCAGAGGTGCGAGGCGAGGGATCGCGGCGTGCCGTCGTTTTCTGTGGTTGCGTCGGGCGTGAGCACCGTCGGTGTGTCGTCGGCCGGGAAGCTTGGGACGGCGTCGGCGAGACCGAGTTCCTTTGCGGTGCCGGTTCGCACCCAGACGCCCGCGCCGCGGAGTCGATCGAGCATGGCGGCGTTGGATGCGATCTCGCCATCGCCTGCGTCGCGGATGACGTTGATGAGCACCCTTGCTTCGTGGGCCTCGGCGTTTCGAACGACCTCTCGCAGGGCTGGTCGGAGGGCCAGCAGGAGAATGGCGGCAAGGGCGAGGGAGAAGAGCGTGTGCAGCGTGACGAGCTTGAAGCGGATGCGCATGCCGGCAAGGAGGCCCTTGCGGCGGAAGTTTCGGAGTTGCTGCGGGATGCTGTTCATGGGGAACGGAACTGGTCGGGCAAGGACATTGTTGACGCTACACTGCACGCGTGCCCAAGCCCCGTGGCCAACGAAGTTCTGAACGCTCTGATGGTCCTGATGCAGGCGAACGCAAGCCACCGCCGCTGGGCGATCTGGCCCGGCATGCTGTGTGCCGGGTGCTGGCCCGTCAGGCGCGGCATTATCCGGAGTTTGATCTGTATGCCCTCGAGCGCACGCTTGAGAACGAGCCTGCGCTGAGTGAGCTCGACCGGGCCTTTGCCCATGCTGTGTATGACGCGGCGGTGCGTCACTGGCTTGCGCTTGAGTTTCTGCTGGCTCGGTGCGTCGATCGTCCGATCGCTGATCTTGAGCCCAAGCTCCGCGGCGTGCTCATGGCGTGCGCGGCGCAGATCATCGTGCTGGATCGGGTGCCTACGCACGCGGCGATCAACCACGCTGTGGAGTGGGCGAAGAAGGTCATCCGTCCCGGCGCGGGCGCGATGGCCAACGCGGTGCTGCGGAAGCTGACGCAGTATCACATTGAAGACTCGGCTCTGGCGCGGCGGCCGCGATTCACGGATCAGCGGGACGAGCTGCCGCTGCATGACGGGGGCTCGATCGTTCTGGCGCAGGCGATTCTTCCCGAAGATGAACTGGAACGGCTTTCGATCTATACGAGTCATCCGGTGGAGCTTCTGAAGCATTGGATGCGATCGGCGTCGATGCGTGATGTCCGCCAGCTTGCGATGCACGGGCTTTGTCATGCGCCGACGGTGCTGAACACGACGCACAGTCGGGGGCCGCTTCCTGAAGATCGCCTGTCGCCACATTCTGCGCCCGGACACCATGTCTTTTCGGGATCGGCGTCGCAACTGCGGACGCTGTTGAATGAGCGACCGGATATCTGGGTGCAGGACGCCGCGTCGGCGCTTGCGATTCAGAGTGTTTCGGACTTGCGCCCATCGCTGGTGTTGGATTTGTGCGCGGGTCAGGGCACGAAGACTCGGCAGCTTGCCGCGACATTTCCCAAGGCGCAGATCATCGCGACGGATGTCGATGACGGTCGATTTGACACGTTGAGTGCGGGGTTTGCCGGAAGCGAGCAGGTCCGCGTGGTTCGCCCGAAGCAGATTCGCGAGAAGTTTCTGGGCAAAGCGGACCTGATCCTGCTGGATGTGCCGTGCTCCAACACGGGGGTGCTGGCACGTCGGCCCGAGGCGCGGTATCGGTTCAGCGCGGAGACGCTGAAATCTCTGGTTGGGGTGCAGAAACAGATCATCGCCGATGCGTTGCCGATGTTGCGTGACTTTGGTTCACCCAAGGGTGGCAAGGTGCTGTATTCAACCTGCTCGCTTGAAGCCGAAGAGAATGCTCAGCAGACGGCCTGGGCGGATAAGTGGCACAAGCTCGGAGTCTCGCGTGTGCATCGCCGCGCTCCGAGCCGGCAGCCGGGCGATTCGGCATCGATTTACAGCGATGGTTCCTTTGCGGGGTTGCTTGGCTGATCGGTGGATCAGCCGCGGACGACGCGCCAGATTGCACCAAAGAGCAGAATCAGCAAGGGCAGGCCGCCGATGAGCGACCAGCGCAGTGCCGTGAGCGTTTCGCTGGAGAGTGGCGGAATGCGTGCGACGGCCTGGGCCTGGGCACTGCGGGTGATCGCGCCATCCTGTCCGCCCAGCCACCCGATGCTGGCTTCCAGAAGTTCCATGTTGCCCGGATACGCGGGAACGGAGCGGCCTTCGACACTGGCCTCGGCACCGATGACATCGCCGGCCATCCATCGGTTGCATCCGACGACGATCACGCGCTGCGGGGTTGAGCCGACGGTGCGTTCGATACCGGCCGCGAGCGTCCACGGGCCGGAAGAGTCGTCGAGTGCGTTGCCTGGGCTGGGCGGGTTGATGAGCAGGGGCTGCTGAGCCGAGGGGGTCTGCAGGAAACCAATGAACTCGGCTTCGGCCCAGATGCTGCCGCCCGCGTTGTCGGTCACGATCATGGGTGTGATCGTTACGCCCACGGGTGAGGTGGAACTGGTTCGCACGGGCAGAGCCCAGGGCAGATACACGGTGAGCCCGCGTACGGCCTGGCTGATCGCGTGGTCACCCAAGGGCTCGGTGATGAACAGATCCGGCGAGACGACGCGACCACGCGGGGTCTGCGTCTGGCGCAACAGCGGCCTGCCGGTGTCCACGCTGACGCCCAGCGGCGAGAGAAACTCAACCATCGGATCGCGCTGGCCGGTTCCGGGCAGGGTTGAGGGCACGGCGCACACCAGCACGTGTCTGCCCTGATCGATGAGGAGCTTGCCAGCGGCGGCGAGCTTGCTGAAACGCGTCGCGTCGTCGGCGTTGCCTGGGGCCATGGAAATGAGGACGTGGACGATCGGTCGATCGCCCTTGGGATTGAGGTTTGCGAGCGTGGGCGGATCTGCATCGAGGCCTGCGGCCCATTCCGCACTGTCTATGCCTCGGAGTCGCAGGCGATCAACCACGGCGGCGACGGGCGCAAACTCTGGGGCCATGCGGACGTTTCGGCCATGGACAAAGACCACGATCGGCGCATCGGTCTTGGCGAGCGAGGCGATGGCGCCGGCGAGCAGTTCTTCGGTGCGGGACCGCAGATCGATCGTCGCCGATGCTGGCGCGGGTGCAGAGACACCGCTTGGAGGAACGAAGCGGGTGGGATAGATGGAGGAGAGGTCGATGGAGGTGACCCCGCCGCGGGCGGCCCCGGGCGGACCGATGACGACGGCTGCGCTGGTGCGTTCGAGCAAACGAGCGACGGCCCCGACGGGGGATCGGGGGAGATCGTCGAGCATCGCGAGCATTTCGCCCAGGTTGCGTCGGATGGACGTGGCGAGCTGAGCGGCGTTGCCAGACTTCACGCGCACATCGGCCGGGACGATCGCGGTGTCGCCGCTGCGTGCGACGGCCTCGAGGTTGTCGCCGATCTTGCCGATCTGCGCGAGCACGTCGGAGAGCGGTCTGCGGAGCTGTGCGAGACGTTCGTCGGCGGAGAGATCCTGCGCTCGGGCTGGTGAGGGCGAGGGTGCGGAAGTGATGGCGTCGAGGGCCTTGGTGATCTCTTCGGCCGAGACGCGGCAGACGGCGGCGGAATCGCGGAGAAAGCGTCGCAACGGCTCATCTTTGTCGGTCGCGGGTGTGCTGGGGAGAGCATCGAGCAGGCGCTGCGAGAGCGCGGAGAGGTCGGTCGCTACGCCGACGGCACGATCGCGGGCGGCGGTGAGCCCGGAGTTCTGGGCCGAGAGTTCATTCTTGAATCGATCGGCGAGGCGAGCCAGCAGCGCGTCGAGCTTGGTGAGCCCGTCTCCGGAGGCGACATCGATGATCGTGGTGCGGACTCTGGGGGAACTTCGGACGAAGTTGTCGAGCACGTCCTGCGTGCGTCGAGAGTGGGCGGGTTCGATCGTGGAGAAGTTCGCCGCGACGACGACCTCGTAATCGCCCGAGAGCGACTGGAGGAGCTGGCGGGTGCGATCGGAGAGTTGGTGCTCGCGCGTGGAGGTTGCGTCGAGCCGGTGCGGAAAGCGGTCGGAGATGACGATCGCCAGGACACAGACCGCCGAGACGGCGAGCAGGAGCGCGAGGGTCTGGAAGACATAGCGGAGTCTTCGAGCGAACGCGGTCTTGTTCATTCCCGCGGAGGTGTCTTCGCGCGTGTGCTGGGTGTGGGTTGAGGTCATCGCCACCTCCTCCACTGGATGACGATCGTCGCGAGGGTGAGTGTCAGCGTGCTGACGGCGAGGAAGTAGACGATGTGGGCGCTGTCGATGAGTCCGGCGTAAAACGGCCGAGCGCGCTCGCTGGGAGACGCGGCATAGACCATGGCGGCCCATTGATCGGGGAGCAGAGGCGCGAGTCGAGAGGGCAGAAGGTCAAGCAGCAGGAGTGTGAAAAGGGTTCCGAGGAAAGCAAGGGTCTGGCTGCCGGTGCAGGCGGAGGCGAGCGTGCCGATGGCGACGTAGAGCATGCCGAGGAGGATCAACCCGAGATATCCGCTGAGAATCGGGCCATAATCGGGCCTTGCCAGGCTCGCGAGCACGCCGACGAAGACGAGCGTGGGCGCCAGCATGAGGACGAGAAAGGCCAGGCCGGCGAAGAACTTTCCGGCGACCACAGCGGCGTCGCCGACGGGGGCGGTCATGGTGGTCTCGGCGGTTCCGGAGCGGAACTCTTCGCTGAAGAGCCGCATGGAGATTGCCGGACAGAGGAAAAGCATGAGGCCCCACCAGATGCGGAAGAACTCGCGCATGGTCGCGGGCTCGCCGGGAATGAGCGTCTGCCGGACGAAGACCATGGCGGAGAGACAGGCGAAGAGCGCGATGACGATCCATCCGAGGGGGATTCGGAACATCGCCGAGAGTTCGCGACCGCAGATCGTGGTGAGCGCGTTCATGCCGGGGCCTCCGCCATGCGGCGAGCATCGGACTCGGCCCGCTGTTCATCGGTCTCGATGACGCGCAGGAAGACCTGTTCCAGCGTGGGCTGTGCCCGCCGGAGTTCTCGGCAGACCAGGCCGAGCACGACGATCGAGCGAGCGATATCTTCGCGCAAGTCGGCGACATCGTCTTTGGGCTGGACCTTGAACGTCGCCCACTGTTCGGTGGTGCGGTCGGCTTCAAGTTCAACGCTGCGCACGCCGTGGATCGAGGCAAGGGCTCGATGCACGCGTTCCCGGCCGGTGGGAGGAACGCCGACTTCGACGGTGTGTGGAAACCCGCGTTGCTGGATCTGATCGACGAGTCCACGCGGCGACCCATCGGCCCGCACGCGTCCGCGTGCGATGATGATCACGCGATCGCAGGTCTGTTCAATCTCAGGGAGGATGTGGCTGGAAACGACCAGCGTGCGATCGGTTGCCAGTTCGCGGATGAGCGATCGGGTCTCGCGAATCTGTGATGGGTCAAGCCCGCTGGTCGGCTCGTCGAGGATGAGCACGGGCGGGTTGTGGACGAGTGCGCCGCCGAGGCCAACGCGCTGCTTGTATCCCTTTGAGAGTTCGCTGATTCGTCGGCGTTGAACGTCCTTTAACCAGCAGCGCTCCAGGGCCATGGCAATTCCGCTGCGTCGCCGCGTGGCGTTGAGCCCGTTCAGCTTGGCCCGATAGCTGAGATAGTCGATCACACGCATTTCGGGATAGAGCGGTGTGGATTCTGGCAGATAACCGATTAGGCGGCGGGCTTGAACCGAATCGTCGATGGTGTCCAGATCATGCACACGGATCGACCCCGCTGAGGGGGGGTGGAATCCGGTGATCATGCGGATGGTGGTGGTCTTTCCAGCCCCATTAGGACCGAGAAGCCCGACGCATTGCTTGCTGGGAATGGTCAATGTGACGTCATCAACCGCCACCACGCCCTTGGGCGGCCCCGCCCCATACCACTTGCTCACCCTGTGCAGTTGAATCATGTGCGGCACACGATACGTACAAGTGGACGTGATGATCGTGGGAGCATGTGGTGAAGAGCTCAGGCAAGCTTGCAATTCGGTCGGAGACGCGTCGGGGGAACTCTGGCGGAC
This sequence comes from Phycisphaerales bacterium, assembly GCA_019750095.1. GTDB lineage: Bacteria > Planctomycetota > Phycisphaerae > Phycisphaerales > UBA1924 > UBA4658. Next base: position 40,391 of record JAIEOW010000039.1, read on the forward strand.
ACCTGTTTCAGGGTCTGTGTCCCAGAGCTTCGATCGTTGTCAAGGGGCAAACTGCAACGCTTCATCGGCATCACCCCCCGATTTGGAGTAAAATGATTCCGGGACCCCGACCTTCCCGGGAGTGGGTGTTTCTTTGGACGTGCGATCAATGATTGCGTCGATCGGGGCGGTTGCGTGTGGAGGGTGGGTGTGAGTCATGACAACGCCGAGTGAGCCAAATCATCGCCCGCGAGTTCTGGTTGTGACCGGCGGCCGGGTCAAGGGTGATGGCCTGGCCGACGCGGTGTCGGCTGGTGGCGGGTTTGACGTGCGGCAGGTTGATGCGTCGGAGCTTGCGGCGTTGTCGCCGCGGGGTGTGTTTGGCGCGTCGAGCCAGGGGTATGAGATCGTGGTGGTGGATGCGGGTGAGCTTGCGGCACCGCCGACGGCGCATGGTGCGGGGCTGATTGCGGATCATGAGGCGGCCGCCGCGCTGAGCTCGATCGGCGAGGGCGTGTGTATCTGCACGTTTGATGGGGTGCTGGTGTGGGCGAACGACCGGTTCAAGTCGTTTGATGATCAGACTCGGGCGCGGATCACGGCGGTGTGTCGTCGTGCGGCGGTGCAGTTTGAAGAGCAGATGCTGGCGCAGGAGGCGGCGGGGTTCAGTTTCGGGAGCCAGAAGTACGAGGTGGCGTCGCCGGATGAGAGCCGGTTCTATGAGGTGGTGGTGGCACCGGTGCGGCCGCCGAATGATGCGGTGCTCGCGATGTCGGTCTCGCCGGTGGATCGCGTGGCGGCGGTGGTGTGGGATGTGACGCACTCGCGGCGAGTGCAGCAGAAGATGGACGCGATCGATCGGGCGGGGGGCGAGCTGGTGCGGCTTGATGCCGAGAGCGTGCGGAAGAAGCACGTGACCGAGCGGCTGAAGGTGATGGAAGAGAAGATCATCAAGTTCAGCCACGAGCTGCTGCACTTTGATCATCTGGCGATTCGGCTGATCGACGAGCGGACGGGCAAGCTGGAACTGGTGATCGCCAGCGGTCTGCCCCCTGAGGCGATGGAAGTCGAGTTGTTTGCCCAGAAAGAGGGCAACGGGATCATGGGGTATGTGGCGGCGACGGGGCGGAGTTATCTGTGCGCCGATGTGACGAAGGACCGCCGGTATGTGATGGGGCTGCACGGCGCGCGGAGTTCGCTGACGGTGCCGCTGCGGCTGCACGACAAGATCATCGGGGCGTTCAACGTCGAGAGCGAGAATCTGGCGGCGTTTACCGAGGAAGACCGGCAGTTTGCCGAGATCTTTGCGAATCACATCGCGCTGGCGCTGCACATTCTCGATCTTCTCGTGGTCGAGCGCGCGGCGACGGGCGAGACGGTGACGGGCACCGTGCAGGGCGAGATCAACGAGCCGCTGGAAGACATCGTCAAGCACGCCAACTGGCTGAAGAATGCGGCGGCGACGGACCCAGCGCTGCGAGAGCACGTTGAGCGGATTCTGTCGGATGTGACGGCGATCAAGAGCAAGGTGAAGGAGGCCGCGAGCGGCCCGCAGAACATCCTGGGGGCCGAGAAGGCTCTGGCGGATCTGACGATCGATCCGCGGCTGGCGGGGCGGCATGTGCTGGTGGCGGACGATGAGCCGAAGATTCGGCAGATCATCCGGGACATTTTGCGTGGCAAGGGTTGCCGCGTGACGGTGTGCTCCAACGGGCAGGCGGCGATCGATGAGTTGGAGGCTGCCGCGAAGCGATCGACCGGCAAGTTTGATCTGGTGATCAGCGACATCAAGATGCCCGACAAGAACGGGTACGAGGTATTTGCGGCGGCGAGGCGTCTGGAAGAGAAGCTGCCGGTGGTGCTGATGACGGGCTTCGGGTATGACCCGCATCACTCGATCGTGCGTGCGAGCCAGGAGGGCTTGCAGTGCGTGCTCTTCAAGCCGTTCCAGGTGGAGCGGTTGATGGAAGAGGTCCGAAAAGCGATGGGTATTGTGCAGAACCCGCCGGTGACGGCGTAGTGGGGGAGGGGAAGAGGTCAAGAGGCAAAGAGGCCAAGAGGCAAGGACGGCAAGAGGCCAAGTGCCGCAGACACGTCGCCGTTGGCCAGCTCGGCCAGTGTTTGAGACACTCGACCTCTCGACCTCTTCGCCCCGTTCGCCTCTTCGCCTCTCACAGAATGGACGACCGCCATCAGCCCCCGTACACTTGCCCCCTGACAATCCGGGCGTGTACCGAAGTGGCCAAACGGGACAGACTGTAAATCTGTTGGCTTATGCCTTCGTTGGTTCGAATCCAACCGCGCCCATTGCTTGGTATGTGAAGGATTGCCGAAGTTTCACGGGCGAAAGCTCATTCTGAGTGTCGTGGGCTTTGGCGGACCTCATGGGGTTGGGAAAGTGGGTTAGGGCATGTCATTGGATTTGGTGGCGATTGCGGGATCGCCGCGTTGCTGAGGCGCGCGACGAGTTGAGCGCGGCCATCGGGGCCGCCGGGAGATACTCGGTGCTCGATGGTCGTGCGGCGTCCAGAAGACACGGTGGTCTGGGGGGAGCTGAGGCGAAACGGCGTAACGCGGCTACTCGGACTTTGGATCGATCAGCAGAGCCAGAAGCTGCCGCCGGTTGAGTTGTTTTTGAGCACGGAGTGAAGTTCGGGGCCTCGCGCGGTTTGATGGTGAGTGGCGGGCGCCGGGATCGAAAAAGACTTGCGGAAAGAGCGGGGGACCATAAACTGGCGGTATGTCTCCGATGGACGATTCCAAAACTCCAGAGGAGACGGGCGCGGCACGGCGGCAAGTCGCGGGCGGCGCGGTGATTGGAGCTGCGGAGTTTGACGCGCTGATCACGGCATCAGGCCCGGCGATGATTCTTGTGGTCATCGAGTCGCGGATGAGCGACATGCTGAAGAGGCGGTATACGCCGGAAGACGTTTTTCAGGAAGCGCTTCTGCATGCCTGGCGGGATCGGGGGGGCATCTGTGCAGACGGGGCGGTGCCGAATCCCAAGCAGTTTCGTGCGTGGCTGATGGCGATCATCGAGAATCGGGTGAGGGATCTCGCCGACCACGCTGGTGCGATCAAGCGCGGCGGCGGCGTGGACCCGATGAGGATGGATGGCGGAGACCACAACGAGAGCGCAAAGCGGGATGTGCTGGCCGGATCGGATCGGTGGATGCCGGCACTGTCGACGACCCCGAGTCGGGTCGCGATGTTTCGCGAGCAGGCATCGGCGATGCGCGCGGCTTTGGAGAGTCTGCCGACTGAACTGGGCGAGGTGGTCCGCCTTCGGCTGTTTGAACAGCGCACGTTGGATGAAGTCGGGGCCGTGCTTGGGTTGACGGAGTCGGGGGTGAGGCACCGACTGCGAAAGGGTGCGGAGCTGTTTCAGAAGCGGCTGGTGAGCGCGATGGGGACGCGGACGTCGGGGCGGGACGGAGGGTCGGAATCACAGATTGAAAAGACGGTCGCACAGGGGAAATCCTCTTCTGAGTGAGCGTGCTGTTGAGTTGCCACACTCTGGAGACTGACCGGATGGGTTTGGCGGGCCGACCAAAGTTCGAAGGTGAGCGGGAGAAGAGTTCTCGTCGCGATATCGATGGCAGCGTCCTGAGTGAATCTGATCGGGCGTTTCTCGATCAGGCGTTCGACGCGGCGCTGGATGCGTTTGAGTCGGGGCGTGAACCGTCGGTGGAGGACGTGGCGGGAAGTCGGGGGCATCTGCTTGGGCACGTGATGCGGGTGATCGAGCTTGCTCGCGAGCTTGCACCCGGCGCTGGACTGATGGGGGCACTGGGGGCGGAGAGCGGCGCGTCGGTGGTGCCGACGGTGCCCGGGTACTCGATCAAGCATCGACTGGGGCAGGGCGGGATGGGCGCGGTGTATCTTGCATCGCAGGAGAGTCTTGGGCACCGGATGGTTGCGCTGAAGGTGTTGCCAGCGGGTGCGGCGTTGTCGGCGCGTGCGAGAGATCGCTTTCGGACCGAGTCGGCGGCGATCGCGAAGCTGAATCACCCGCACATCGTGCAGGTGTATGACACCGTGTTTGCGCCAGGTATCCATGCCTTTGCGATGGAGTGGGTGGATGGACGGACGCTCCAGGCGATCATCGACGAGCTTGCCGACGCTCGCGGAGTGGGCTTGCGCGGCGAGAGCACGATGGAGCAGATGCGGCATGCGCTGGACGCGCCGAAGGAGGCGATGGGGGACGCCGACTATCCGCGGTGCATTGCACGCATCGGGCGAGAGATCGCGGGTGCGCTTGCGTGCGTGCATGCGGCGGGCATGCTGCACCGGGATATCAAGCCGTCGAACATTTTGCTTCGGCGCGATGGCGGGGCGATGCTGTCGGACTTTGGGCTGGCGCGATCGGGCCTTGATGCGATAAACGTCAGCGTGACGCAGGCGGACAACTTTGCCGGTACGCCGGCCTATGCGCCGCCGGAGCAGCTCCGCGGGCAACGGCGGACGCTGGATCAGCGGGCGGATATCTATGCGCTTGGCGTCACGCTGTACCACGCGCTTGCGATGCGACCACCGTTTGCGGGCAACTCGATCGCGGGGTTGCTTGAGCAGATCGAGCGGGGACGGGCGACGCCGCTGCGTGAGATCGTGTTTCGGATGCCGTCGGAGCTGGAAACGATCATCAGCAAGGCGATGGACCAGGATCCGGCGCGGCGGTATGCGAGCTCCGAGCAACTGGCGGACGATCTGGACCGGTTCTTGTCCGACCGTCCGATCTTGGCAAGGCCGGCGACCAGGAGCTATCTCGCGCTGAAGTTTGCCAAGCGGAACAAGGTCTTTGTGGGCGGCGTCATCGCGGTGGTGCTCGCGCTGGTGCTTGGGCTTGCGGGCACAGCGATTGGGCTTCGGCGAGCGATCGCGCAGCGCGAGATCGCGGATCGGCGTGCGGCGGAGAGCCGGCTGGAGCAGTATGTCGCGAGCATTCAGGCGGCGGAGGCGGCGATCAAAGGGGATGAGTGCAGAGTGGCCCAAGCCCAGTTGCTCTCTGCACCGCAAGAGCATCGTGGTTGGGAGTGGCGGTGGCTCTGGTCGCGGACGGAGCAGAGTCTGCGGACATTCGATCCTCGATTCGGGTTCGGCAATCAGTTGGTGGCCTATGCAGGTGTGCCGGACCGGAGTGGGCGTCGCATGCCGTGGGTTGTGAACGGGCAAGTGCTGATCTTCGATCTGCACGAGTGGCGGATGGTCGCATCGTGGGAGCCAAAGGCCTCGTGGCGAACGACGTCGGGCGGGAACTGGCAGGTGGCGATCAGCCCGGATGGGCAAAGGGCCGCACTCGTCGACCGTTATTACACCGCGAGCGAAGTGGAGCTCGCGATCCGGAAGGTGCGGGGCGTGTTGGTCGTTGACGCGATGACGGGGGCTTTTGAGCGAGAAATCGGCGAGCTGTGGCCGCGATCAAATGGCGATGGGACGTTTGAAATGGATGTCATGTCGCTGGGCTGGACGCCAGACGGCACGGGGATCCTGGTGCAAAGCAATAAGGGCGCGGACATCGAAGTGTTCCGGGTGAGCGGCGGGCGGAGCATCGCCTGTCGTGAGCCTCGCGGCAGGTGGAACGAGGGCTTTCAGCCGACCTTTGATGATTCGGGCACCCGAATCGTCGTGCCGGCGGGAAACACCGGGCTGATCGCCTGGGACATCAGCACGGGTCAATCGCGAGTGCTTCCGATGACCGTTGACGCGTACCACTCGATCGGGCACCCGAAGGTATCGCCGGACGGCAAGTGGATCGCGGTGACCGACCGCCGCGGACTCACGCTGATCGATTGGGAGACGCTTGCGAGTTTCCGTCGACTCGACACCGCAGGGGAGAATCATGGGTACTCGTCGTTCTCGCGCGACGGGAAGAGGGTCTACTACTCGCTCGGAGAGCGTGTGCGCGGGTACGACGTGGCTACGGGTGAGCGCATCATGCACGCGCGCAGCGTTTCTCAGGGGGGGGCCTATGTCTTTGAGGGGCCAGAGGTTGGCACAACAGTCCATGCGACCGGAAGCTACGAGAGCGTGCGCCTGATGTCCGAATCGACGAGCGATGGGCGGCTGGAACTGCGGGGGTTTGAGTGTTCGAGCATGACGCCGAACGGGCGATATGTGCTTCTCGACGCCTCGACACTGCCCGGCAGTGATGGGGCGAATGAGGTGATCGACCTCGATACGGGAGAGAGCAAGCGATATCCGGCGAGGCAGGGCGACCGTCACTCCCGGGTCGCGCTCTCTCCGAGTGGTCGATATCTGGTGCGAATGCACGGCGAGCAGCTTCGGGATTCGGTGACCGTGATCGATCGGCAGTCCGAGTCTCGGGGAGAGTCGGCCGAGGCAATCGGGAGGCGCATCGAGCTGACATGGGGGCCATCGTTTCTTGTGGAGTTCTCGGTTGCCGGCGGGCGCGAGACGGCGTGGCTTCAGAGCGGTACGAGCGTGGTGGCACTCGATCTTGAAACGCTCGAGGTTGTGCGCAAGGTGCCGGTTGGAGCGGGTCAGGTTGGTTTCGGGTTTCTTGACCCCGGTGGCGAGCGCATCGCGTCGAGTCTGCCAAGCGGTGAGGTCATCGTGACACCCGTGGACGGTGCAGGGGCGGGCACGGGTGTTCGGATGCTGCTTCCGGGCTGGTCGCTGTCGGAGCCGCGTTTTTCTCCGAATGGCGATCGGATCGTGGCCACCGTCGTGAGTCAGGCGGGGGTGACCGGCGGCAGCGGGGTGGAGTTGTTCACAGGGCCAGCCGGAGCGGTCTTTGAGACGAGCACGGGTCGACTCATCGGCACATTCGGAAGTGGGGGGGCTCCTGCGCTGGGGATCGGCTTCGGCGTAACCGGCGACCGGCTTCTGGTCGCACGACTCGATGGGAGTTTCTGTGTGTTTGCGATCGTGACGATGCCTGGAGCGGCCACCCCGGTGTTTCGAGAGGTTCTGCGGATCCGCGAGGGGACGTATTGGCTGCAGAGGCCGAGCATGTCCAGCGACGGAGAGCGGATACTCGTCCGCACGGCGTGGCCGGCGGGACGGGTGTTTGTCTATGACGCCAGGCCGCACGCGTTCAACTGGCGGCATCGGCACTTGATCCAGAGCGCCGAGGCAGGGCCGCCGCCTGTGGGAAATGCGGATCGTTGAGAATAATTACGAACAACGCGACGATTCTCCGCGCCGAGTCCTCTTGAGGTGTTGACGGGCCAGGGTGCCTGTGCTCGGTGTGATCGGCGGTGCGCCGGTTGATCGAGGGTGTTGAAAGCATGTTCAGTCATTTCAGCGGAGGTCCGTCATGGTCCGTGCAGCTATCTCTCGGTCTTATGTTGTGGTGTCGGTGGGCGTGCTTGCGGCGTGTGCCGGGTCGGCGTGGGGCAACCCTGACACGCTGCAGCCGCCGCCCGGGCCGATCACGGGGACGTTCAAGACGCTGACCGAGGTTGAGCCGCGGGTGATCGTGAATGCGCGGAACACGCCGGGCAACGCGAGCAGCACGTTCATCATCTCGCAGCCCGGGTCGTACTACCTTGACCGCAACATCACGGGTGAAAGCGGGAAGGTGGGCATTCGCATTCTGGCGAGCGATGTGACGCTGGACCTCAACGGTTTTGTGCTGCAGGGTGTCGCCGGAGCAACCAGCGGGATCGTGTACACGGGAGCCGATCGGTTCCGTCTTCGAAACGGCACCATCCGTGGTTGGCCCGCTTCGGGCGTGACGTTCGCCGGGGGAAGCGGGTTCAACAACCTGGTTGAAGACCTTCAGGTCTCCGAGAACACCGGAGCAGGCCTCGACCTTCGCGACGGTGTGCAGGTGCGGCGTGTGAAGGTTGAGGGGAACGGCGGGCTTGCCGTTCGCATCGCGTCATTCTCCAGCATCGCCGACTCGACCATTCGCGCAACGGCTGGCAGTGGCATCCAGCTCTTCGACGGCGCGAGCATTCGCAACTGCTATATCGATTCAGGCACCAGCACCGCCGTGCTGGTGGGCGGGCAGGATTGCACGGTGCGCGACAATGTCGTGGTGGTCTCAGGAGCGGGCGGCAAGGGCATCGCGATCTCGGGTCCGAACAACGTCGTCGAGGGAAACACCATCACCGGACAGAACGGTGCCTCCACGCAGGGCGTGATCGCGAATACGGGCACCACTGGGCTGACGTTTCGCAACAACATCGTCAAGGGCACCGCGGACAACTATGCGCTCACCGCGAGCGGAAGAAACGATTACGACCTGATCCTGAGTCAGATCCCCGAGACCATCGACTTTCCTGCTCGGGTGAAGCTCTCGGGCTGGCTGACCCTGCCCAGTGGATCGAGCGCCACCGCGATCACGGTTACCAACAACGACGTGACCATCGATCTTGCGGGCGCGGGGATCGCCGGGGTGGTGACTTCCGGGAACGGAATCACCGTCACCAACGCTGCCACCAACCTTCGCGTGATGAACGGCACGGTGACCGGCTTTGCCGCGGGTATTGCCATCAATGATGGGGCTGGCGCGAACGGTTCAAACAGCATCATCGAGAACGTGCATATCCGCAGCAACCGGCGAGAGGCCGTGCTGGGCGGGAATGTCCTGCGGATGAGCAACTGCACGGTGACGGCAAACGGTGCCGCGGCGGTGGCGACGGTTCGGGCTGGCGACGGTGCCACGATCGAGAACGTCAATGTCGCCGGTAACTCGAACAGCGGCCCCGCGATTCAGGTGAATGATGGAAGCATCGTCCGTCAGTGCGTCGTGGGCGCGAACACCGGCACCGGCATCGAGGCGGGAGCATCCTGCATTGTGGAACGCAACACCGTGTTCAACAACGGCGGAGCGGGCATCGGCGGCGGCTTCGGCACAACCATCATCGACAACACCATTCGCCAGAACCAGACCGAGGGCATCCGGATCGCAACCTCTGGTCTTGTCCGCGGAAACAAGCTGGACTTCAACGCACGGGCCGCGGGCAATCAAGCGGGCATTCTGATCCAGGGCTCGAGCAACCTCGTCGAAGCGAACTCCGTGACCGCTTCTGACCTGGGCATCTCGATCTCACTGGGCACCTCTGGCAATGTCGTCGTCCGCAACTGGGCGAGCGCGAACACGATCAACAACTACTTTGTCGCGACCGGCAACTCCTGGGGTCCGATCGTCAACATCGCCGGCACGGGCAACTTTGCGGGCGTCGCCAACAGCACGCACCCGCAGGCGAACTTCGAGCACTGACAATCAACCGCTTCGTCCATCCGGCTAGAAGGGTGGCCGTAGCGTGAGGTCGGGCATGGTGTGGCAGGATGATGCTCTGCGATGCCATGCCCGACACCGATGCGTTCCCCGAACAGTTCAGACATCCCAACGGCTCTTCGCTCAGGGACACAAAGAATGCCATATCGATTCGCACAACTCCGATACGCTCACGCGGCCGCACTGATCGTGGCTCTTGCTTCCAGTACCGCCTCGGCTCAACTTCTGTTCGGCACCCAGGCTCTGCGCGAGTCCAACCCATGGGCTTGGAGCGAGAATGCCGGATTCCTGACGTTCCGACGTGCCGCCGGGTTCTGCAACAACGTCATCCTGCGACCCGGGCTGTACATGTCCGGCAGCGCGTGGAGTGAGAACACCGGATGGATCAGCTTCGGGAACGGCCCGATCAACAACGCCACCTACAGCAACATCGTCGAGAGCACCCCCGGTGGTCCGGTGCTCAACTACGGCGTGAACGTTGTGTTTGACGACGTGCAGACCGCGAGCTTTCGACTCTCGGGCTGGGCCTGGGGAGAGAACATCGGCTGGATCAACTTTGACGCGGGCACCGCGACCAGCCCTCCCAATCCCGCTCGCTATGACTTCAACGCCAAGCGACTGCGTGGGTATGCGTGGAGCGAGAATGTCGGCTGGTTCAACTTCGATGACTTGGCGGTGCGTGTTGAGTACTACTGCCGCACCGACTTTGATCAGAACGGCAGCATCGACACTCTGGATATCTTCGAGTTCCTGAATGCATGGTTCAGCCAGAGTTCAAGCGCGGACTTTGCATGTACCGGGGTGAACGTGCAGGCGATCTTCCTGTTTCTGCAGTCGTGGTTTGCGGGCTGCTGAGTCGCCGTAGCCGTGGGAGAATCGCTTGGTGACGTGCCGGGGCAGCAGGAGCATTGGGGCGAGAACGATCTCGTAGTGATCCGCTGTCGCACGCGCGAGATTCTTGCCTCGGACGGAGGCGATGCCATGACCACGGCTTGCGTTGACCCGGAGTGTGCGCCGGAGCAGGCCAAGTCCGGTACACTGCGGGCATGTCCATCAATCGACTTCCCAGTGAGATTCCGGTTCCGACCAAGACATCGTTCTTTGCGGGGTGGGTGCTCACGATCTTGCCGTCGCTTCTGTTTGCTTTCAGCGGCGTGATGAAGCTCGTCGGGCACTTCACGCAGGCCCCGGATCTGATCAAGGGCTTCAACGATTTGCAGATCCCGGTGAAGCTGATTCTGCCCATCGGGATCATCGAGATCCTGTGCCTGGTCGTCTATCTGATCCCGAAGACGGCGGTGCTCGGGGCGATCCTGCTGACGGGGTACATGGGAGGAGCGATCCTGACGCATTTGCGCGTTGGGGAAGCCGTGGTGATGCAAGTGATCATCGGCGTGGTGGTGTGGATTGCGCTCTACCTGCGTGAGCCGCGGCTGCGGATGATTGCTCCGCTTCGGCGGGGTTGAGTGTCAGCCGTTTTCTGGTGAGTGGGCGTGTGCGACCCTATACTTGGGGCATGGCCCACGAACACGCTCAGCCGCTGCATCCCGACACCATGGTCATCCACGCCGGTCAGCGGCCAGAGCCGGTGACAGGGGCGGTGATGCCGCCGATCTTTACGTCGTCGACCTATGCGCAGCGGTCGCCGGGTGAGCACACGGGGTTTGAGTACTCGCGGTCGCACAATCCGACGCGGTACGCCCTTGAGCGCATGATGGCTCGGCTCGAAGGTTCGACGCTCACCGAGGCGCAGGACGTGACCTTTGGCGGGTTTGCGTTTGCGAGCGGGCTCGCGGCGATGGACTGTGTGCTTGAGCTGCTCTCTGCCGGTGACGAGGTCGTCTGCATGGACGACGTCTATGGCGGGACCAATCGGCAGTTTCAGAAGGTCAAGGCGCGGTCGCAGGGCCTGAAGGTCAAGTTTGTGGACCTGACCGATCCGGCGAATCTGTCGAAGGCGATGACGAGCAAGACGTCGCTGGTGTGGCTGGAGACGCCGACGAATCCGACGCTGAAGCTCGTGGATCTTGCCGCGATCAGCGCGATGGCGAAGAAGATCAGTCCGAGTGTGCTGGTGGTCTGCGACAACACGTTCTGCTCGCCCATGAACCAGCAGCCGCTGGCTCTTGGGTGCGATATCGCGATGCACTCGGCGACGAAGTATCTGGGCGGGCACAGCGACGTGGTGGGGGGCATGCTGGTGACGGGCAACGCCGATCTTGCGGCGAAGCTGCGATTTCATCAGAACGCGGTGGGCGCGGTGATGGGGCCGTTTGATGCGTATCTCGTGCTGCGTGGGATCAAGACGCTGGCGATCCGCATGCAGAGGCACAACGCGAGCGGGGTGAAGGTCGCCCAGTGGCTTGAGAGCAAGCGCGGGCAGGGTGTCGAGCGCGTCATCTATCCGGGACTATCGAGCCACCCGCAGCATTCCCTTGCGAAGCGGCAGATGAAGGGCATGGGCGGCATGATCACGTTCTTCATCGAGGGCGGGCTCGATCAGGCGCGTGCGTTTCTTGAGAACACGCGGCTGTTCACGCTCGCCGAGAGTCTGGGCGGCGTGGAGTCGCTCATCGAGCACCCGGCGATCATGACGCACGCGAGCGTGCCGCCGGCGATGCGGCAGGAGCTTGGAATCTCCGACACGCTCATTCGCCTGAGCGTGGGGATCGAGGATTCCGGCGACCTGATCGCGGACCTGGAGCGAGCTCTGGCGGCGGCGACGCATGCCGGCAGCACCGGCACGGGTCGCGTTCGCGCGACGGTCTGAGTGTGTCTCAGGGGGCCTTCGGCTCGACGGGCTTTTCGGCTGGCTTTTCGTCGGTCTTGGGCGACTCGGCCTTGGGAGCTTCCTTCGGTTCTTCCTTGGGCTGCTTGGCGGCGAGTTCCTTGCCTCGAATGGTCGCCTTGGCCACTTCGCTTGCGGGCAGCATCAGGATGCTGAATGAGCCCTCGCCGGCGTCGCCGCCTTCCATGTCTTCCTTGTCTGGAAGCTGAAGAATGTTGAAGCCGACGACCTTGCCATCGGCTCCGAACAGCGGCGTGCCGAGCAGGTCGCGGCGGTCGGGCATGCCGCTGACGCCGGTGGGGATCATCAGGGCACGGGGCTTCTTGGTCTTTCCGCCGATGCGTCCTTCGCGGATGCTGAGCGCGTGGTCGAAGAACTTGCCCATGCGATCGACAAACAGCACGCGGTCGCCGATCTCGACGCCCGATCCAGCGGCAAAGTCCACGCTGGTGAACTTCTTGTCCTTGGCCTTGTCATCCTCGATCTGGATCCAGCACAGATCGAGCTCGCTGTCGCGGGCAAGGATGCGGGCCTTGACACCTTCGGCGTCGTCGCCGACGAGCACCTTGATGTTGGTGGGGTTGACGGTCATGCCCATGCGGCTGGCGGTGCCGCCCATCTTGGCGTTGGAGACGAGCACCAGCCCGGCGGGCTCGATCATGACGCCCGCGGTTTCAACGTCGCGACCACCTTCGCCAAAGCCCTCGCCGCCGCCCTCGATCTTCATGACGAACTTGATGGTGACCAGGGCCGGACCGGCAGAGTCAAGCACTTTCTTGTACCCGGCGGCGGTCGCGGCCGCCTGCTCGGAGTGGCTGTCGCGGGCGAGGGCGGGGCTGATCACGGAGAGCCCAGAAGCGAGCACGGCGGAGAGCATCAGGGCAGAGCAGGCAGAGCGGTATGAGCGCATCGGAGTCCTTTGCTTGGGGTGAACTGGAGGATAGCGGGCGTCCTGACGCAAGGAGGCCCAGAGCGCCGATCGCGGAGAGGCCCGGGGGCTTTGGTGCCCACAGAGGGAATCCTACCTTTTCCCCGCGGGATTCTAAGCCGCGGCGCGTGCGAGCACGACGCGCGAGGACGCATCGGTGCCACACTCATTGATTGAGCCGATCACCAGCGTGTAGATCTGCGACATCGGGCCGAGGGCCGCGCCGCGTTCGCCCTGGATGGTGTACTGCACGCCCGAGAGGTCGGCGCCGGCGGGCAAGGCGTCGTCGATGAAGGCCTTTACGCCGCGTGGGAGCGACGCTGAACCAAGACTTGAACCAAGCGTGCTGCGCCCGCGCTGGCTGCCGACGGTGCCGACGATCGAGAACTCGCGCTCGCTGGGAAGCTTGCGGCGGACGAGATAGGTGATGGACCCGGCGTTGGAGCGGTCGATCGCCTTGAAGAGAATCGCCACCGCACCCCCACCCCCACCCGCATCCCCCGGAACCAGCCGTGCCGAGAGATCGGTCGGTTGTGGGGGCGGCGGCGCGGGCGAGCGCTGCGCAGGAAGCGGGATCTCGGCGGCGGCAAAGACCGCGTCGTCGCCGGTGGATTCGCCGAAGAGCCGGATGCCCTTGATGCTCTCTGAAAGCGCGGCCTGCAGCGCATCGATCGCGATTCGCTGCTCGAGCGCGGCGGCTCGGGCCGCATTGGCGGCCATGCCCGCCCGCTCCCGCGCCGCGCGGGCCGCACCGGTGAGATCGATCACGCGCTGCGCCTGCGCGGACGAAAGCCCGATCTCCGCCGCCCGCTCGGCCCAGATGTCGGCATGGCTTTCAGCAAACGCGAGAAGGTCCTGAACACGGTGAGGAAGCACGGGCATCGCAAACCTCCGATATCCGCCCCAATTCGCCGGGTACGGACGACCGGAGATCGGGTCCTCCGGGCCCCAACTCCAGTTTCATCGCAACTTTCACCCGATTTCGAGCCCGGACCACCGGTGCGGCGAGCGATGCGAAGGGTCCGAACGCAACTGAGACCCCTGAACCGCCCGCGGAGACCCATCTCATCGCCATCAGAACCCCGGTCGCGGACGTTTACACGGGTGCTCAGCGTTCCACGGACTATGGGCAGGTGGCATTCACCGTGCCCACGAACGCAGTTCTGGGCGATCAGTAGTCCGACACCGGGTATTCAAGACACACCGACCGGCCCAAGCCCCGGTCGGCGGCACGATTCAGACTGGCACGTGGTCGGTGCCACATCGCCTCGCGGCCGCGGGTCATCGACTCGATGCGATGGAGCATCACCGAGGGGAGGCAGGGCGTGGGTTCGAGTTGGAAGGACGTTGGAGCGTGGCGGCCGGGCTCGGCGGCGGGTGGGTGGGGCTATGGCCGAGGGTTGTGCGTTGCGATGAACTCGTACATCGCTCTTGCGAGCCGCTTGCCTTCGTCCGTCAGGTCGTCCCAGGACTTCAAGGCGGAGAGGGCGAGCGTGGCAAACTGCGTTTTGGATTCGACTGAGCCCGAGTCTTGAGCGTAGCTTCCGCGACGAGTCCTCTTGGCACCGAAAAGGTTATCAATGTATGTTCCGAGCTTCTGGTTGATGTAGTCATGCTCGACGGGGCGAGGTCTCCTCGATCTTTCGTCCTCGTTGGTTTCCTTCTCGTAGTGTTCGATCACCGCTTCGATGGCCTTACGCGGAAGCGTGTTCTCGATCTCCATCGCCTGAAGGCAAACGAAGCGATCGTCGAGCCTTTGGCGCAGCTTCTTGTGGCGTGTTTCCTTGTCCGTGTCTTTGTCGGCGATGAGCATGAGCGTTCCGCAAAGGCGATCAACCCGCGCGCCTTGTTCGTCGAGGAACGACCAGTGCGTGATGTTTGATCCGCCATACTCAACGAAGGCGAAGTGGAGGTCCTCGACGAATCGCTGCGGAGCGACGGCTCGGGCGATTGTGGGGGCGGGGGCCGACGCGGGTTCGGTCGTTGCGTTGTGTTCGCTTGCTGTCGATTCGAGGTGGTCCTGATACAGATCAAGGTACTTCTGAAGGTACTTGCGATCGGTGACGCCCTCGACCCAGATGGTGCAGTTGGCGAGAAGCACGGAAGAGTTGCGTACACCAAGCTCTCGTAGAAGAGGAAAGTGGTCGTCGGAGGCGAGCCGGACTTCGAACTCGGGGAGTGCGTCGGCGTGCGCGTCTGTGGTGGTCGGGGGGGTAGGGGTGGGGAGGGTCTTGGCGACGTGGAAGACGCTGATGCCCTGGTGGTCGAGCGTGATATCGAGGAACTGGTTGGAGTGGGTGGCGACAAAGACCTGCCGAAGCCCGGTGCCGATGTGCTCGTCGAGGAAGGTCTCGATGAGCAGGCGTTGATAGCCGGGGTGGAGGTAGAGCTCGGGCTCTTCGATGAAGAGCAGCAAGTCCTGATCTTTAAAGAGGAAGATCGGGAGGGTCATGATGACGATGTGCTGGAGCCCGTCGCCGAGATTGCTCAGCGGCTGCTCGCGCTCGGTGCCGATTTTGATGTAGACCTGATCGGAGTCGTGCCGCGGGATCAGGGCGATCTCTTGGCCGCCGAAGAAGCGTTGGGACAGAAACTGTTCGAAGCTGCGGATGGTCTGGCGTGCCGTGAGATTGCCTAGCAGGAGATCTCGAATCTCCGTATATGCGGTTTGGCCCGTGAACACGCCCCCATTAGACAAGAGCGACCGTTTCTTTTCGTAGTGGTCTTTGCTCACACCGAGTTTCTGTCCGTTATCAACTACAAACCGATAGGCCAGAGGGTCCAGAATCTCTATTGCAACGGTGGGATTCTCGTGCGGCGATACCGAGGCTGCTACTTTGGGTAGCGGAATCATGGTGCGGGTGGTCGGTATAAACACTTGAATAGTTGGCAGTGCAAGCGGCTTACTGTTTGTCCCGCTGATCCAGCGGGCTTGAATGTGGTTAATATGAGCCCCGTATTGATGCTCGACCGAGCCTGCATCATGCAGAAAGTGCTGTACATCTGACCTAAACCAAGTGCCGGGGTGCATTTGTGTGGTTGCGAGCCTGTTCGCGTTCGCCGTACAGTGTTCTGAGGCTCGCAGTGCAATGTCCATAGCCATTCGCACGAGGCGCCTGGAATCTCCAAACACACCCGCATCTCGAACAATCTCACGGAAGTCGACCACCATTTGTTCCAACTGCAAAAGGCCGGAATCATGGCCCGGAGTTTGTTTTGTCATCCGCGCAATGCCGCGGTGCAATCGCCGCAGCACCCCACTCTTCCCACAGTTGTTGGCCCCGACTAAGGCCACCAACCGATTGCACGGTCCGAGCATCGCAGTGTTGTGCTCTCTGACTCGGAGTACGTAGTCTTTGTTCTGGTCACTCCCCACTGGAATCCAACGATAGATCGGCTTCAGCGATTCTGGCAGCGGAGTGGGCATCGTGGTTCAGCATAGCCAATCAATGCTCGATCATTCCGGCAGGTGGCCTCCACAGTGCCACCGATCCCAGCTCTGGGCGATCGGTGGTGCGACACCCGACCGACAAGACGCACCGACCGGTCCGAGCCCCCCCGTCCCATCCCACCCCCTCCATCCCGAACCTCTCCGCGTTTCTCCGCCCCCTCCGGCTCTCCGCGTACGGCCTTGAAGGTCTTGGTAGGACTCTACAAGTTCCCCCGCCGCTCCTGCTCCAACTCCAGCGCCTCAAACAGCGCCTTGAAGTTGCCCTTGCCGAAGCTCTGCGAGCCGCGGCGGCAGATGATCTCGCAGAACAGCGTCGGGCGGCGAAGACGCCGTCGGAACCGCCCGCCCCATCGTAGCCACGATCACGCTGCTCGGACGCGGTCGACGGTGGTCGATGGCGGTGGAACGGTCTCGTTGTGTGATCGCAGCGACTCGATGTGCAGCTTCACGCTCTCGGCGATCAGCGCTCGCACTTCGGCGAGGGTCTCGCCGCAGGCGACGCAACCCGGAAGGTCGGGCACATACGCAGAGTATGAGCCGTCGGCCGCGTGCTCGATGACCACGACATACTCGGCGGGAGGATTCTGCGAACTCATGTCTTGATTCCTGCTTGCTTGAGGATGCTGTTCAGGGTGCCCGGCGGAACGTCCTTGCCTTCCTTGCCTCCAGCGGCCACGGTCACCGTGCCCGGTCGAGCGGGATGCCTGAACTGCATGTGACTGCCGACGGTGCGATCGATGGTCCATCCATGCTCGCGCAAGAGTTTGAGAACATCGCGATACTTCATGGCCGTTCGCTAGACGGACGTGCTTACAGATTCCCCCGCCGCTCCTGCTCCAACTCCAGCGCCTCAAACAGCGCCTTGAAGTTCCCCTTGCCAAAGCTCTGCGAGCCGCGGCGGCAGATGATCTCGAAGAACAGCGTCGGGCGGTCCTGGAGGGGCTTGGTGAAGAGTTGCAGCAAATACCCCTCGTCGTCGGCGTCGACCAGGATGCCGAGCTTGCGGACGGCTTCGTGGTCTTCTTTCACGGCCGTGTGGCCGTGGCTGGTCAGCATCGTGTTCACGCGGTTCCAGACGCTGGCGTAATAGGCGTCGGGAAGGGTCAGGAAGTCGACGCCGCGGGCTCGGAGGGCGGCGATGCTGTGCAGCTCGTCGTCGGTGCGGAGGGCGAGGTGCTGCACGCCGGGGGTGTTGCAGTGCCAGTCGAGATATTCCTGCACCTGGCTCTTCTTCTTGCCCTCGGCGGGCTCGTTGATCGGCATCTTGATCAGGTTGTTGCCGCTGGCCATGACCTTGGACATCAGCGCGGAATAGTCCGTGGAAATGTCCTTGTCATCAAAGTGCTTGAACATGGTGAACTCGAGCACGTTCTCATAGAACGCGACCCAGTGGTTCATCTTGCCCATCTCGACGTTGCCGACGAGGTGGTCGACATACTTCAAGCCGCAGGGGTTCTTCTTGTTGTAGTCGTTGATGGCGAGGATGCTGCCGCCGACGCCCGACTGCGGGCCGCAGCCAACAGCCCCCCCCGAGGGTTCGCAGCCCATGCCACCATCCAGCCGCTTGAACCGCGGCATGAACGTGCCGCCCTGCTTGACCTTGGTGAGTTCATACCCGCCGGTGCGGCTGACAAAGGAGTGCTGGCAACGGCCATAGGTGCGGATGCTGGCGACGGTGACGGTGCCGAGATTGTCGCGATAGGTGCGGGGCTCGCCGCCGACGGTGGCGACCGCGCCGTTCTTGATGGCGCGGTCAAAGGCCTTCTCGGCGTCGAAGACGGTGAAGGCGACGTCCTTGACGCCGTCGCCGTACATCGCGACTTCGAGCGAGGCGGGATGCTCGGCGGTCAGCCCGCTGGTGAGCAGGAAGCGGATGTTGCCCTGCGTCAGCAGATAGCTGGCGGCATCACGCGAGCCGGTGGTGAGGTCCTGGACCTGCTCGATCTGGAAGCCGAAGCAGTGGGCGTAAAAGAACGCGGCCTGCTTGGCGTTGCCGACGTGGAAACGCACGTGGTCGACGTCAATGAGCTGGAGCGGATCGGTGGAGCTTTGGACAGCAGACGTTGGGGCGGGGGTTGGGGT
>JAIEOW010000090.1 GCA_019750095.1 Phycisphaerales bacterium
TGGGGAGTGGTGGGGGCTCAGGCCGATGGCGGCGGGGGGGGTGGGGGGGTGCGTGTGATCTGTGATCGACAGGGTGGGCGCACCAACTATCTGCCCATGCTGACGCGGGCGTTTCCTGGAGTTGATGTGCGATGCACGCACGAGTCCGACGAGCAGAGCCGATATGAGATTCGCGGAGTGGTCGAAGGGCAGGAAAGGCACATGCACGTGCTCTTTCTCGTGGAGAGCGAGCGACAGCATCTGCCGGTCGCGCTTGCCAGCATGGCCGCCAAGCTGGTGCGCGAGACGTTGATGGCCCGGTTCAATCGCTATTGGTGCGCGCGAATGCCTGAGTTGAAACCCACCGCCGGATATCGCAACGATGCGTGGCGGTGGCTCGAAGATGCCAAGAGTGTCATCCGCGACGATGAACGCATTCAACTGATCCGCCGAGCATGAGTGCACACCACACGAGCAAAAAGTACCTCGATCTCGCCGCCCGCCTCGCATGGCGGGCGGCGGGCAGGGTCGAGCCCAACCCGCTCGTCGGGTGCGTGATCGTGCAACGCGGCGAGATCGTGGGCATGGGGCATCATCAGGTCTTTGGCGGGCCGCACGCGGAAGTGAACGCGCTCGCCGATGCCGATCTGCGTGGCCACGATGTGCGCGGCGCGACGGCGTATGTCACGCTCGAGCCCTGCGGCGGGGTGGGCAAGCAGCCCCCGTGCGTGGACGCGCTTGTGGCCGCGGGCATCGCGCGGGTGGTGTGCGCCCGGCGCGATCCGCACCCCAAGGGTCTGGGCGGGGCCGAGCGGCTCAGGTCGGCGGGTATCGATGTCGAGTTCACAACGGTGAGTGCAGCGGCGATCGAGATCAGCGATCCGTTCATCAAACGCGTCACCACCGGACTGCCATGGACGATCGTGAAGTGGGCCCAGACCATCGATGGTCGAGCGGCGACCCGCACCGGCGAGAGCAAATGGATCTCCTGCGAACGCTCGCGCCGAATCGTCCACCGCCTGCGCGCGCGCGTGGACGCGGTGGTCACCGCGATCGGCACGGTGCTCGCCGATGATCCGGTGCTGACGGCTCGCGCGGGGTGGACGCGCCGGCGTACGGCCAGGCGCGTGGTGATCGATCCCGCGCTCGAGACACCGGACTCATCGAGCATCGTGCGGACGATCGACGAGGCCGATCTCACGATCGTCTGCGATGAGCAGGCCCTGCGGACGCAGCAGCGCAAGGTCGCCGTGTTCAGCGCGATGGGCATCGAGGTGGTCGCGCTCGGCGAGCAGGGTGAGGTCACGGTCGACGGCGTGCTCCGCATGCTTGTGCAGAGACACCAGGCGACCAACGTGCTCGTTGAGGCCGGGCCGGGCTTGCTCGGGCGGATGTTCCAGGGCGATCTGGTTGACGAGGCCCACGTGTATGTCGCGCCGATGTTGCTGGGTGATGAACTGGCCAAGCCTTGTGTGCGGGGGAATGTCGCCGAGCGTCTGAGCGATGCTCGCAAGCTCACGCTGCGGCGGATCAAGCGGATTGATGATGATGTGCTGATGGTGTATCGCCGAATCGGTGTGTAGGCGGCGTGGGGCGGGCTCCTGCACGCCGAGGTCGCGGCGCGAGCGACGATGCCCTATCCTGCCTGCGATGGCCGAGGGAAACACGACTTCAGAGATCTTTGAGCTGGACCCCGAGCCCACGCCCCCGAAGCTGCCGGGGAGCGTGGTGGTTCGACCAGATGCCGATGCGCTGATCGACGCCCTCGCGGCGGACATGCTGATCCATGCCCATAACTGCGTCCGGGCGTTCGGCGACTTTCACCTCGCGCTCTCGGGAGGTTCGACGCCGATCCCGCTGTATCAGCGGCTGATGATCGATCCGATCTATCGAGAGTTTCCGTGGGCGAGAACCCATCTGTGGATCGTCGATGAGCGACGCGTGGGCTTCGATGACGAGCGTTCGAACTACAAGATGATCAACGAGATCATCGGCGACCATTCCGGCATTCCGAGCAATCAGGTGCACCCGATGTTCGCCATGGCCGACGATGCCGACGTGCAGTATGCCCAGACGCTGCGCGATGTGCTGGGTTGGCGCGAGCGCGGCCACGATCGATTGGACTATGTGCTGCTGGGGATGGGTTCCGACGGGCACACCGCGTCACTGTTTCCGAAGTCGCCGGCACTCGTCGAAACGCTCAAGGTCGCCCACCGACCCGGGGAAGCTCCCCTGGTGCGCATCAACACCGGGCCAGCGGTGACACCCCCGGATCGTGTGACGATGACGTTGCCGCTCATCAACGCCTCGCGCTTCGTCGGTGTGCTGGTGACGGGCAAGGGCAAAAGGAACATGCTGTCGGCGATCGAACGCCGACAGGGCGACCCCGCGGCGATCGAGGAGCTGCCGATCCTCGGCGTGCGCCCCATCGGGGGTGAACTGCGGTGGTATCTGGATCATGACGCGTGCCCCGCGATCGATCCTGGCGAGAAAGTGCGGCCATCGTGAACCTTACCGTTCCTGCCAATCCACGCATCACCTATGGGCTCCGCTATCAGGATGAGCATCTGCTTGTGATCGAGAAGCCGCCGCGCGTGCCGACACAGCCGGGCAAGGGCCACGCTTCGGACACGCTTTTGAATGGGCTGTTCGCGCACTTCGGCGCGCAGCTTCAGAATCTGGGCAAGGCGAGAGACTTCGGCCTGCTCCATCGTCTGGATAAAGAAACGTCGGGCCTGCTCGTCGTGGGTCTCCGCACCGCCGCGTATGACGCCATGCGCGAGCAGTTCATGCAGCGGGCCGTGCGCAAGTTCTATTGGGCGATCTGCGATGGCATGCCCAAGCACCCCAGCGGCGTGCTGCGGATGCCGATCGCCGAGAGTGATCCGGTCGCCGAGAATCGCTCCGGCCCGATGAAGCTCGCGCGGATCTCGCGCACCGGCAAGCCCTCGATCACGGCGTATCGCGTGCTCGATCGCGGCCCCGCGGCGACGCTCATCGAGTGCCGACCCGTTACCGGTCGCCTTCACCAGATTCGCGTCCACATGGAAGCGATCGGGTGCCCGTTGCTGGGCGACACGATCTATGGTCCACGCCGCGTGCACACGGCCTCGCCTCGTGTCGCGCTGCACGCCCATCGCCTGGCGTTCGTGCATCCGATCACCGGGCAACCGATCGACATCCGCACCGATTGGCCCGGCGACCTCCGGCGCACGCTGCGGCTGCTCGGGCTGCACAGGCCCGGAAGCATTCCTGAAGCGGGCGAGATCGATGTCGGGCCGGTCGAAGTCGTCGGCGACTGATATCGACTCTGCCTGACTATCGCGTGAAAACGATGAGCCGATGACTCCTGCCGAGTCGCTTCGGTGCTCCATGCGATCGGCTCGACTGCATCTCGCACGGCAGTGCGCACGATCGATTGCCGGTGGCGCGGCGAGCAACGCGAGCAAGCCACCGGTATACAGCGAGATGAGATGTTGCGTTTCATCGGCTACTTTTTCGCCCGTCTGAGGGCGGACGATCGGCAGCATGATGAATGCGAGCGTCCGCCATCACACTCGTACGCCCGCGATCATTTCGGCCGTGATCGCGTCGCACAGCAAGAACCCAGCGTCAGTCAGCGCCCATCGCGCCGGCGTCATCTCCAGGTGCCCGCGATCACGGGCCCGCTCGGCGACCACCTGAAGTCGCTTTCGGCTCGGCGGACTCATGAGTTCGAGGTCGTTGAGAAGCTCGGCGATCTCGAGCCCGTGCTGCAGCCGCAGCCCCATCATCACCCGCTCTCGGATGAACCGAAGCGCGTCGGGCGATTCAACATCGATCACCGGTGAGAATCCACGGGCCGGATCGCTTTCAAGATACGTCCCCAGTCGCGGGACGTTCTTGAATCGATACGTTCCCATCGGCGTGGTCGCCGAGCCGCGCGGCTCATGAACGTGCCCGCTCGCGCTCGGACCCGCGGCGAGCCATGGCTTCTGCACCCAATACGCGATGTTGTGCCGAGATTCATGGCCGGGCAGTGCAAAGTTGCTGACCTCATACCGCTCCATACCAGCCGAACGGATCGTCGCAAGCGTGTGCCGAAACATCTCGGCTTCAAGCTCTTCATCGCAGGCGCGGACCGTGCCCGCTCTCAAGCGTGCCGTCATGGCGGTGTTCGGTTCAAAGGTGAGCGCATAGCACGAGAGGTGCGTCAGCCCCAAGCCCAGCGCAATCCGCAGGTCGGCATCCCACTCTTCCAGCGTCTGACCCGGGATCGCAAAGATGAGATCGATCGATTGGCGAGCGATGCCCGCACGCCGCGCGGCCTCCACGGCTTTGGCCACGTTCTCCGGATTGTGCCACCGTTCGAGCGTCTTCAGATGCGCATCCACAAACGACTGGGCCCCGATGCTCACCCGATTCACTCCACCAGCGCGCAGCACGGCCATCAGCTCCGGCGACGCCGATTCCGGGTTGCACTCCACCGTAAACTCGCCGCGGGTGACTTCGCGCCAGGGATCATCGTGTTCCGCGATCCACGGCTGGCGGATCATCGACAGGTCGAACAGCCCGTTGATCTCGCCCAGCAACCGCTGCCACAGGTCGATCCGCAGCAAACTGGGCGTTCCCCCGCCGACGAAGATGGATTCCAGCGTGCCGGCGTGTGCTGCCAGTGCCCGCAGCTCGGCGATCAACCGATCAACAAACGCCACCTGCTGATCTCGGGTGTCCACAAACGAGTAGAAATCGCAATAGTGACACTTGTGTACGCAAAAGGGTGTGTGGATGTACAACGCCCGCGGCCGCTGGGCGGGCTCTGTCCGGTCGCATCCCGCCGCGGCGAGAATCACCCCGGCATCGCCACCCAGAGCCCCCCCGGGGTCGCGCTGGGGCAGGGAAAGACGTACACTTTCGCCAGGCGTGCCCATGGGTCGGAATCTCCCCCTTCCTTCACCCGAACCAGAAGCACCCGTGCCACGCCCGGTGCCGGCACTTGCCGTGAAAGGATAGGTCCACGTGAACGTCTCGCTCGTGATGATCACTGCCGACGGCAAGCTGCGCGAGCTTCCCGCGATGAAGCTCCCCATTTCAATCGGCCGCGGGACCGACGCCAAGATCCGCATCCCCGTGCCCGAGGTCTCGCGCCTGCACTGCGAACTGGGCGAAGAAGACGATGAACTGGTGGTCAAGGACCTGAAGAGTTCCAACGGCACGTATGTCAACAAGGAACGCGTCAAGTCGCGTGAGCTGCTGCCCGGCGATCTGGTCTGCGTAGGTCCGGTGGTGCTCGTGGTGCGCATCGATGGTCATCCGAAGGTGATCGACCCGATCATCGCCTGGGCCAATGGCGGTGTCGCCGCGGGCGAGGGTGAGGATCGCCCAACGCAGGACGGCGTGCCCGCTTGGAAAGACAAGCCCGCTGCTGCATCCGCCGGCGCAAAGCCCGCCCCCGCGAAACCTGCTCCTAAGCCCGCTGCGAAGAGCAATCCGGACGACAGCGGCGACCTTTCGGACATCATCGCCGATCTGTCTGAGAGCGATTTTGATATCGACTTTGGTGATGAAGACGGGAAGAAGCCGCAGAAGAAGTAGTACGGGTGGCTCGCCGTGAAAAAACAACGCCGCCTTCAGATCGATGGATCTGCGGGCGGCGTTGTGTGTCTTTGCGGTGAGTGCGATCTGCGTCGCACAACCAAGCGGCTCGTGCGCTCACGAATGAACGTGATCGACGTCCTCAGCAACTGATTGCTGCAGGGCTCCTGAATCCGATCACTTCACCGTCGGTGCCCACGCTGCCAGCAGATCGCGAGCCGCGGCGAGGTCGACGAGATCGACCATCTCCGTGACGGTGTGGATGTATCGCGTGCCCACGACAATGCCCGCTGCCCGTGCGCCGGTGCGGGCCTGCTGACCCGCGGCCCCGTCCTGCCCGCCTCGGGCCAGAATGGTGCGCTGGGCTGGGATCTTGTTCTTCTTCGCGACCGCTTCCAACTCGTTGATCAGGCGATAGTCGGCGATGAACGAGCTGTCCATGATGTGCAGTCCGCAGCCGGAGCCGTGCTTAGTGATCATCTCATCGGTCGGCACGCCGGGCGTGTCGCAGGCCAGCGTGACATCGATGCCGATGGCGATGTCGGGCTCAACGCCAAAGCTCGCGGTGTGGGCCCCGCGCAGGCCGACCTCTTCCTGAACTGTGAACACGACGGTGAGGTCGCAGGCATGGGCCGCCTTCTTCTCGACGATCGCGCGCACGCTCTCGATCCCGATCCAGCAGGCCACGCGATTGTCCATCGCCTTGGAGACGAACTTGTCGCCCATCTGCATCGCGGGCTCGTTCATCACCACATAGTCGCCGATCTTGACGTTCTTGCGCACCTTGTCGGGCTTCATGCCGAGATCGACGAAGAACTCCTTCACCTCGGGAATCTTCTTCTTGTCCTCTTCGCTGGCGATGTGCACGGGACGGCCGCCGGGGTTCATCACGCCGGGAAGATCGCCGCCATCGGTGCAGACCAGCACGCGTCGGCTGAAGAGATTCCGAGTATCAAACCCGCCCGCGGCATTCAGCCGAATGAACCCCTGGTCGTCAATCCCCTTGACGTAAAACCCGATCTCGTCCATGTGGCAGAGAAACAGGACTCGCGTCGCGCGACCCAGGCCGTTGTCATTCCCCTTGCCCTTTTTCTCGACCTTGGTGGCCTTGCGCGTGCAGATCAGGTTGCCCATCGCGTCGGTCCGGATCTCATCAAACAGACCTGCGACCTCGCTCTGGATCAGCGCCCGCACCCGCTCCTCGCGGCCTGGGATGCCCGGGGTCTCGCACAGACGCTTCAGCAGATCGATGTTCACTTTCGGCATGGGAAGCTCCAGATTCTGGTGTTTGAAGGGCCCACAGGATAGCCCGCCGCGTGCTTCTTTGACCTGAGTTCGGACGGGTCGCGATTCCATCGGCTTGCGGAGTTCTGGCCGCCAACGATGATCCAGATGTCCGCGATCGAACACCCGTTGCTCGAACTCCATCGCCAGGGCGACGCCCAGGTGTTTCACTACGCGCTCGGCGATTCGTCACAGGCCGCGGGCGACCAGCCGCCGACCTGGATCGTTGAGGCGTTTGACCCTGTGCCGATCGAGTATGCGGCATTGCGCACGCACGCGGCGGTCTTTGACATGCCCCACCGCGCCACGCTGGTGATCACCGGCGCCGAGCGGCAGAGCTTCCTGAATCGCATGCTCACGCAGGAGCTGAAAGACCTGAAGCCGCTGATGTCGCGGCGTTCATTCTGGCTCAATCGCAAGGGGCGCGTCGATGCGGACCTGCGGGTGATCGAGCTTGCCGATCGCACGTTGATTGATGTTGATGTGCTGGCCGCCCAGCGTGCACGCACGGGGCTTGAGGGCTACATCATCACTGAGGATTGCGCGATCACCGACGCGAGCGATCGCTTCCGCCGGCTCGCCGTCCACGGCCCGGCTGCCGCGGCACTCTTGGCACGCCTCTCTGAACCCCTCAGCGACAACTCGATTTCTGACATCGCTCCGGGCCAGGTCGTCATCGTGCGCATCGCAGGCGCGGAGGTGGTCATCGATCGTCAGGACATCACCGGCGAGATCGGACTCGAACTGCTCGTGCCGATCGAGGCACTTCGCGCCGTGTACGAAGTGCTCTCGCCCTCTTGGGCCGATCGCCCGGGCGGCACCGGCGTGATGCCCACCGGCCCGCTCGCTCGTCGCATCGGGTGGCACGCCGTGAACATCGCGCGGATCGAGAACGCCTGGCCCGTGTACTACGCCGACTTCGGCCCGGATTCGCTCCCCGCCGAGGCCGGCGATCGCACACTGAACGATCGCGTGAGTTTCAAGAAGGGGTGCTATCTGGGTCAGGAAGTCGTCGCCCGCATGCACGCGCTGGGTCATCCCAAACAAAAACTCGTGGGCCTGCGCCTGGACCTCGGGCCGCACATGCCGACATCCTCCGCATCGGCGGCGAATCCGCTTGGCTTGCCCGATCTTCCTCAAGCCGTCACCGGCACGGCGCTCGTCGCCGCCGATGAGCCCGGAGCACCCGCCGTCGGTGCGGTGACCAGTTCCTGCCTCTCGCCCATGCTGAGCCAGGCCCATATCGCACTGGCGATGGTGAAGTGGTCGCACGCCGCGGTCGGCACCACGCTGTGGGCACAGCTCGACGATCGGCGGATCAAGGCGACCGTGACCGACGGCTCGCCGTTTGTCACACGGTAGCAACGTCGCGGGCCGAACCAACCAGATCGCGGAATACGCTTGCGTATGGACCTTTCTCTTGCCGGAAAACGTGCGGTGGTCTGCGGCTCAACACAGGGAATCGGCCGCGCCGCCGCCGTGGAACTCGCCCTGCTTGGTGCCGAGATCACGCTCATCGCCCGCAACCCGGATAAGCTGCGCGAGGTCGCGCTTGCACTGCCGACCGCGAGCGGCGTCAAGCACCAGTGGGTCGCCGCCGATTTCTCAAACATCGCCGCAGTGCAAGAGGGCGTCCGCACCCTTACCGAGCGTGGTCGAAGTGGGGGGGGTGAGTATCACGTGCTCATCAACAACACCGGCGGTCCACCTGGCGGCACGGCGATCGACGCCTCGCCCCAGGCCT
This sequence comes from Phycisphaerales bacterium, assembly GCA_019750095.1. GTDB lineage: Bacteria > Planctomycetota > Phycisphaerae > Phycisphaerales > UBA1924 > UBA4658. The sequence goes on from JAIEOW010000090.1 coordinate 8,582, forward strand.
TTCTCGACGCCTTCAACGCACACCTCATCGCGAGCCAACTTCTCACACAGGCCGTGGTGCCCGGGATGAAGGCCGTGGGATATGGCCGGATCATCAACATCATCTCGACCAGCGTAAAAGCCCCGATCGCCAACCTCGGCGTGAGCAACACCATCCGCGGTGCGGTCGCAAGCTGGGCCAAGACGCTCGCGACCGAGCTTGCGCCCTTCGGCATCACCGTGAACAACGTGCTGCCCGGTTACACCGAGACCGAGCGCCTCGCATCGCTCGTGAGCACGCGTGCCGCCAAGAGTGGCGTGAGTCAGAATCAGATCGAGAAGGAACTGATCGCGACGATCCCTGCCGGTCGCTTCGGCAAAGCCGAGGAGCTCGGCGCGGCCGTCGCCTTCCTCGCGTCGCCTGCGGCGGGGTACATCAATGGGATCAACCTTCCGGTGGATGGTGGGCGGTTGCCGACGTTGTGAACCATGACGCGAAATTGGTTCAGACAACTACTCGCGTGGGCGAACGAGACACGCTCCCCGTGGACAAAGCGTCGAGAGTATCGATCGATCAGCCCATGGACCCTTGCGATCATGTTCTTCATGGGGTTCGGCTGCCTCTCGTGCGCCGGCGGCAGTCCTGTTTTCGCGATCTTTGGGTCGCTTGCGATTGCGGCAACGATCACGGCGAGGTACTTTCTCGGTAAAGATGCGCGCCGCACGCCGCTCACCCCAACGGGTCGGCGCGGACCTTCGGCACGTTGGCCGACCGACTGCGGCCGCTGCGGGTATTCGTTCGCCAAGCTGGTGGATCACCGCGAAAGCCGTTTCAGCTCCTGCCCCGAATGCGGCTGGGATGTACCTTGGGCCATCATCGCCGAGGCGCACCGCCAGGAACAGCTCGAACGCGAGCGCACCAAGCCGTCGCACGCACATGCCCAGCGCGAGTACGCTCCGCCCATGTCCGAGCACGCGCCACACCCCATCGTCTTTACGCCGGAGATCCTCGAGAAAGTCTGGGGCGGCCGCGCGCTCGAAAAGCTCGGCAAAACGCTCCCCAATCCCTCCGCGAAGTATGGCGAAAGCTGGGAACTCGCCGACATGGATACCACCAGCGCGTCGGGCGCGGGCGGCGGCGCGGTCCGCAGCGTCATCGCGGCCGGCCCGCTCAAGGGCAAGTCCATCCGCGATGCGATCAACCTCTGGGGCGACGCGCTGCTCCCCAAATCGCTGCGCTCGCCCACGGGCGGCTTTCCCCTGCTGATCAAGTTCCTCGATGCGCGAGAGAATCTCAGCGTGCAGGTCCACCCCTCGCCAGAGTATGCGCGTGCGCATCCCGGCGCACATCTCAAGACCGAGTGCTGGTGCATTCTGGCGGCCGATCCCGGCGCATCGATCTACGTCGGCATCCGCCCCGGCGTCTCACGCGAGCGTTTCGAGGCCGCCGCCCATGCGGGCTCGCCTGACATCGTTGAAATGCTCAACCGCGTGCCCGCGATCCCTGGCGCGTGCCACAACCTGCCCAGCGGCACGGTGCACGCGCTCGGCGCGGGCGTGCTCGTCGCCGAGGTGCAGACCCCGAGCGATACCACGTTTCGGCTGTATGACTGGGGCCGCGTCGGGCGTGAGTTGCACATCGAACCGGCACTCGCCTGTTCCAGCTTCGATCCCGCGCCGCCGCCGGTCGTGTTGATCGGATCATCCAACCTTGTCCGCACGGCGTACTTCGAGCTCTCATCACGCACCATCGCATCCGCCGCCCCGCTCGACGATCTGCAGGGCCACGTCGTCATGGTGCTGAGCGGTGCTGGCGTGTTCTCACATAGCTCTTGCCGCGTTGCGATCACCCTCGGTCAGACCGCGTTTGTTCCCAGTCAGTGCGAAGCGGGCTGGCGCATCGAGCCCACACCCGGCTCGCCCCTCACTCTCCTCGTCGCTCGACCACTCGCGCAGGGTTGATCGCCATATGCGCCCGTCGTGCGGCCAGAGCGCGGGGCTTGCTACCCTCCGCACATGCTCCACGTCGCGGTTCGATACGCCATTCCGCTGCTTGCGCTCTTCGTCGCCGGGCCGATCGCGGGCTATCTCACCGCTTCGCTGCGCACGCCCGATGCTGGCACCGGCGCGTCGCTCTTGGTCTCGGCCAACCCCACGCAGGGCATCATCGCCGGGCTGATCAGCATGGCCCTCGCCCTTGCCGTCGGCGTGATCGGTGCACGACTTGTCGGCCGCCGCGCCGGACTCTTCTCCGCCGGGCTCGTGCTGGCGTGGGCCGCGATCAACACCGGGCGCATCGACACCATCATCGGCCGCACGGGTTCAGGCGGTGCGTTGAACTCCATCGCGCTCGAGGGCGCGATCGTCGGCGTCGTCGGCGTGGCCGTGGCCCTGATCATCTTCATGGTCCCCGAGCATGCACCCAAGGTCGTGTCGCCCGGGCATCACCAACTGCCCCCGGAGCCGACCAAAGTGCTCGACGCCACGGCCCCGATCGCGATCGTCGCCGCCATCGCCGCGGCAGGCGTCGCCTGCTGGCTGATCGCCCAGAGCACGCTCAAGGGCCAGACCTTTGCCGCCGCGATCATCGGTGGTGTCTTCGCCGCCGCCGCCGGGCGCATGGCCTCGCAGCGTGTCTCGCCGGTGATCTTCGTCGCGGGCATCGCGCTGCTCGCCTGTGCCGCACCGGCCGCCGCGGTCTTTGTGCATTCCGGGACCGAAGGCGCGTTCAAGGCCGCGATTGCCGGCCGCCTCTTCGCCCTTGCACGCCCGCTCCCGCTCGATTGGCTTGCCGGTGCATTTCTCGGCATTCCGGTCGGCCTGACCTGGGCCGGATCCATGCTCGAGAAGCACACGCCCAAAAAGTAACAACTCAATCCGACGCCCGGGCGCAAGCCCGGGCACCAAAGTCGTCGGACAATCGAAGGTCAATCGTGCCAGCGCTCGCGCCCGGGCCTCGGATTGAACTCACCGCACGATCAGCACCCCGTGCGGCCCCTTGCCCACGCCCACGTAGAAATCCGCCGACTTCAGCTCCCACCTCGGCCCCTTGCCCACCTGCCAGAAGCCCAACTCGCCGTCCACGGCATTTGAGTCGAACGATCGGAACTGGGTCACGCAGACGAATCGATCGCTCGCATCAAAGCTGATCCCCGCGGGCATCGCGTTGATCGTGTACTCGCCGACACTCGTCAGCGTGCCATCGCGCGAGAGCGCGACCGCCGAGATCGATCCGCCGCGGGCGTTGGGGTCCACGCGTGCGTCGTTGTCGGGCAAGTGCGATCGCTGCAGGTTCGCCGTGACGATCAGCGTCCCCTCGCGGTTGATCGCCATCCCGATCGGGCTGACGCCCACCGTCGCCGTGGAAATAATCTCATGCTTCGCCGCGCCGCCCTCGGCAGACTCCAGCCCGCCGGGCATATCACCCAGGCGAATGCTCACCAGTTGCCCGGCGGGCGCGCCGACGTTGTATCCATCCACGTCATCGCCCCATTGCAGGTTGTTCACGATGAAGTGCCGACCATCCGCGCTGAACGCCCCGGCCATCGGCGACTTGCCCACCTTCACCGGATCGCCCCACGGCGCAAGCGCCAGTTCGCCCCCATCGCCGCGCTTGAAGCGATAGAACATCACCTCGCCCCGGTCCTGCAGCGTCACACCAAGGGCCTTGCCATCCGGGTGCCACGCGATGCTCGACGGCCGCGAATCGTCGGCGTCCAGCCCGATCAGTGGCCACGCCGCCGGCTCGCCCGAAAACTGCCCATCCTTGAACGGCGTGATCACGATCTGCTGCCGCGCCTGCTGCGCCACCACCGCGACCAGGTCGCCATCGGGGTGCACCGCGACGGCGATCGGTTCTTTGCTCACCTCCACCGTCGCGCTGATCACCGGCCGCAGCGGGTCACGCAGATCCACCGCCGTCAGCTTGTTTCCCACCGGCAGATCGCTCACCATCCGCGCCTCGGCCCCCGCCGGCCCGCGATACTCCACCACAAATGCCCAGTTGCCATCCCGGCTCACGCTCAGGCACGTCGGCGGGCACAGGGCCGAGTTGCTCACCTCGATCTGCGCGTGCGGCGTGGTGGGCTCCTGCAGCGGCAGCGTCACCACCGTCATCGTGTCGCGTGCCGTAGAGTCGCGCTCGCCAAGCTCTTTCGTCGAGAGCGCTGATCCCGCCATGTCGGCGTCGCCGATGGTCAGGATGTACCGGCCCGCCACCTCACCCGGGCGTGCGGGCCCAAGATTCTGACACCCCACCATCAGCCCACCGGAAAGCCCGCAGCAGAGCGCGAGCATGAGCGGGCCAGAGACGCCATTCCACCGGTTCTTCGTGCCAATGCGCATAGGTCCGCATGGTATCAGGATTCGAGCGCATTGAGGGCGATCGTTGCCCCCGGCGGATCGATCGGCGATGACGTTTCGTCCATCGCCCGAAGCGCTCGCAGCGCACCCCGCATATCCGCAGGGAGCGGCGCGGTAAAGCTCATCACACGCCCGTCTGTCGGATGTCGAAATCTCAGCGTCGCCGCGTGCAATGCCTGTCGGTTGATGAGCACCAGTTCAGGTGGGATGTCCTGATTCGGCTCCAGCTTCACCGGCGGCGTCAGCGACACGTGCGACTGCGGGTCGGCATAGATCGCCCGCCCGCCATACATGTCGTCCCCCACGATCGGAAAGCCCCGGTGTGATAGGTGCACGCGAATCTGATGCGTGCGTCCCGTTTTCAGTTCCAGTTCCATCAACGTAAACGCGGGCACATCCCGCCGAAGGCCAGGGGATTCCGTCGGTGCTCTCTGCGACCCAAGCGCGGGCTTCCATCCCGGTGCCACGCCGACGGGCTCTCGCGGCGTGCTCTCAGCCGGGTCCATCGCACGCGCGGCCTCTCGATCGCGCAGAAAAGTCTGCCGCACGCGTGCGATCGTCAGCGACTGCTTGCCCAAGTGATCGTGGCGCACCACGTACTTCTCGCGGTATCCCTTTTCCTTGGACTGGTGCGGCCCCAGCGGCAGATCGATCACATCGATCGTCGGCTCAAACACGCCATGCACCAGCGCAAGGTACCGCTTGTCCACCGTGCGCTGTTCAAACTGCTGCCCCAGCCGCCAGTGCGCCTCGTCGCTCTTGGCAAACAGAATCAGCCCCGAAGTATGGCGATCCAGGCGATGCACAACTCCAGGCCGCGCAAAATCCTTGCCCACGCCCGACAACCCGCCGCCCACGTTGGATCGATTCTGAAAGTGAAACGCCAGCGCGTTGATCATCGTCCCGCTCTTGTCCCCGCGCGCCGGGTGCACGATGATGTCCGGCGTCTTGTTGAGCACGATCAGATGCTCATCCTCATACAACACATTCAGCGGGATGTCCTGCGGAATCACGTCCGTCGGCGGGGGCGGCGGGACATACACCTCCACCCGATCGCCCGCCCCCAGCTTCGTGCTCGCTTTCGGCGATCGGCCATTGACCGTCACCCCGCCCTCGTCGATCAGCCGCTGCAACTGCGTTCGGCTCATGAACGTGATGCGGTCGCACAGATACTTGTCCAGCCGCTTGTCGAGATTCCGCTGCAGCACGAACACCACGCGGTTGGGCGCGTCGTCATCAACACTCGGCGTCCGCACCTGATCTGCGTCGCCCGTTTCGATGATCGGGTCATCGGCATCCACCGGTTCGCCGGAACGCGCGCCGATCAGGTCCGGCGTTCCCGCGTTCTCAAGCCGAGCCCGCAGCGCACGCGGATCCACCTTGCCCCCGTGCTGAATCATGCCCGTGCTCTTGGGCGTATCGGCACCGCTGCGCGAGGGCTTACGCTCCGGCGGCGATGGGTTCGAGTTGCTCGATGACTTTGGCGGGCGCTCGTCAGACATCGCACACGCCCTTCATCTGGATTGGTGGCACAGGCGTCCCGCCTGTGTGCATCGCAGATTTCAAACCACACAGGCCAGAGGCCTGTGCCACCCATACCGAATCTCAAAATCCCCTTAGGGCTTGGGCTGCTCACCCGGTGCAGGAGTTGGTGCAGGAGCGGGAGCCGGCGTCGCATCCGGTGCTGGCACCACCGCCGGCACCGCGCCCGGCTGTGGAATCTGAATCTGCTGCCCCGTCGTCGTCGTTCCCATGAAGTTGCCCATCGGCACCGTCACGGGATTCACCACCGCGCCCGGCAGCTTGTCGGCCGAGATCAGCGTCACCTTGCCAAGCTGATCCACCGAGTCCTTGCGAGCCTGAAGCGCCTTGGCCAGATCGTCAAACTTTGCCGCGGTCGCCCGATCGATCGCCTGCTGATAAAAGCCCTTGGCCTCGTCGTTCTTGCTGCGGTCCTCGGCGATCGCCGCCAGACCCGTCAGCGCGCTGATCGCCAAAGGTGCCTGACCAAACGTCGTGTTCGAAGCCGATAGGGCCTGGCGATACAACGCCTCGGCCTTGTCGCGCTCGCTGGCGCGCTGCTCGTCGGTCAGAAACGCCTTGCCCTCGGGCAGCTTGCCGCTCTGATCGAGCTTCTCCCCGATCGGAATCCCTGTGCGCGATGCGGCGAGGTGGATATCCGCCGCCACCAGCGGCGAGACAATCCCCACCGCCGTGCCCTTGGCCGCCTCGCCCGCGATCTGCACCAGCGTCTCGGGCCGTTGCGCCGTCGCCGCGGCGTTAAAGCTCATCCACGACGCGTCGTTGGCCTTGGCCTTTTCGCGCTCAAGGTACTGATACCCCGCGTACAGACCGGCCACCGCCGCCACGCCGAGCAGGACAAGCCCGCCCCATTTCTTGAGCCACTCAATGAACTCCTCGTTCAGACGCCCTTCAAGCTGACCGGCGCCTTCAACAAGTTGCCCCTGAACCGGACGATCGTCTTCCTTGGCCATGAGTCCATTTCCGAGTGGTTGACCACGACACTTTGGACCCGAGCGTTCCGCAAATGCGTGGGGGGAGATGGTAGGAGGGTGACCGGGTGCGAGCGTGTTGTATGGGTGGCACGCTCGTCCCGAGCGTGTTGTATGGGTGGCACGCTCGTCCCGAGCGTGTTGTATGGGTGGCACGCTCGTCCCGAGCGTGTTGCATGGGTGGCACGCTCGTCCCGAGCGTGTTGCATGGGTGGCACGCTCGTCCCGAGCGTGTTGCATGGGTGGCACGCTCGTCCCGAGCGTGTTCCGTTCCGCCTCGCTCACTTCATCGTCGAAACTGAATCATCCCAAAACGCCCACGCCCGCCCATCCCTGAGCACGGCCACGGGCACAAGCTCTTCCCGCAGGCGACCCACCAAATCGGCCAATCCCGCCCCGGTCCTGGCACTCACATGCACGTCCGCATCGCCGACCTTGCCCAGATCGCTCCGCAGCCCCACCCGCACCACGCTCGCCCTCTGCGAGAGCGCGACGGGTGGCAAAAAACCAGTCGTTGCGTCCGCACACAACAGCAGCAGATCCGCCCCCGCCGCCACGCGCATCGCGATCTGCTGCGCTTCCGCATCCAGCGCATCCCGAGGCGTTCCGCTCACCCCCGGCGTGTCGATATACCGCACCACCAGCCCGCCCAGATCCAGCAGCACCCCCACATGATCCCGCGTCGTCCCCGGTTCGTCGGCCACAATGCTCACGCTTCGCCCCGCCAGCGCGTTCAGCATGCTCGACTTGCCCACGTTCGGCGGCCCAAGCGCCACCACCAGCGGCGGATCGATCAACCGTCGCAGCACCCGCCCAACATCGCTCGGCATCCGCATCGCCGGATCACTCTGAGCAAGTGCCCACCGCCGAGGTTGATCCAGCAGCAGATCAATCGCCATCCCGCTCTGCGCTCGTCCCAGCGCGTCCGCGAGTCGATCATCCATCGAAGCACCAGCGTCCAGCGGCAGTCGCGTCTCGCGCCGCGCAATCCCCGCGGCAAGAAGGGCCGCCGTCGCCCGGGCCATGATCGCCGGGCTGGCATGCGGAAACAGCATCGCGAGCGCGTGTTCCGGCCGAGCGATCACCAGCTCATCCACCTCGCCCCACCGCCGAAGCTTCGCGGCACCGATCTCAACGCCCGCAATCCCAAGCCCCAGCAGCGCGGCATCGACATCCCCATGAATCTCGATGATCGCCAGCGCACCCGACGGCGCGGGCGGCCCCGCAGAGAAACTGAACGTCGCGTGAATCCTCACATCGACCCCTCACGCGCACTCGACCAGAACCTCACATCACCCCGGCTCATCATCGCCCCCCGCATCCGCGAGTGCATCCAGCCGCTGCACGGCTTCCAGCATCCCGATCAGCGTCAGATCCGGCACGATCGCCTCCACCAGCGGATCGTTCTCAAACAGCATCGCCGCATCGCCCCCCGTCGCCACCACGCGCGGATAGGCGTTGTAGAACTCCGCATAGCGATCGATCAAGAGGTGCACCAGCCCCCGCGCCGCGCTCACCACGCCGATGCTCATCGCCTGCGTCGTGGTCCTGCCAAACGGCGACTTCTCATCACCCTCCATCGGCGGCTCAACACTCGGCACAAGCTCCGGCGTCAGCGTCACCGCCGGCAACGCGGCCGTCTGCTCATGCAGCGCTCGCAGCATCATCGCCAAGCCGGGCGCGATCGCGCCGCCGTGGAACGTCCCCTCACCATCCACGAAATCCACCGTGATCGCGGTCCCTGCATCGATCACGATGCACGCCTGCTTGCTCCGTGCAAACGCCCCGAGCGCATCCAGCAGCCGATCCTGCCCGACCGTCGAGTCGTCCTCCAGCGTGTTCACCATGGGAATCGCCAGCTCGCGCCCGAATCGCAGCACATCGACACCCGTCCCACGCAGCGCCGCCTCGATCGCCCCCGCCGCGTTCGGGTTCACCGTGGCGATCACGACCCGCGACGAACCGTCGCCGTCGGCCAGCGCCATCTCGGCGATGACTCGCGCCGCCTCGCCGGGCTCCCCCGTGGCCAGCACACGCGAAGGTTCGAGCGCGTCGTCCCGAACCGCCGCGACGCGGGTGCGGGTGTTGCCGATGGAAACGAGCAGGAGCGAAGGCATGTGGAAGGGTAGAGAGCGGAGGCGAACGCGAAAAGCGAAAAGTGGAAAGCGAAAAATGGAGAGCCATGAGCAGAGGACACAAACAGCCGCGGCGTCCACAGCGAGTGACCGCGTCGCACCCAAGTCACCACGTCTCACTCCCCCTTTTTCACTTTTCGCTTTTCATTTTTCGCTTTCTATCCTCCCCCATGCCCCGCGCCCGAGTCGATCCCTCCATCCAGCGCGTCGAGATGAACGGCTTTGCCTTTCCCCTCGGCGTCTATCCCATCGACCCGATCGAGCCCAAAGCCGGGTTCACCATGGCCTTTGAACCCTCCGACGACGGCACCGATCCCGAGCAATCCGCCGTGGGCGGCGGCACCGCCGACGACGCCGGCGAGTGGGAAGAGTGGCCCGACCGCTACGTCTACGACATTCTGATCCCTGCCACACGGGTTGAGCCGCTCGTCCGCATGTTCCTCAGCATGTTCCCCGGGCGCATCTACCCGATTCTCGACTTTCTGGGTCAGGATGAGTGGCGAGAAGTCGATCCCTACGTCTCCTACGACCTGCTCGGGCTTGATCGCTTCATGGAAGGTCTCCGCAGATTCCGCGGCTTTTTCTACGAAGACGGCCTCGTCGGCTTCGGTGCCATGAGCGAAGAGCCGTTTCTCTACATCTTCGTCGATGAACACAAAGTCGTCACCGTTCGCGCCGAAGCCGCGCTGAAGGAACGTGTCGAGGCCGCCCTCGCCGCGTTCGACTTGACGCAGGTCGACGAGATTCACTCCGCCGACAGCGTGACCCACGAGCATCGCGCCGTGCTCGACGCGCCCGAAGACCGCGCCGACCTGCTGTCGGCCGAGGAAATCGTCGAAGTGCTCCGCGACGAATGGCGGCTGGTCCTCAACATCGACCCGGATCGCAACGTTGACGACGAAGGCAACGACCTCGGCATCACGTGCTGGCGCATCATCATCCGCTACGACCCGCCCCTGCCCGAAGACGCAGACGCCGCGAAGCCCGCCGGCGATCCCAAAGAAAAAACCGGCACCATCCGCGAAGCCCACGTTTCGTCGGAGGAGGACGAAGACGAGGATGACGCCGAAAGTGGGGGGTACTCGCCCGCACTTCCCCAAACTATTTCTGTCCCGCCCTCGCGCTACGCCGAGGTCTTTCTGACGGCGGATTCCCTCAACCGCGCGTCAGACCTCGCGGTCGAAGCACTTGAGGAGCTGCTGAGTGCAGAAAAAATAGAGGTTGACCCTGAACGCACGCCCGAACCCATGATCGTCCAAGCCGACCGATGGGGGCCGGAGGACTTTGCCAAGTCGGTGAAGGAAGCCCAACGCAAAGTGGCGGGGAAGAAAGCGTCCAAACAGACTCCAGATTTGGAAGAATCCTCGGTCTGGTTTGCAGCATGGCTGAACTGACCGCACCGCGAACCGAAGGTGCTGACGGATGTGTGCGGACTTGCCGACTTTTTGGCCATTTGCGTGTTGAATGGACCATCGATGCAACCTGCCCGGGTTGCCAGACGCACCAGCAATCAGGCGTGGCCAGGTCGCCAAGCCGAAAAGGGCGCGAAGGGTCGTGCCCAGACCAGGACCCGCGCAGTCGACAGGTCATCCGGGTTGAAGATTGGGCACAGGACCAGTCTTCAAAGACCGGATCCAGGCCGCCCAGATGTGCAGGCGGCCCGTGCGGGAGACCTCCAAGACGGGGACAGGTTGAAGAGGATGCCGGAAAGTTCTGGCCGCCGGTTTGCGTTCGGCGGTCGAGGGCAGTATCTTCAAGCCCCCTTGCCAACCGCCCAAAGCGGGAGGGCACCCGCCCAGCGTGTTCACAAGACGCGCATGGAAGGGAAGAGGGGGTGCCCCAAAGCCCAAGCGCACGGAGTGCGACAGGGAACAGCGGTGCATCGGCTTGCGAAACGACCGACTCATTTGGTATCACCGGCAAACTGCCTCGGAGAAGCGCGACATGCGGAGTGACCGGAATCGTCGATCCACTCAGACCATTGCTGCGGCCCTCGGGCTCTTGAGCACGGTTGGAGTGTTGAGCACCCCTGCCAGCGTGCTGGCACAAGCCGCGGGGACCGCGGGTAGTGCGCACGCTGTTGGAGCCACCGATGCCATCGCTCAGGCCAGAGGCCTGGCCGACGCCGGCAAACTCGTTCAGGCCCGAGCCGTGCTCGACCGCCTGCTGGGTTCTGCCGAGGCGACCAAGCTGGGACGCAGCGAACTCGCTCAGGCGATGACGCTGCAGAAGAGCGTGGTCTCCCAGCTCCAGACCGCCGACCCGCAGGAAATGTCCGTGCAGAAGGCCGAGTGGGCCCTGGAGACGGGCGATCTGCTCGCCGCCGAGCGGCACGCCAGCGCCGTCGCCGGCAAGACCTTGGGCACACCGGCCCAGCGCGATCGTGCGAACACGGTGATTCAATCCGTGACGACCCGCCGCGGCGAGCTTGCTCCGCTGGCTCCCGGCCTGATCGAACAGGCCAAGAGCGACTTTGACGCGAAGCGCTTTGGCGAAGCGAAGACCAGCATCCTCGGCCTTCTCCGCTCCGGCGTGTCGCTGTCCTCGGATCAGGCGACGACCCTCGAGCGCATGCAGCTTGAGATCGTCAACCTTGAGCAGGCCCAGGGCCACGCCTTTGACCTGCGTGTCGACGCGGCCACCATGCAGCCCGGCAACGTCCGTCGCAATGAGCCCGGTCGTCCTGAGCCCTTGCCCCCAGTGGCCAGCGATCAGCCCCCGGCCGCCGACCCCGCGCCCGTGGCGCCCCCGCCTCCCGCGGCCCCGGCGGTTGACCCCGTGCCCGCCGCCGTGCCCGCTCCGGCACCGGTGATGTCGGCCCCGTCGACCGATGATGTCGTGACGCTTGCCATGCGTGGCGAAGCCGGTCGCATCGTCGCTGAGGGTGATCAGGCGTTTGATCAGGCCCGCTACACCGCGGCGGTCGACAAGTACACCCTCGCACTGGGTGCCTATCGCCAGTATCTCGCCTCCGGCGAGGCCGAGCGGGTGCAGAAGCGCATCGATGAAGCCCGAGTTCGCCTCGGAGCTTCCGGTGGTGGCGGCGACCTCGTCCGCACCGTGACGGGCACTGACCGCGCCATCCGCGAGCGGGCCGAAGCCGAGTTCGGGACCTACGTCGCTCAGGCCGACACGGCTCTGACCAACGGCCAGCCGGATCAGGCCCAGGCGCTCCTCGCGCAGGCCAAGCTCTCGATCGCGCAGTCCCGCGGCTCGTTCAATGACACCGAGCTCGACGGCTTCCAGAAGCGACTGGACGTGCTGCTGGCAAGCATCGAGAAGAAGCGCGACGAGATCCGCAACTCCGAGGCCTCGCGCCGCGCCGCGGACGCGCAGTCCAAGGCCGCCGATGCCGAGAAGAACCGTCTCGCCGAGCGCGGCCGCAAGGTCAGCGAGAACATCGATCGCATCCGCGAGCTTCAGAAAGAGAAGAAGTATCGCGAGGCCCTGCAGGTCGTGGACCAGACACTGTTCATCGATCCGCTGAACCCCACCGCGCTGCTGCTCAAGGACATCATCGCCGACGTCGTGGTGTACGAGATCTACAACGATCTGCAGGACAAGAAGGCCCATCGCCTCACCGAGAACACCCTGGAGAACGAGGCGGAGACCGTGCCGCCCGTGAACCTGATGGAGTTCCCGATGGAGTGGCCGCAGAAGTCCTTCATCCGAGGCGAGCAGTCGGCCTTTGCCGATAGCCCGGAGAACCGCAAGGTGCTGGCCCAGATGTCCAGCCCCGCGGCGAAGCTCCCCGGTCTCGACATGACCGAGAATCGCTTCGAGGATGTCCTGAAGTTCCTCAACACCGTCACGCAGCTTCCGTTCGATCCCGATTGGGAATCGCTCGCGGCGATCGGCGTTGAGAAGGACACGCCGGTCACGCTGAAGGTTCAGAACCCACTCACGATCCAGGCCGCCCTCGATCGCATCCTGACCAAGGTCAGCCGCGATCAGTTCCAGCGGGCTGGCTGGTCGGTGAACGACGGCATCATCAGCGTCGCCAGCGACGAAACGCTCCGCAAGAACCGCGTCCTGGTCATCTACAACATCCAGGACCTGCTGTTCCAGATTCCCAACTATCGCGACGTTCCGCAGATCGACCTGAACACCGTGCTGCAGTCCAACCAGGGCGGCGGCGGCGGCAGCCCGTTCACCGGCGACCAGCAGCAGAACAACCCCGACGACCCGGCCGCCCGCGAGCGCCGCGTCCGCCAGATCATCGACATCATCTACAACAACGTCGATTTCGAGGGTTGGAAGGACAACGGCGGTGAGACCGGCGCGCTCCAGGAGCTCAACGGATCCCTCATCATCACCAACACCCCGCGCAACCACCGCGAGATCGTCGGCCTGCTGAGCAAGCTCCGCGAGATCCGCAACATGCAGATCAACGTGGAGACCAAGTTCCTCCTCGTCAATCAGCAGTGGTTCGAGCAGATCGGCTTCGATCTCGACATCGTCTTCAACACCGGCTCCAACCAGGTCCAGACCGCTCGCACGAATGACCCGTCCGTTCGCCCCAGCGACTTCTTCGACTTCACCCAGCGCACCAGCATCGGGCGTCAGATCCAGGGTGCCGGTCCGGTCAACGGTCGTCTCGGCCCCATCACGGGCACCGATCGCATCAATCAGGCGACGGTTCCGCCCAACACGCTTTCGCCCGTCGGCACGTTGCAGAACTCGCTGGGTCTGACCCAGAGCCTGTCCGAAGGCGACTTCGCCGCGGGCGTGCTCAGCCAGGCCCCCGCGCTGGGCATCGCAGGGCAGTTCCTCGATGACATCCAGGTCGACTTCCTGATCGTCGCGACCCAGGCCGACAAGCGCTCGGTGCGCCTCACCGCCCCGCGCCTGACGTTCACCAACGGCCAGACGGCGAACATCTACGTCGCTACCCAGGTCGGCTTCATCTCCCGGCTCACCCCGATCGTCGGCGACTCGGCCGTCGGCTTCAACCCGCAGCCCAACGTCGTCTCCGAAGGCGTCACCATGCTCATCGAGGGCGTGGTCAGCTCCGACCGTCGCTACGTCACGATGAACATCGACTCCGGCATCAGCCGAATCGACGACATCCGTCGCTCGCCGGTCACCGCCATCGCCGGTGGTCAGTTGGTCAACTCCGCCGATACCCAGTCGTTCATCGAACTCCCGCAGGTCACCGTCACCCGCGTCCGCACTACCGCGACGGTTCCCGATGAAGGCACGCTGCTCATCGGCGGCCAGCGCCTCATCACCGAGGTCGAAGTCGAGACCGGCGTCCCCGTGCTCAGCAAGATCCCGATCATCAACCGCTTCTTCACCAATCGCCTTGAGACCAAGGAAGAGCAGTCCCTGCTGATCCTGATCAAGCCCACCATCCTCATCCAGACCGAAGAAGAGGAAAAGTCCTTCCCCGGACTGACCGACAGCATCCGCTCCGGCGTCGGCTTCCGCTAAACCCCCATCAGGCCGGGCCTTCGAGTTCTCGGCTCTGCTCCTGTTCCTCAATGGCCCCCGCTCATGGCGGGGGTCTTTCTTTCCGATCTTCTCACCCGGGCGAGCTTTTCCGACCTTCCCGACCGGTTCGGCCCGTATAGCATCACGTCCCGTTCGGCCCCCCAACGGCCCTTCCGGAGATTGCTCGATGCCCCCCAGCGGCGCTTCCCGACTCCGCGTCAAGCACATGAACGGTGTGACCCAGGTCGAGTTCATCGACCGCAACATCCTCGACGAGGCGAATATCCACCAGATCGGCGAAGAGATCGCCGGCCTCGTCGACGCCGCCCCGGCGCCGAAGCTGCTCATCAGCTTCTCCAACGTCGACCACCTCTCGTCGGCGGCTCTCGGCACCCTGATCACGATCAACAACCGGGTCAAGAATCGCAAGGGCCAACTGCGGCTTGCGAACATCGATCCGCAGATCTACGAGGTTTTCAAGATCACCAAGCTGGACAAGTTGTTCCAGATCCACGACACCGCCGAGGCCGCTTTGGCCTCGGTCACCTGAAGCGCCACGACGCGTTTGCCAGCGAACACCGGATGCCGACCCCCTCGCGCCAGTCCGACGCCACGGTGCTGACCATCACGAACTCTCGTGAAGATATCGATCGCGCCGAGAGCGGCCTGCTCGACGCGCTCACGCGTCATGGGTATCCGGAAGCCGCCCGCTTCGCCGTGCGACTCGCCCTGGAAGAGTGTCTGGTCAACGCCTTCCGCCACGGGCACAAGGGTCTGCCACCGACCACCCCCGTCAAGTTCTCCTATCAGGTCGCCCCCGACACGCTGATCATGGAGATCGAGGACCAGGGCCCTGGGTTCAATCCGGAACAGGTGAAGGACCCGACGCTGGATGAAAATCTCGAGCTGCCCAGCGGCCGCGGACTCTTGCTGATGCGGGCGTATATGACCAGCATCGAATACCTGGGCCGCGGCAACCGCGTGCGCATGGTGTACTCGCCCAAAGCCGTGAAGTGAGCGGTCAAGGTGACCGCCTAATCAGGCATTCTGGACGAAAGGGTCCCGAATAAAATCCGATTACTTGCGATCACGGACGAATCGTGTGGCGTATTGTTGTTGAGTCTGAGTCGCAACATCCGGCGGGCGGTGCACAACGAATCCTGTTCCGTCGGTTTAGACGCACGTTCGCCGCAGAAAGGCCCTGATTCATGTCCGTCAAGACCCCGATTTATCTCGACAACGCCGCCACGACCCCCTGCGATCCGCGCGTGGTGGAGGCGATGCTGCCGTATTTCACGAATGACTTTGGCAATCCGGGGAGCCGCAACCATGTGTTCGGCTGGAACGCCGAGGCGGGCGTGGACAAGGCCCGCGAGCAGGTGGCGGCTCTTTTGGGCGCGAGCGACAAGGAGATCATCTTCACGTCGGGCGCGACCGAGAGCAACAACCTGGCGATCAAGGGCGTGGCGTACATGTACGAGAAAGCCCCGGCCGGCTCCACAGGTCGCGGGCACATCATTACGAGCACGATCGAGCACAAAGCCGTTCTGGATCCGTGCAAGCGGCTTGCCAAGGAAGGGTTTGAAGTCACGTTTCTTGAGCCGCCCAAGGACGGCGTGATCACGGCGGCCCAGGTGAAAGCCGCGCTGCGCCCGGACACGATCCTCGTCACACTGATGTGGGCCAACAACGAGATCGGGACGATCAACGAGATCCCCGAAATCGGCGCGCTCTGCCACGAGAAGGGGATTGTCTTCCACACCGACGCGACGCAGTGGGTGGGCAAGATGCCGACCAATGTCGAGCGCGACAACGTGGACCTGCTCAGCTTCAGCGGGCACAAGCTGTATGGGCCCAAGGGCGTGGGCGTGTTGTATGTTCGCCGCAAGAAGCCGCGGGTGCGCTTGGTTGCCCTGCAGGATGGCGGCGGGCAGGAGCGCAACATGCGCTCGGGCACGTTGAACGTCCCGGGGATCGTGGGGCTTGGCAAGGCGTGCGAGCTGGCGATGCAGGAGATGGATCGCGACGGCGAGCGTCTGCTGAAGCTCCGCAAGAAGATCGAGCAGGCCGTCACGAGCCGACTGGACTACTGCCAGGTGAACGGGCACGCCGACAAGCGCTTGCCGCATCTGACGAACATCAGCTTCGGCTTCGTCGAGGGCGAGGGGCTGATGATGGCGATGAAGGACGTGTGCGTCAGCTCAGGGAGCGCGTGCACGAGCGCGTCGCTTGAGCCGAGCTATGTGCTCAAGGGGCTCGGCGTGGGCGATGAGCTGGCGCACAGCTCACTTCGCCTGAGCATGGGCAAGAGCACGACCGAGGCCGAGGTGGACTATTCGATCGAGCGGATCGTGAGCGCGGTGCAGAAGCTGCGGGTGTTGAGCCCGCTGTACGACATGCACAAGGAAGGGATCGATCTGAGCAAGATCGAGTGGGCGCATCACTAGGAAATGGTCAAAGGCGCAAATGGCCAAATGGTCAAAGCCAAGCGGGTGTATGTATGGGCAAAGGGCGGCTTCAGCCAGAGTTTCTTGAGCGGACCGAGGCGTTCTGCGATCGGTGCGTCGCGGTTGCAGAACAGCTTGCCGCCGACGGTCGATTCGTGCGAATCGTTGAGCAGCTTGCCGCGTCCGGTTCATCGTTTGGAGCCAATGTTGCCGAAGCCACGGAGGCCATGAGTGTCAAGGACTTTCGAAAGTGTCTTTCGATTGCGATGAAGGAGCTTGCAGAGACCAGATTCTGGTTGCGTCTTTCGGTTCGGCGGGGCTGGATTACTGAGGCCAGAGTTCAGGACTTGATGATGGAACTTCAGGAGATGCGATTGATCGTGGGTGCCATCCTTGCACGCACTCGCCCTAGGTCCAAGACCGCCTGACCGCGGCTAAGTGACCATTTGACCATTTGCTGATTTGACCATTTTGGTTTGGAGACCCCATGGCATACGGACCGAAGATCATCGACCATTACGAGAACCCCCGCAACGTCGGGAACTTTGGCACGCAGGCCGAGACCAAGACCCGCAAGGACATCGGGGTCGGGCTGGTCGGCGCGCCCGAGTGCGGCGACGTCATGCAGTTGCAGATCAAAGTCGATCAGGCCACCGGCAAGATCGCCGACGCGAAGTTCAAGTGCTTCGGGTGCGGGTCGGCGATCGCCTCCAGCTCGCTGGCCACCGAGTGGCTCAAGGGCAAGACGCTGGATGAGGGGATGGCGATCCGCAACACCGATCTGGTGCAGGAGCTCTCGCTGCCCCCGGTGAAGATCCACTGCTCGGTCCTCGCCGAGGACGCGATCAAGGCGGCCATCGCCGACTACAAGACCAAGAACGGGATGGAGGTCGAGGACCACGACCATGATCACGACCACCAGCCCGCCGCGACCCGCTGAGTTGACCTGAGTTTTCGGACCCGCACAAACGCACCCGGCCGGGCGATCCAGCGCGGGGCGAGGAACGTAGAATCCACTGCCATGAGCACGACCACCACCACCAGCGCCCCGACCGAAACCGCTTCCGCCAGCATCATCCTGTCGGAATCCGCCGCCCGGGAGATCCGGAACATCATTCAGCAGCAGGAGCTGGACGCCGACAAGATCCGCCTGCGCGTGGGTGTGAAGGGCGGCGGGTGCTCCGGGTTCAGCTACCTGCTGGACCTGACCGAGACCCAGAAGGACACCGACGAGATGGTCGAGCAGCACGGAATCAAGGTGATCATTGATCCGAAGAGCCTCCTGTACCTCTCAGGGACCACCGTGGACTTCAAGGACGAGATCATGGGCCGCGGGTTTGTCTTCAACAACCCCAACGCCACCAGTTCCTGCGGCTGCGGTTCCAGCTTCAGCGCTTGAGCCAATCGACAAGACTCCCAAAGGGCGGGCCGAGGTTCGGTCCGCCCTATACTTTGTCATCGGTTTCAGGTATTCTGCCTTTGGTGGTTCCGGGGAGGGGTGGGCTGGAGTGAGGCATGTCGCAGGCGTCTTTTGCATCAGAGACCACCTCCGGCTATGCCCCGCCGACGGTCACACAGTTCAGCGTCTTCCTCGATAACCGCGTCGGCAAGCTCCACGAGCTTCTGCGGATGTTCGAGCACGCGCCGGTGCGGATCGTCGCGATCAGCGTGCACGATGCCTCGGACCACGCCGTCGTGCGGCTGATCACCACCAGCGCCCACGAGACGCGGCTGCTGCTCTCCCGCCACCAGATGCCCTGCAGCGAGGTCAACGTGCTGGTCGTCGAGCTGACCAAGGGGCACTCGCTGGAACGGCTGTGCCTGTATCTGCTCGGGGCCGAGCTGAACATTCGCTTTGCGTACCCGATCATGGACTGCCCGAGCCACGCGCCCACGGTGGCGCTGGCGGTGGATGACGCGACGCTTGCCGGTCAGATTCTTCGGAGGAAAGAGTTTCGGTTGCTGACCGAAAACGAGCTTTCGCACCCGATGTGATCTGAAGCGAAACGCAGAAAACACCTCAAAGGCCGATTCGACCGCGATGCTCTCAGAGCAAACGACATGCTCCGCATGCGGTCGCCGGGCTCTTCTGTGTGCCTGTGTTTGCAAAATTGCAAAAAAGCAAATGAAACTGCATCCGACCGGAACGCCGGTGCATTAAAGACCCGTGGGTCTTGGCGGGGGTGATTCGGGCTGAACCACGAGTACAAGAAGGATGCGTTTATGATGCTTCACGCGTTGTCGAGGTCTTGGACTCTGCGGGCCGGTGCTGCGGCATTGGCGACTTTTTTGGCCTTGGATGCCCATGCACAACCCTGTGGTCCGGTGACGCCCTGGACATTGACGGCGACGCTGCCCTCACAGGTTCCACCCCGGCTGTCGACCGCGATCGTCGGCGAAACGACTCGGAATCGCGTCGTGCTTTTCGGCGGACTTGCCCCGTTTCCAGTTGGTGCCCTGGATGACACCTGGGTGTACGACGGAAACGGCTGGACGCTCGCCGCGAGCGGTGGGCCGCCCGCTCGCACGGGCCATCGACTGGCATTCGACTCGCAGCGTAACCGCACGGTTTTGTATGGGGGTGTGACGAGCGCCGGGCTTGCCGAAGACACCTGGGAGTGGGATGGCACGACCTGGACTCCGGGGCCATCGTCAACCTTCGTGCCTCGCACCGGCTTTGCGCTTGCGTATGGAGGCAATGGTCGAACCGTGCTGTTCGGAGGCACAGGGCTGGTGAACGACGTTCCCGTCACGTTTGACGAGACTTATGTGTACGACGGCACGGCTTGGACGCTCCTTTCGACGGTGGGCTCGCCGCCGGCGTCGGAGTTTGCCGCGATGGCGTTTGATCCGTTGCGGCAGCGCGTGGTGCTGTTTGGTGGAAATGATCTGGACTTCAGTCTGATCTCTGAGACGTGGGAGCTGGATCTCAACGCCAATCCGCCCACGTGGACGCGGTTTATCGCACCTGGTCCAAGTGGGCGGAGCTTTGCGTCCATGGCCTTTGACGCGTCACGGTCAGCGGTGGTGTTGACCGGCGGG
Source organism: Phycisphaerales bacterium (assembly GCA_019750095.1). Classification (GTDB taxonomy): domain Bacteria; phylum Planctomycetota; class Phycisphaerae; order Phycisphaerales; family UBA1924; genus UBA4658. Next base: position 28,492 of record JAIEOW010000090.1, read on the forward strand.
AGTGCTGATTCCGGACGCAGTCTGGAGACCTGGGCGTTTGATGGGACGGCTTGGACACTGATTAGCAGCGCCTTGCCGACGCTCGGCGGCCAGGATGCGCTTTCACCGATCGCGTCGTTCCAACCGAGCACCGGCGCGGGGGGCGTTGTGCTTGCTGGTTGGGGGCCAACGACGACGTATCGATTGGGAGCGGGGGGAACCTGGACTCAAACACAGACCCCCGTGATTCCTGCGCTGCGTGACTACGCGTTGGCATTTGACCCGTCTTTGGGTGGGCGAACGCTCCTTTTCGGTGGGGCGAATCTGGTGAATGGGCCGGTGGGGGCGACGTGGTCATTCAATGGCACAGCATGGTCCGTGCTTTCAACTTCTGGCCCCGCGGGCCGGGAGTTCTCGGCGATGGCCTTTGACACCCTGCGCTCGCGGGCCGTGCTGTTTGGAGGTCTTGCTGAAGACGGAAGTCGAGGCGATACATGGGCTTTTGCGGGAGGCAGCTGGACGCAGGTGGTCGGAACCGGACCCTCGCCTCGGCGCGGGCATGCGATGGCCTATGACCCATCCCGCGATCGCGTGGTTCTGTATGGCGGCACCACAGACGATGGACCACAGGGCGACACATGGGTTCTAAATGGAAACACGTGGTCGCAGGTGGTGACGGGCGCATCGCCGGGACCGCGGGATCGTGCCGTGGCGACCTATGACCCGGCCCGGCAGCGGGTGGTGCTCTTTGGCGGGCGCAATGACAACTTCGAGCCGCAGGGCGACCTGTGGTCGTTCGATGGCACGAACTGGACGCGTGAGACGGCTTCCGGGCCCTCGCCGCGGACGGTGGCGGCGATGAGCTTTGACGCGGCGGCAAATCGGCTCGTGCTGTTCGGGGGTCAGAACGCCGAGGGAATCGCGCTCAATGACACCTGGACGCAGGTCGCTGGGTCGTGGACGAGATTGGACGCGCAGGGACCGGCCGGGTTGAGCGTCGATGGCACGGGTCGGCTTGGGGTCAAGAGCGTGTTCGATTCGGCGCGCGGGCGAACAACGCTCTTTGGTGGATTCGACGGCGCAACCACGCTCGGTGACACATGGAGTCTCGCGCAGCCGACGAACATTCCCGCCACGGTCACCGGCCACCCCGTTGGGGGATTGGTGTTCGTTGGCGGGAGCATCACGCTGAGTGCGTCGGCGACCTCCGTCCGGCCCACAATCAACTATCGCTGGCGCCGAAATGGCGAACCCATCAGCGACGGACCATCCTCCTCTGGGAGCGTGTACGCCGGAACATCCACGCCCGCTCTGACCATCTCCAGCGTCGGCTTCAACGATGCGGCACGGTATGACCTTGTGGTGACAACCGACTGCGGCACGGTCTTCAGCGGCGAGGCATCGATCCTGGTTGACTTCTGCCCTGCGGACATCAATCGCGACGGATCAGCTACGGTCGGGGACCTTTTTGAGTATCTCAACCTTTGGTTTGCGGGTTGCGACGGCAGCAGCGGCGATGCCCCATGCTTCGGACGCTCGGCCGATTTGAACTTTGACGGCGTCGATGTTCAGGACATCTTCGCGTTCCTCAACATCTGGTTCGCTGGCTGCTGATGCCATCGATGGGTGTACCGACCACTGCGCGAGTACACACTTCAAAGCCGGGACTCCGGCATGTCGTTGACTGCTGACGACATGCCGGATTCGTCTTCGTGCGTGCACGATCTCAAGCGATGCAAGTGTCTTTGCCTCCTCGAGAGCTCGCTACGGGCGGCTCGCTTCGGCCTTCACAACGGCGGAAATCCCCTCAACGACACGGCTCATGCGGTCATAGTCGAGCGTGTTCGGGTGGTCGGTGGGGGTGTGATAGTGGGGGTTTCTGAAGACCGCCGTGTCGGTGATCATGATGGCGCGGTAACCCTCTTTCCAGAACGACCAGTGGTCGGACCACCCGACGCCGTGGAGCCAGCCGGGGAGGTTTGCGCCTTCGGAGGGGAACGCCGTGGTGGCGCGGAAGGTGGTTATGGCTCGGCGATTCAGCGGGCGCGAGGAGAGATTGCTCACGAAGCCGATGAAGTTGCCGGTGTCGGGATACAGGAAGCTCAGCGGTGGGGGATACTTCTGCGAGCCCGGAGAGTCGGAGTAATAGCCGATGCTCTCGATGCTGAACATCGCGACGATGTTGTCATTCGCCGCACGGCAGCGCTTGGCATACACCCACGAGCCCATGTCCGGAGTCCAGAACGCCGGCGGCTCTTCGTTGACGAAGAACAGCAGGCGGATGGTGCGCTTGGGCGCGGTTTCGCGAAGCGTTCGAGCAAGATGCAGCACCGCGGCGACGCCGGAGGCATTGTCATCGGCGCCGGGCGTGCCTTGAAAGGCGTCGTAGTGCGCTCCGACGACGACGATCTCGCCGGGAAGAGTGGTGCCGGGGATAGAGACCTCAAAGTTGGGGACGGGGCTGCCGCGGGCGACGGGGATCTCGGTGATGGTGGTGTAGCTGAAGCTCTTGAGCGTGTCGTGGATGTACGCCGCGGCCTGGGCGAAACGCTTGGGATAGAAGGTCGATCGATTGCCGACGCGTCCGACGCCGCCGGTGGCATCGGCGAGAATGGTGACGGAGGTGCGGAGTTCGTCGGCGAGCTGCTGCTGGACGATGGTGGCGGGGGGAAGCGGGCCGCGGTGGGATTCGCCGGGCATCACGGTGCCGTAGAGCACGAAGGTGATTGTCAGCGCGATGAGGACGATGAAGAGAACCGCCAGGCGCTTCAGGGCGGCTTTGGTGACGAGGTGGAAGCGGAGCTTCTTCGGTTTGGCCGTCTGGTCTGGTTCTGAGTGTGCGTCGTTGATTGGGGTCACGTTATGAATGTACCGAGGAATGAGAAGCGTGGTTCCGGGGGGCTGAGATTGTGTCGCCCGCTCTGCGGGCTGCCGTGATCGGACGAGTTTTCCCGGGGCTGCGCCCCGGGCTACGGCTCTTGCGCCCGCTCCGCGGGCTGGAAAGTGGGGGGATGGGCGCGGTGGGGCGTCCGCCGCCGCTCCGAGCGACGGTGATGGATGGCACCGGCACAAGGTTGCTATTCTGGGGGTATGGCGATGATTGCGATCACTGGTGCGACTGGGTTTGTCGGGCGGTATCTGGTGCGGGAGCTGCTCCGGCGCGGGCATTCGGTGCGCGGGCTTATTCGTGATGGGGCCAAGGGGCGCGAGGTGTTTGGCTCGCCGGCACCGGCGGGGTTGTCGTTCGTCATTGGCGATTGCTGCGACGAGCGCGTGCTGGGGGATCTGGTGCGTGGGGCCGATGCGGTGGTGCATCTGGTGGGGATCATCCGGGAATCGCGGGGCGAGGACGCGGCCCGGCCGCAGAGCTTTGAGCGGATGCATGTGCGGGCGACCGAGGCGATTCTGGGGGCGACTCAGAAGGCGGGCATCAAGCGGTATCTGCACATGTCGGCCCTCGGCGCCGGCGCGGCGGTGGCCAATGGCGAGGGCTGGGGCATCGGCCCCATCACCGGCGGCGGGGCGAGCGCGTATCAGCGGACCAAGTGGGAGGCGGAGCAGAGCGTGAAGCGCTCCGGGCTCTCCTGGACGATCTTTCGGCCGGGGCTGATCCATGGGCCGGATGGCGAGTTTGTGCAGGTGATGGGCGAGATCACGTCGGGAGATGCCCCGCCGTGGGTGTTCATTCCGTACTTTGCCAAGACGCAGGTGGACCATCGGGTGCTTCTCGGGGCGATCACGTTTGAGCCGGCGAATGTGCAGCCGATCGCGGTCGAGGACGTGGCGCTTGCGTTTGCGAATGCCATCGAAAAACCGGAGAGCGTGCAGGAGGTCTACAATCTGTGCGGTCCGGAGGTGTTGAACTGGCGTGAACTGAGCGTGTTCTTCCGCGATACGCTGCCCGGGGCGAACAAGCGGCTGGGGACGTGGAATGTGCCGGGCGAGCACGCGGCGATGATCGCTCGCGGGGCGAATGCGGTGGGGATGGGTGGTTTCTTGCCGTTTGATGAGGGTCAGGCGTTGATGGCGACCGAGGATTCGGTGGCCGATGTGACCAAGGCGCGGGTCGAGCTCGGCGTGACGCCGCGAGGGTTCAGAGAGACGGTGCAGGGGTATGCGGGACGGGTGTAGTGGAACGGGAGTTGGGGTGGGTGGGTGGATGGGTTGGACGGGGGTTTGGTTGGGGTGGTTTTGCGGTATGATTTTGTCGGCCGGGCTTTTCGCGAGGATTCGCGGGGGCTGTGGCCGTTCTTTTGTTTTTCTTCGTTTGGCCCCACTTCAATCGGGGCAGAAAGCACACGGATGTCACTGAAGTTCAAGCGTCGGCTGCTGGAGCATTTGCAGCACGAGCGATATGCGCCAGCAACGCTGGCGACCCTGATCAACGATCTTGGGATCGTTGATGAGGAGCGGGAGGAGTTTGCGCAGGCAGTGGATGCGCTGGTCAAGGGACGCGAGCTTGCGCGCGACGGCAGCGGGCGGGTGCAGCTTCCCAGCATGCCCGACACGATCGTCGGGAGTTTTCGCAAGAACCCCAAGGGGTTTGGGTTTGTCGTGCCGACGGGCAAGTGGCGCGAGGGGGATGTGTTTATTCCGCCGGACGACGTGAGCGATGCGCTCACGGGCGACACGGTGAAGATTCGCGTGTATCGAACCACCCGCAGCGGCGAGCGGGACATCACGGGCGAGATCATCGAGGTGATCGAGCGTCGGCGGGCGGCGTTCACCGGCGAGCTGGTGAAACGCGGGCCGACATGGCTCGTGATGCCCGATGGCAAGGAACTGACGCAGCCGATTGTCGTGAAAGACCCGGCGGTGAAGAACGCGAGCGCGGGTGACAAGGTGGTGGTGGAGATCACGGCATACCCGATCGGCAACGAGCTGGGCGAGGGCGTCATCACCAAGGTGCTCGGCGAGGCGGGGCTGCCCGATGTTGAGACCCAGGCGGTGATCGAGGCGTACAGCTTGCCGGGCGAGTTCAGCAGGGAATGCGTCGATCAGGCACGCGGTGCGGCACAGCAGTTTGAACGCGAGGCGCTGGCCGCGAAGAACGAGCCGTGGGCCGGTCGGCTGGATCTGCGTGAAGAGTTCATCATCACGATCGATCCGCCGGATTCCAAGGATTTTGACGACGCGATCTCGATCTCTCAGGAGCCCGACGGGTCGTGGAAGCTGGGCGTGCACATCGCGGACGTGGCGCACTTTATCGCGCCGGGTTCGCCGCTGGATGTCGAAGCTCGGGCGCGGGGCAACAGCGTGTACCTGCCGCGGCTGGTCATCCCGATGCTGCCGGAGGTCTTGAGCAACGGGATCTGCTCGCTGGCCGAGGGTGTGCCGCGGCTGACCAAGTCGGCGTTCATGCGCTATGACCGCGACGGGCGCATCTTGTCCGAGACCGTCGGCGCGACAGTGATCAAGAGCGCCAAGCGGCTGACCTATCTGGAGGCCCAGGCGCTCATCGATGGCGACCTGCGCGAGGCGCGCAAGCACGCCAAGACCGAGCCGAAGTACACCGATCAACTCATCAAGACGCTTCGCCAGATGGATCAGCTCGCCAAGGCGATCCGCCAGCGTCGGCGCAAGGCGGGGATGATCCACCTGGACCTGCCGGAAGTGAACTTGGTGTTCGATGACGCCGGGCACGTGATCGATGCCCAGCCCGAAGACGACGCGTTCACGCACACGCTGATCGAGATGTTCATGGTCGAGGCGAACGAGGTGCTCGCTCGGCTGTTTGCCGACATGGGCGTGCCGCTGCTCAGGCGTGTGCACCCGGAGCCGCCGCCGGGCGACGTGCAGGATCTGCGGAACATGGCAAAGGTCGCTGGGTATGCAATCCCGAGGAATCCGACGCGCCAGGAGCTTCAGGGATTGCTCGACGCGACGGCGGGCACAAGTGCCGCACGGGCTGTGCACCTTGCCGTGTTGCGGACGCTGACCAAGGCGGAATACTCGCCGGCGGACATCGGACACTTTGCGCTCGCGAGCGATGCATACGCGCACTTCACGAGCCCGATTCGGCGGTATGCCGATCTGACGGTGCACCGGGCGCTTGCGGCGTATCTGTCGCAGACGGACAACGCGCGGCGTCGGCCGAGGAACGAGCACCAGCGGATCGAGCTTGGCCGCACGCTCATGGCGATGGGCCCGAATCGCGGGGTGCTCGAGGAAGAAGAGCTTGTCGAGATCGGTCGGCACATCACGACGACCGAGGGCAACGCCGAGGCCGCGGAGCGGAATCTGCGGCAGTTCCTGGTGCTGCAGTTGCTGACGAGCCACTTGGGAGAGAGCTTCCCGGGCTTGATCACGGGTGTGACGGGATCGGGCGTGTTTGTGCAGATCGAGAAGTATCTGGCCGAGGGGATGATCAAAACGGCGGACCTGCCCACGGGTCAGGGGGCGGGGCCTGGCGCGTGGTCGGGACGCTGGCAGATCGATCAGCGTTCGGGCGCGCTCGTGCATCAGGGCACCGGCCGCTCTTACAGCATGGGCGACAAAGTGAACGTGACGATCGCGGCGATCGATCTGGCGCTGCGCCGGATGGATCTGATCGTCACCGACGCGCGGTCGCGCGATGCGGGCAAGGGCAAGTTGGCACCGGGCGCGGCACAGGCCGCGGCACAGACCAAGCGCCCCGGCAAGCTGACCGGTCCGGGCAAGCACGCACCCGGTGGCGACGATTTCTTCCACCGCAATCGGCTGAGCGGATCCAAGCGGCGGAGCAAGGCCTCAAAGCAGCACGATCAGGCCAAGCCGAGCTTTCGAAACAAGAAAGGCAAGAAGAAGCGCTGAGCCAGAGCCCGCCACCACTTCACGTTCACCGCGTGGGTCTCAGCACATACACGCGCGTGGACCTCGGCTCCAGCTTCGTGAGCGACAACTCGATCGCGCCGGTCTTCATGTCCGGCAGCAGCATGCCCGGCCAGGACGACTTGCCCAGCATGTCATCACCAACGAGTGAGCCGCGGAGCGGGGTGGCCGCGGCGCTCAGCTTGGTGTCGGTGGCCGCGTCGCCGAGGTTGATCACCACGATTGCCGCATCGACGCGGCCATCGGTCGCGGGTGTGTGCCTGATAAAGGCGTACACGCTCGGCTGATCCGCAGTGAGCGCGGTGTATGAGCCCAGCCGCAGACACGCGTGCGTGTTCCGCAGGCGAATGAGGTCGCGGTAGAGATTGAGCAGCGAGGCCGGGTCACTGTTCTGCTCACGGACGTTCGTGCCCTTTGGCGCGCTGTTCATCGCTCGCCACGGCTTGCCGCTGGAAAAGCCCTTTGCGTCAATGGTCCAGGGCATCGGCGTGCGGATGTCTTCGTCGGGTTTGTCGCCGGGAAGGCCGACTTCTTCGCCATAGTACAGGAACGGCACGCCGGGACCGGTGAGCAGCATCGCGGCGGCGACGCGGAGCTTGCCGGGATGGTTCTTGAGCTGCGTTGCGACGCGCGGTTGATCGTGATTGGTTAGGAATCGGCCGTACTGATTTGGCGGAAAGAACTTCAGCACCTTGTCCTGCGCCGCCCGCACCGGTGCGGCGAGCCCGGTGCGGGCCGATTCCATCATCGCGCCGGCCAGATCAAACTCAAAGGTGAAATCCATCTGCCGCTCGCCGTCTTTGGAGCCGACATACCGCGAGGCGATCTCGGTACTCGCCCAGACCTCGCCGACGGCGACGGCCTCTGGGTTCACGGCTTTGTACGCGCGATAGAACTCCTGCAGCCACTTGTGGGTCTGGATGGTGTTGTCCTGATGTGCGCCGTCCTCGATCAAGTGGCGGATCGCGTCGAGCCGGAAGCCATCGGTCGCCGGAGCGTCGCCGTTTGCGGCGAGCCAGAACCGCATGACATCGAGCATCTCACGCGTCACTTCGGGGTTGGTGAAGTTCAGGTCGGGCATGTGCCGACTGAAGAGCCCGTAGTAGTACGGCGAGGCCTCACCACCCTGACCGCGCTCGCGCAGCGCATGCCAGACCTGCTGGTTCCACGGGCCGCGATAGCTGGGGTTTGTAGCCGACCAGATGAACCAGTCGCGCTTGGGGCTCTTCGCATCCTTCGCGGCCTCGATGAACCAAGGGTGCCTGCTCGAGCAGTGATTGAGGACGAGATCGAGGATGACCTTGATGTCGCGTTTGTGGCACGCGCGGAGCAGATCGCGATAGTCGTCGAGCGTGCCGTACTGCGGGTTGATCCCGCGATAGTCGGTGATGTCGTATCCGTGATAGGTGGGCGATGGGTGCATGGGCATCAGCCAGATGCCGTTGATGCCGAGATCGGTTGTTGTTTTCGGGTCGCCGTCGTTCAGGTAGTCGAGCTTGTCGATCAACCCACGGATGTCGCCGACGCCGTCGCCGGCGAGCGGGCCGGAGGCGGAGTCCTTGAAGGACCGGACAAAGATCTCGTAGAAGACGGCGTCATTCCACCAGCCAAGCCGAGCCGGGCCGGAAACCTCGCCGCGCTCGTTGCGGTCACGCGCGGGGACGAAGGCGGCGGGCGATGTGGTTGCTGAGGGTTGGGTGGTGGCCTGGGCGAAGACGTTTGAGGGAAACCAAGCAGAGATCAATACGCACGCGAGAGCCGTGCGACGAGTTCGATCAGAGAGGACGCGTGCAATCAGAGACATAAGGCACCCTTGGGTTTGGCCACCGGTCGAGCGATGAAGATAGCCCAAGTCGGATTCCATCATGCCGAAAACACATGATCCAACGCACGGAGGCTCTCCGAATGGAGTAACGCGAACGAAAAAAGGCCCCGGACACGCGTTGCTGCGCCCGGGGCCGGTGACCGATCACGTCGTCGTCGTTGCCAACTCATCTTCGCGACCGGTTCGACGGGCACCTGGTGTGCCGACATCTTCTACCAGCCCCGCGATCACCGGGTTTCGGCGATCGGCGAGATTTTCAGCAACCGACAAACCAGGAGTTCAGATATTGGATCAGGTCGGTGGTGTTGGGGGGTGTGCCGGGGCCGTCGGTGTCGGCTTTGGGCGAGCCGGCCATGAAGTCGTTGATGTAATCGAAGAGGTCCACGGTGGAGATGGTGCCGCTGTTGTCGTAGTCGGCGGGGCAGAGGTCGATCACGTGCGGCTCGACGCTCTGGCCGTTGGTGGTCTGGGCCCAGAAGACCAGGCGATTGCCGACTGCGCCCATGGGTGTGCCCACATAGGGAGCCGTCGAGGTGATCGTGCGCGGCGTGGTGGTGGTGGAACCGGCCATGATGACCGTGCTGGTGTTTGAACGAGCTGTAAACGCGGTGCCGTGGGAGTGGCCCATGGATGTGTACTTGCCGGGCACGCTGGAGGCGGTGCCGGAGAGCAGGTCGAATCGGGTCAGCGATCCGTCGGCGAGATTCATGCAGGCGGGTTCGACGCCGGCGGTGGTCGAGGTGCTGTTGAACCAGAACTCCGACCCTTGCGTCAGGGCACCGGGTGTTCGGGACTGATCTGCGCTGGTGGTGGTCATGAAGCCCGGCATGCCGAAGGTGCCCTGGGGCGTGCCGTCGGTGATCCAGAGGGTCGGCGTGGTGGCGTATGAGCCGCGAGCGTCGCCGAAGAGGGTGATGCCGTTGGTCGCACCGAGCTGGGTGAGTGTGGTGTCGGCGGGGAAGTCGATGAGCAGCCCGCTGAGGAACTCATTGGCGGCGAAGCGCCAGAGCTCTTTGCGAGAGCCGCTGGTGGGGTTCGTGGCGGTGCGTTCAAAGTAGATGCCCGAGCCGTCGCGCGAGGTCCAGACAAAGGCGGTGGAGAGCGGGAAGCCGGGCATCGTGATGTTGGTGCTCAGCCCGCGGTCGACGGAGTGCGTGAAGATCGTGAAGCCAGTGGGACCCTGCACGGCGAAGAACACGGCATCATCAGAAGTGGCCAGCGGGGGCACGCCGGAGGACGCCCAGTTGGGGGGCGCGGTGCCCTGCCAGACGATGCGCGTGTTGGCGGATGTGCCATCGCTGGCGATGATCTTGTGCGGCAACTGGCCGGGGCGCGATTCGGAGACCTGGAAGTAGGCCATGGTGCTGGTGGTGGCGATGTCTCGAACAGTGCCGCCAATGAGCGATGTCAGGGCGGCGGTTCCTGCGACGGAGCCGTCGGTGATCCAGACCTGAGGGCCAGTGGTGCCGGGGGCGATGAAGAGCGCCTTGCCTTGGAGGGTCGGGACTTTCTTCTCGCTCCAGGTGTACTGCGTCCCGGGGATCGTCGCTCCGGCGGCGAGCATTACGCCGGAGGGATTGTCATCGGAGACGGCGTACATGCCCACTGGCGAGCCCGTCGGCTGTGCCTGAAAGACGACGGCATTACTGGGCGAATCCTTCAGAATCTCAAAGTTGGAGGTGATGCCGCTGAAGACCCGCGTGGTCGTGCCCGGTCGGCCTTCGGTGCGAAACAGATCGTTGCGGGTCGATGACGTGCCCGCGCGGAAGTACAGCGCACCTCCGGAAGCGACAAAGGCGGGTGCCGACGTGACGCCCGCGGGTCCGGTCGCGAAGCCGTTGCCGCTGACGCCGCTACCGCTGCCGAGCACGGTGTCGGCGAGTTGGCGGGCAGCCGGAGCGGTCTGTCCGTGGGCCATGCCCGCACTGGCGAGAATGGTGGCGATGGGAGCCGCGAGCGCGAGGGCTCGAACGATAACCATGCGAGACAGGGCCATTGGGACCTCCTGTGCGTCTTCGTGCCACCTTGGCACGCCATGAATCGTTGAATGTCCGACCAGATCAACCGCGAGAGCCGAGAACCGACTCAGAGCACCCCAAGAACTCGCCGCAGAGAATCTGAGGCGGGATCGAATCCCCGATAAGGTGCAGTATGCCTCAGGCCGTCCGAGAACGCAAGTGAAGTTGCTGTTGGGATACATGTTCCCTCAATAGGGGTCGAGGAAAGGGGGTTCATGGTGGAAAACTCCAGAAAGTCGGCTCTTTCAAATCAATGCAACGGCTTCCATTGCTGAGGGTTTGGAGCACGAGGCCGAGCCGAGCCGCATGAGACAGAATGCAATACGCTCCGTGGTGTCTCGGCCTGCGCGTGCTATGGGCCCGCTTGCAATCTTCACACTGGATCGGAACGCTCATGAACGCATTGGTTGATTCTCCCAAAGCCGACGACGCGATGGCGATCTTGCTTGCCCACAACCGGTGGGGGAATCGGGTAGTGCTGGAGCGTTGCCGGGGGCTGAATCACGAGCAGTTTCATCGGAAGTTTGCGATCGGGCTCGGCGATCGCGGGGGGCTGCATTTGACGCTGACGCACATCATCAGCGCGGCGGGTCGCTGGGCGGATCGGATTCGTGGCGTCATGCCCCTTCGGGCGGCGTTAGAGCCGATGATGTTTGCTCCGCCGCCGGGGGCGACGCCGCCGGATGCGCGAGATCGCTCGGTGGAAGAGTTGCTGGAACTGAACGAGCGGTATTGCGATGATCTCGACGACGCCGCTCTGGTGAGCCGACTGCGCGGCATGCACTCAACGATCGCGCTGAAGTTTCCGCAGCCGGACGGGAGTTTCAAGGAGTACACGTTCACACGTGCCGCGGCTCTGACGCATGTGCTGACGCACGGGCACTGGCACCGGGCGCAGTGCCTGAACATGCTGCGACATCTGGGTGTGCAGGGGATCAGCGATGCGCTGCCGGCACTGGATGTGATGGATTGGCAGGGGGAGGGGGAGCCGGGGCTGCGTTGACCGTCGACCCTCGGAGTCGGGCACAGCTACGCGGGGCGTTGTGCTTCAAGCCTCAGGACGTTGAGCGGTTCCGCATTCGGGGCAAACGTCGGTCTTGGCGAGGCCAGCGAGTTCATAGCCGCATTTCTTGCAAGGGCGCTCGCCCGCGAAGGGGGTCACTTTGGCTTGGGTGACATTTCGAGGCAGCCGCGACCAGATCATCGCGATCGGCACCAGCGAAACGGCGCACAGGATCGAGCCCGAGATGAACGGTGCCCCCGCGAAGGTCACGCCGCCCGGCGGGTGGTCGCTCGTGAACGCGGCGAAGATCTGGCTGGCGATGAACGCGCCGATCATCGTCGCAAGGCAGTTGATCGAGGCGAGCGCACCCTGAAGCAGGCCCTGCTCGTTTGGTGCGACGGCCTTGGTGGTCATGGATTGCAGTGCGGGGCCGGCGATCCCGCCGAAGGAGGCGATGGCGATGATCGCATAGACCATCCAGCTTTCGGTGGCAACGCCATAGCCGATGAAGGCGACGATGGCGATGAAGATGCCGATGAGCAGGGACGCTCGCTCGCCGATCTTGGGGATGATCTTGCGGGCCAAAAGCCCCTGCACCAGTGCGGCGGAAAGCCCGACGATGAAGAGCGACCACCCGACCTGCGACGGCGTCCACTTGAAGCGGTTGCTCATGCTGAGCACCCATGTGACGTGGAGCCCGAACTGAGCGACGTTGAGCAGGAACGCCGAACCGGCGAGGTGGCGCACGACGCCCGACCCGGCGCTCCACAGCCATGCGAGCGCGCCGAGCGGGTTGGCCTTGGCCCAACTGAACGGGCGTCGATTCTCCCGCGCGAGCGATTCGGGAAGCACGAAGACGCCGTAGAGCCAGTTGATGAGCGTCAGCACGCCCGCGGCGATGAAGGGATAGTGCAACGCGCCCGGGCCGATGAGCGGGATGTTGGTCTTGGCATCGCCCAGGACGCCCCCCAGCAGCGGGCCGATCATGAACCCCAGCCCGAACGCGGCACCCATCATGCCATAGGCGCCGGCACGCTTCTCTGGTGGGGTGACGTCGGCGATGTACGCATAGCAGGTGGAGATGCTCGCGCCCGATGCGCCGTTGATTGCGCGGGTGAGAAAGAGGAGCCAGATGTGCGGGAACCAGATCGCCGCCGCGGCGGCCGCTAGATAGTCGAGGCCGGACCCGAGCAGCGCAACGAGCAGCACCGGTCGCCTGCCGAAGCGATCCGAGAGCGAGCCGAGGACGGGGCTGAGGATGAACTGCATGCCGGCGTAGATCGCGGCGAGCGTGGCGACGGCCCACGCGGCCTTGCCTTCTTGGCCGTATTCGGGAAGGCCGAGGAAGCGCTCGACGAGCTTTGGTGCGACGGGAATGAGCAGGCCGAACCCGAGGACGTCGAGGAGGAGTGTGAAGAAGATGAAGGTGGTGGAGGCGCGGCGGGACATTCGAGAGCGAACGGTAGGGATTCTCATCGCGCGCGTCATGGAATACGGACATCTTCAACCTCATGCGGCGGGGTCGGCAAAGCCGTCCCGTGCTTTGGGGGTGCCGAAAGGTCTGAGAAAGCGAGCTGCGTCCGGATATCGACGGCTGTGTGAAATCGCTGGTGTGCAAAGCGATCTTGACCGAACGCAATCACGCGATCGGCGTAACACGGTGCGTGTCGGTGGGGGAGGAGCTGGCCGGAGTATTCAACGCAGTATCGTCGGGCGACGTGCACGGGAGTGTCGCTCTTATGGAGATCGAAGAAGCGCGGTCCGTCCCGCGGGGTCGCTCTGCACGGAGGTCTTGGTCATGGTCCGGATCGATGTGAACACGGATAGCTCTCTTCGCGGCGTGGAGTCTCTTGATCAGAGTGTTCATGGACTTGTCGGCGGGGCGCTCGGGCGACTCGCCGATCGCCTGACGTTTGTGCGCGTGTATCTCAGCGACCTGAATGGTCAGAAGACGCGGGGCCGCGACAAACGCGTCGTGATCGAGGCCCGAGTGCGTGCGACTGCGCGACCGCTGACGGTCTCGCATGTCGGGCACACTTTCGCCTCGGCGCTCGTTGGTGCACGCCGAAAGCTCGTGCGACAGCTCGACGACGTCTTTGAGCGTGTGCACGCGATGAAACGCCGACCGGCGTAAGGCGCGTGTTGGAAGGATCGTTCTGGAATAGACATCCTGGCCCGTGGCGTCCGGTCCGTGGCGATCGGGCGCCATGGGTTGTGGCGTTGGTGCGGCGGCTTGGCCGAATCGACAAGAATCAATGTGAACTGTATTTTCAGAAATACTTGAAAACAATGGAACTGCATGGTAAGGTGTACACATGCAGGGCCAAACCGTTCCAACGCAACGAATCGTCGTCGCTGGCGGCAGCGGATTCCTTGGTGCCGCCCTCGCTCGGCAGCTTGCCCAGCGTGGCGATGAGGTGGTGGTGCTCTCGCGTGGTGGCTGGGCGAGCGCGCCCAAGGGCGTGCGGGTTGTGCTGTGGGATGGCCGCACCATCGGCGCGTGGGCCAAAGCGGTGGACGGGTGCGATGTGATCGTCAACCTTTGCGGGCGGAGCGTGGATTGTGTCAAGACCGCCGCGCATTGTGCGGAGATCATGAGTTCGCGTGTGGACTCGACGCGTGTGCTTGGCGAGGCGGTTGCGGCGGCGACGAAGCGGCCGCGGGTGTGGGTGCAGATGTCGACGGCGCACATCTACGGCGACCCGGCGAGGGGCGTGGTCTGTGACGAATCGACGCCGCTCGGGCCGGAGCATGAGCTTGCGCCCAAGGTCGGTCGAGCTTGGGAAGCGGCGTTTGACGCCGTGTGTCCACCGGGCGTGCGGCGTGTGGTGCTGCGCACGGGCTTTGTGCTTGGGCGCGGCGAGGGCGCGTTGAAACGACTGGAAACGCTCTGCCAATGGGGTTTGGGTGGTCGAGTCGGACGCGGTGAGCAGGGGATGAGCTGGCTGCACATCGAGGACATGACGCGGATCATGGTGCGGGCGATTGATGATGAATCGATGCGGGGCGTGTATGTCGCGGCCGCGACGGGACCGGTGAGCAATCGCGAGTTCATGCGTGAACTGCGGCGTGTCGCGGGCGGGCTGGGCGGGCTTGGCGTTGGGCCGCCGACGTTTGAGTGGATGGTGCGGGTTGGTGCGCCGCTGGTGCTGAGGACCGATCCGGAGCTTGCGATCTTTGGGCGGTATTGCGTGCCGCGGCGGTTGATGAGAGAGGGTTACGTGTTTGCGTTTTCGGAGCTGCCAGGTGCGCTGCGCGACTTGTATCGAGGAGAGCGCGTCTAGGAAACGGCTGCAGCACGTTTGGATTGGTGGAACGGGCCTCTGGCCTGTGAACAGGTGCGAGGCGAAGAGCCACAGGCGGGACGCCTGTGCCACCAAAGGCCGTGGGTGGCAGGCATGCGGTTGAACTTGGGACGGCGTGGTGGGTGTTGGAGTGGGCCATGGGCACCAGCGTCATCACCGGAGCGTTTGGGTACACGGGGCGATCCATCGCCGAGCGGCTGCTGGAGCGCGGCGAGACGGTTCGCACCATCACGAACTCGTTGAACAGGCCGAACCCGTTTGGCGAGCGGGTGAAGGCCGAGCGGTTGGCGTTTGATGATCCCGATGCGTTGGCACGTTCGCTCGATGGCGCGGATGTGCTGTACAACACGTATTGGGTGCGGTTCAACCATCGGTTGTTCACGTTTGAGCAGGCCGTGGCGAACACGCGGGCGTTGTTCAAGGCGGCGGGGCGTGCCGGCGTGGGACGCATCGTGCACGTGAGCATTCTGCACGCGGATGAGGCCGACGATCTGGGCTATTACCGCGGCAAGCACGCGCTTGAAGATGCGCTGCGCGAATGCGGCGTGGCGCACGCGATCGTGCGGCCTGGTGTGCTCTTCGGGCGGTTCGACATTCTGGTGAACAACATCGCGTGGACGCTGCGCCACCTGCCGATCTTCGGCGTGTTTGGCGATGGTCGCTATCGCTTGCGGCCGCTGCATGTTGACGACATGGCCGAGCTGATGATTGCCAAGGCGGATGAGCGGGCGAACTCCGTGACCGACGCCGTCGGGCCGGAAGGGTTTGCGTATCGCGAGCTTGTCGAGACGCTCGCGGAGATCATCGGGGCGCGGCGGAGAGTGGTCTCGGTGCCGCCGCTGCTAGGGCTGGGCGTGGCGAAGTTGATCAATCCGGTCGTGCAGGATGTGATCATCACGCGCGAGGAGATCGCGGGGTTGATGCGCGGGCTGCTGGATTCGGATCAGCCGGCTACGGGGAAGGTTCGGTTGACGGAATGGGCGCTGGAGCGGCGGGGGGAGCTGGGGGTGAAGTATGCGAGTGAGGTGGGGCGGCGTGTGCAGCGGGATGTGGCGTATGTGGGGGTGAGGTGAGTTGGTGACGTCGCCGAAGACTCACGGATCAAAGCACTGCCGAATCAGACGCTCAACCGTTCGGGCGTCGTTGATCGCTTCAATCGTGAGCATTGAAGTGCCTTTGCCTGAGGGTTGTGGATAGAGATGGATGTCGCCCTTGTCCATCTCAAGGCCCTTTCGCCGCAAGTGGAGCGGATGACCAGGTTCCACTGCACTCACAGTTGGCACGCCTCGACGAGACAAGACGACTTTGAGCACGCGCGTGCGGGTGACGGCAAAGATCGTTCGGCGTGCTACCGACTGCATGATCCACGGAACCATCGTGAGGGGGAGGATCCACAGCGCGATGAAAGCGGCGAATCCGAACGCCGTGTACACCGATCCGTAGGTTGGACGTTGCTGACTCCGATCAAGGAGCGGCTCAAGCCCGCGGAGCTCCTGAAGCATTGAACATCCAACCACGGCAAAGATCGCACTGATGCTGAGCAGCAAGCCAGACAGCAGAAGGACGCCCGGAATCTGGCGTCGAAAGATGATCCGAGGGTCTGGCTGCCCGCACCAGCGCACGTCCTCGCCCGGGTCAAGCTCCCTGCGGAGTGCCTCGGCCATGTCCGGGGGTAGAGATGAAGCAACGGTGTCGTCCATCGAGCATCATTGTTCGCATTGGTCAGGCGGCAGTTTCAATACGCGTGCAGTAGGTTTTGAGCATACCCTTGCAGCACAACGCTCGGGGCGCGGCGGCCATTTGGGGCCGATCGCTGAGATGCACCCGTAGAACCTGATCCGGTTTGTACCGGCGGAGGGAAGCGATCGTGGACGCAGAACAACATCTTGAGTGGCGAGCACTTCGCGACGAAGCGCGCACGGCCCTGCGCTCTGGCGACTGGATGCTGCGACTCTGCGTCTTTCCTTCGTTCGATGCGCCAGAGAGCATCGGGATCGGTATGCCCTCCGGACGATTGGTTCGCGACCGCAGACTCCACTTGGAAAGCGTGCATGAACTTCGGTTGTGCCGCTGGAGTCTCGCCGAGGACGCCGACAAACTTCGCTCGCCGGTTGAGCGTCAGCGGCACCCCCGCATGCTTCACCCAACTATTGTTAATCGCAGCGTGAGCGTCGATCCCCAACTGATCGAACTTTGTCTCGGGCCGCTCTCGAGCATCGCGATCCCTGTCCTGCCCACAGCCAACGTAGTGGGTTTGGACGGAACATCGTTCGAATTGTTCGCCCAGTCGGGATATCACGGGATCAACTGCCACTGGTGGAGCGAACACCCCGAGCAATGGCAGCCGCTCATGATTTGGTTCGCTGACACGAAGAACAAGCTCGCATCGATTCTCGATACTTCACCCGAAACCACAATCGACAACTCGCAGGACGACCATGTGCCTGCAAGGAACAAGCCATGATTGCCTCTTCTCACGCCACATCCCGCCTCAATCCGCCCCTCCGCAGCGCCCGCAACCCCGGCAACACGCCAGGCGTCACGACCCCCGGCTCATTCGCCAACGCCCCGGACGTCGGCGGGTCGCTCATGTTCTCTTCGCCCGACACGCCGGGCATGCCCGCGCCCAGCGAGAAGACGGCGTGGGACTTCCTGCCCGAAGGGTGGACAGTGAACAAAGGCACTGGGCATCAGGCACTGGGCACTGGTGAGACCCAGGCGGTGTTCACTACGGCCCGCGGCGAGCAGATGCGGGTCACCTATCCGCGAGGCTTCACGCCGATCACTCAGCTTGAGTCTGCTCGGCTGGGCATCATCACGCCGCAGATGCGTCGCGTTGCTGAGCGTGAGCCGCACTTTGATGTGCTCTTTCCCGGCAAGGGGGCCGAGGCGGTGCGGGATGAGGTGGCCGCGGGGCGCATGGTGATTCCGGCGAACATCAACCATCTGAAGTACAACCTTGATCCGATGTGCATCGGCCGTGCGAGCATGACCAAGGTGAACGCCAACATGGGCGCGTCGCCGGTCTCTTCAGGCACGCACGAAGAGGTCGAGAAGCTGAAGTGGGCGGAGAAGTGGGGGGCCGACACGGTGATGGATCTTTCCACCGGCGGCAATCTCGATGAATGCCGCGACGCGATCATCCGCGCGTCGACCGTGCCCATCGGCACCGTGCCGATCTATTCGATGATCATCGGGAAGAAGATCGAAGACCTGGATTGGCCGACGATCGAGGCCTCGCTGCACCATCAGGCCAGGCAGGGCGTGGACTATTTCACGATCCACGCCGGCGTGCGGCGGGCGCATCTGAAGCACGTGAAGAATCGCCTCATCGGCATCGTCAGCCGCGGCGGTTCGCTGCTGGCCAAGTGGATGCTTGTGCATAGCCAAGAGAACATCATGTACACCCGCTGGGAGGAGATCTGCGACATCCTCCGGCAGTATGACGTGACGTTCAGCATCGGCGACGGCCTCCGCCCCGGCGGGCTTGCCGATGCGACCGATGCGGCTCAGATCGCGGAGCTTGAGACGCTGGGCGAACTCACCGAGCGGGCCTGGCGCAAGGGCGTGCAGGTAATGATCGAAGGCCCCGGGCACGTGCCGTTTGATCAGATCGAGTGGAACGCGAAGGTGCAGCGGACGCTCTGCCACGGGGCTCCGTTCTATGTGCTTGGGCCGCTGGTGACGGACATGTTCCCCGGCTACGACCACATTACTTCGTGCATTGGGGCCACCAGCATGGCCTATCACGGCGCGGCGATGCTCTGCTATGTCACGCCGAAGGAGCACCTGGGCCTGCCGAAGAAAGACGACGTCAAGCAGGGGTGCATCGCGTACAAGATCGCCGCCCACGCTGCGGACATCGCACTCGGCATCCCCGGCACGCGTGATCGCGACGACGAACTGACCAAAGCCCGTGCCGCGTTGAACTGGGAGAAGCACTTCGAGCTCTCGTTCGATCCCGACACCGCCCGGGCGTATCACGACGAAGACCTCGACGTCGACACCGACTTCTGCGCCATGTGCGGGCACGACTGGTGCAGCGTGCGGATCAGCAAGGAGATCCAGGAGTTTGCCAGCGGCAAGGCAGAGGGCTTTGAGCGTGTCGGGGCCAACGGCAAGGTCGGAGCGCCGGTGAAGTCCGCCGCACTGACGCCGGAGCAGCAGGAAGTGCTCGCCAAACGCGGCGTGCTCTCTCCGGAAGAGATTCACAAGCTGGCGAGCAAGACCAAGAAGGCCGTGGGCGCGGATGCGGGCAAGGCGTCATGCCACAGCGATTATGTTGATCCGGACACGGCGAAGGAACTGGTGGCCGGCAAGGGTGGGGTGGTGGTGCAGCTTGATGTGCGGCCGGCGCTGGGGATTTCGAAGGACGATCGATTGGTGTGAGCACTTCTCTCGACGGAGCCCACATGACCAAGAACGAGTTGATCGACGAGCTGTCGGCGTTCATCCGGCTTGGCCTCCGAGCCGGATTCCAATCGGAGGCGGCCATCGAAGAGGCAGCGATCGAGAACTTCGGTGATGAGTACGGCGGGGACGATCTTGCTCGATGCGTCAAAGCGATGATGTCCGAGTTCTTTGCAGAGCTGGATGCTGAGCGGTTGTCCTGGCCTGCGGTCACGGATTGTGACCGGCTGGATGCTTCCTTTGAGGAACTCAATGCGATCGGCATCATGGCTCGTCATGACTGGTGGTGCTGCAATACTTGTGGATCGGCGGCGATGCCGGACGAGTACGCTCGTCTCGGCGGTCTTTGGGGCGGCACACCCATCGTGGGTTATGTCTTTTATCATCGTCAGCAGACCGAGTCGGCCGTCGAGGGCGGCGGGATCTTTCTTGGCTATGGAACGACCGACTTTGTAAGCACCGATGAGGAATACCAGGAACGGTCGGTCAGAATCGCCCATATGGCGCAGAAGGTGTTCGAGTCGCACGAGCTGGCCGTGACTTGGGACGGAACGTTCGAGCGGAAGCTGTTCGTGGACCTCCGTTGGCAGCGGCGATCGCGGCCCAAGCGATTCTGTGAAGGCGACGACGCGGTGGAATAGGCTCTTGGGCTTGGAGAGTTGGTGGCGCAGATTGATGTGCGGCCGGCGCTGGGGATTGCGCCATGTGGTCCGTTGGTTTAGGCATGAGGAGCGACGATGATTTGGACTGCCCCTGTGGGATCGAAGGTCACACTCAGTGTGGCACCGCCGTTGACCAGCGATCGGGGTTCGCGTGTGTCTGTAGGTGGTCTTTCGTACCAACAATCTCAAGCGGAAATCGCAAAGCTCTTTGGCCGATTCGGCTTTGAGCGAAACTCATCGCCATTTGTGGTCCTCGAAGTCGATGATCCGCGTTGGCGCGATCTGCTGGACGCCATTGCCGATTTGTCTCGAAAGGGCATCGGTTGCTTGAAAGCCGCCTGGGTTGATGAGCCAGAGCCGTCGTCATCGGATCCGCATGCATGGTTCGAGCTCTCCACGGGACCGGCCGACTTTCACTCGCCAGCGCGAGCACCCGCAGCGCTGTGCTACGGCGAGCGGTTCGGGCAAAAGGTGATCTCCGAAGAGTTTCGCAGGGTCGTTGATGAGAACGGCCTGACAGGCTTGAGCTTTCTTCCGCTTGAGGATGCGTACCCAGATGACCCAAGGGTCTGGTGCGAGGTCTACGCAGAAAAACCGATCGGGCGCGGCCTGGATCATCCGCTTATCGACCCCACAAAGCTGATCGCGGCACATTCGGCTGAGCGGAGCGATCCGGCGCACCGCTGCGGCGAACCGATGGCACGGTTCGAGTACATGCGAGAGAACGTGAGGATGCAGAACCCGTTCATCGCGGCACTCTTCGGAACTGCGATCTCGAGTTTTAGAGTCCATGGACAACAGCGGTTTGTGAGAGAGCATCTCCCGGCGACCGACTTCGCGTATCTCGGCTGGACGAGGCGTCCAGCTCCGAACGATAAGTTTCCGTGGAGATGGATTGAATCCATCAGTTGCAACGCTCGCACGAGAAAACTCCTCATCGAAGCAGGCATCCTCAAGGCCCACCGATTCAAGACACTCTGCGTCGTTCCAGCGTCCGACGCGACCTCCGAAATACTCGATCGCACCGTGAGCCTGCCAGTTCCGCCGCCGGCCTACACCCAAGCCGAGGCCAGCGCCGAAAGAGCCCGCCGAGCCGTCAAGATCGCATCGCGCAAGCCCTACACAACCTTGCGATTTTCCAGCACCAAAGACGCTGCGGCCTATCTTGAACGCCGACTCTCTGACGGCTCAGCGACTTGGACACCGGCGCGTGAATCAAGCTACTTTGCTGAGATCCAATCTTCGGAGCTCTTCGCACGCACACCCGACGCATGGAAGCGCCTCGCTCCGCTCCTGCCCGAAGACGTGTATGGTGACTATCTCTGCCCACACGGAAAACTTGATTTCGGCATGATGGTGCCGGAGTGGAACCAGTATTCGGCGTTCTCTCCGGGGGAGTCGCCTTCTGAAGAAGAACCGAGTGATATCGACATCAACTTCGGTGGTTCCGGCAACGGGGATTGGTTTTCCTTTCGGTCGGATGATCCGCTCATGCCCGCCGATGCGCGAGTTGTTTTCTGGGATCATGAGAGGAGTGCCATCGCCGACGAGTGGCCCAACATCGCGGCCTTTGCGGCGCACATCGTTGCGGCCTGCGACTTCTTGAGTGAGCCGTCGCAATAAGGATCGTGCGGCGTACGCTGCTCGAACGCGCGTGTGAACATGGAGCCCAAGAAGATCTATCAGAAACTCCGGGTCCGCGTCAAGCAGCAGCCGCGAGCGAATCCCGTTGAGCCGACGCGAGCGTTGCGAGGTCCATTCACCTGCGTAGTGAAGTGTCCACGCTGCGGGAACGAAGCAGCATGGAAGTCGGCCTGCGGGTATTGCCCGGTCAAGCCCGATCCTGCGGAACTGAAGCGTGCGGGCTTTGAGTGGAATCCTGACGACCACGATGTGTGGTACTTCCCGCGGATCGTTCCGCCCGGAACGCTCGAACACTCTGAGCGAGGCGAACCGAACGTCTATCGCGGGCATGGATACAACAACCTCGGGGTGGTGTTCTGCAGTGCCTGTGTCATGCCAAGGCCGATGCGTCTCGATTGGCCGCGCTGTGCGTTCTACGCGATCAGCATGAAACGCACGACGATCTTCGCTCAGGATCGACTTGACTTCTTGGCTCTCCGTTCTTTCCTGGCCGCGAAGCAACGTCGGCAGCTCTACCGCGACGGCCTTGCGCCCTGGTTCGTTCGATACCTGCCGCGCGGGGCAATCGCGAGCAAGAATCGAGAGGTGATCCTCCGAGCGATGGATGCTTGCCTGGCACGCTGAAGGGCGACGTCGTTTCAAGCCATTGGTGGACCCGCGAGATCAACCTGCCCGATCGATCAGGCGCACGTGCTCGACATGCTGAGCGTGGGTTCGATCATCGAAAGCGTGCGAGCGACCCCGCGGATCGAGTTGCAGGAACCACGTGCTCTCGTGCAACGCCACGCCGGCAAGGCGTAAATCAAGGTCTGAGCGTGAGCGAATCTTGTCCGAGTCCTTACGCACGCGTCCGCGCGATCGCCCGCGGCTGATTACACTGGCGGCATGATCACCCGCTTCCTTCCCGCCAACTCTCTTCGAGCCGCGATCTGCTCACTCGCGGCTCTCGCGCTTGCACCGCAATCTCCGGCAACACCCGCTGCCGATGTTACCGATGTCACCAACGTCGCCGATTCGGCGGCCCAGCGCCTCGCCATGGGTGCGCCCGCGACGACCGCACCGGATCAAGCCACCGCGCTGGAAAAGTACATCGCGCTCGATGACGGCGCGTTCACGTGGGAACTCGTCAAGTCGACGCGTATCGAGGGCGTCATCTCCGGCTCTTGGCACGCCCTCCGCATGACCTCGCAGGTCTGGCGCACCAAGGACGAAGTCAACATCCCCGAGTGGACGCACTGGGTGTGCATCTGGGTGCCCGATCGGCTGGTGTCAGATAAGCCGATTCTCTTCATCGGCGGGGGGCGTCGCAGGAGCGAGCCGCCCGCCGCGCCACCGTTTGAGTTGCAGATGCTCGCCCCGGCAGGCGCGATCGCGGTCACGATCGACAACGTGCCCAACCAGCCCCTGCGTCTCAACGGCGACCCTGCCGATCGCAACGAAGACGCCCTCGTCGCCCGCACCTGGGTCAACGCCATCCAGACCGGCGACCCGACGTGGATCGCCCGCTTTCCGATGGTCAAGGCCGCGGTCAAGGCGATCGACACGACCGAGCAGTTCCTGGCCAGGCATCCGCAGGAGAAGCCATCGTTCAACGGAAAACAGCTGACCAAGGACTTCAAGCCCGGGCCGTTCCTCGTCGCCGGCGGCTCCAAGCGCGGCTGGACGACGTGGCTCACCGGTGCCGTGGACAAGCGCGTCGGCGCCATCGCTCCGCTGGTGATCGACGTGCTGGACCTGCCCGCGCAGATGCGCCACCATCATGCCGTCTACGGCTTCTGGTCACCCGCGCTCAACGACTATGTCGAGACGGGATTCACCGATCGCTTTCTCAAAGCCGACGGCGCGGTCGATCCGGGCCTGGCCGCCGTGCTGGCTCACGACGATCCGGTGCACTGGTTGTCGCGCGTAGGGAGCAAGCCCAAGTACATCATCAACGCGACCGGCGACGAGTTCTTTCTGCCCGACAGCTCGCAGTTCTATGAGGGAAAGCTGCCGCAGCCGTGGATGCTGCGCTATCAGCCCAATTGCGGGCACGGCCTGAAGGATTCGAGCGCGGTGGCGGACCTGATCGCGTTCTATCGCGCGTGGACGGGGGGGGCGGGGGGGAGCGCGTTGCCCACGCTGAACTGGTCGGTCGAGCCGGCGGAGTCGGCGGGCGGGCTGCGCGTCAAGCTCACCTCTTCACGCGCTCCGACGGCCACCCGACTCTGGAGCGCAAAGACCGAGTCCGCCCGCGACTTCCGCTTCAACCAGACCGGCAAGGCCTGGACGTCCACCGACCTCGCGCCCGCGAGCGCAGAACGCACGCTGCACGTGGCCGAGCTGCGCCCGCCGAACTCCGGATTCGCGGCGTATTTCATCGAGTGCCAGTACGCCATGCCCGGCGGCCTGCCGCCGCTGACGCTGACCTCACGCGTGTTCGTGCTGCCCGATGGGCTTCCCGCCGCGAAGAAATAGCCGGTCGGTCAAGTCTCGGTGGAGCGGTTCGGGCCGATGGCGTGGGCGTTATCATCTAGCATGCCCGTGCTCCCCGTGGAAGCCATCGCCGCCCTGATCGCCGTGGGCATTGTGTCCGCCCTGTTTGCCGCGGTCTTTGTCGGGCGCTGGCTCGGGGCGCGCCGCCAACGCGTCGAGGAAGCCGACGATCCGCACATCGGCGTCGTGCAGGGGGCCATCCTCGCCCTGCTGGGTCTGCTGCTGGGCTTCAGTTTCTCTGGCGCCAGCGAGAGGTTTGTCCAGCGCCAGGACATCATCGTCCGCGAGACCAGCGCGATCGGCACGGCGTATATGCGCTGCGATCTCTTCGCTCCGATTCACTCTGCAGCGATCCGTCAAGTCCTGCAGGAGTATGTCGACGCGAGGATCGACCTGTTCGAGGCCTCTGGGCGCGAGGCCTTGGCGACGAGCGAAGCCAAACGTCGCATCGATGATCTCCAAGATCGCCTCTGGCGCGCCGCCGCCGACGCGGCCCGCGAAACGCCGCAGTTCGCGGCGCTGATCGTCACGCCCGTGACCGAGGTGATCGATGCGTACGAACTGCGCACCGCCGCCACGCGTCGGCACATTCCGATGCTGGTCATGGCCATCATGATCGCCTGCGCGATGGCCAGTCTCGGCTCCGTCGGCTATGTGATGGGGCTCTCCAAGCGATCGCTCCGCGGCCCCGTGGTGCTGCTGATCGTGCTGATCACCGCCGCGCTCTGGGTCACGATCGATCTGGACTTTGCCCGGCATGGGCTGATCCAGATTGATGCCAGGCCGCTGCTTGAACTTCGCGAGTCGATGAAGAACTGAGTGCGTGCGCATGGCAAGGTCGGCAGAAACAACTGCTCGCTGTGCGTAACGACATCCGTGTCGTGGCATCCAAGTGGCCCGATGGAATCACCTTCCCCGTCGCCCCTTGCCCATGCGCTCGTCGCCGGAACCACCGGCGAGTGGGCGATCACCAGCATTCGCCCCGTGGTCGGCGCGTCGCTCCCGAGGGCCCCGCGGCTGCAGTTCCTGCAAGGACAGGCACCAATGCAGCAGAACCCCGTCTGGGTGCTGCACGGCGTGACCAGCAACGTGCGATACATGACCGAGCACGAGCAGCACGCCGTCGCTCGTGTGCAGGCCGGGCTCGGAAGGCCGGAAGCAACGTGCGCCGCGCTCATTCCGATCCGCAAGTCGCCAGAATGGTGGGCTCTGGCCCAGGATCAACGCCGCGAGATCATGCAGGAGCAATCTCGGCACTTCTCCATCGGCATGGAGTATCTCCCCGCCATCGCGCGGCGATTGATCCACTGCCGCGACCACGGCGGGGAGTTCGACTTTCTGACCTGGTTTGAGTACGCACCCGAACACGAGGACGCCTTCGAGCACCTCGTCGGGCGATTGCGCGAGACACACGAGTGGTCGTATGTGGATCGCGAAGTCGACGTGCGCCTCTCGCGATAAGCGGGCGTGAACGCCATATTCTTGCCGCATGCCCCTTGCCGCCTCACCGACCCCCGAATCCGCCCGCGCCTTCGCTGACCGCTGGTACGCGGCGTGGAACGCACGCGACATCGAGGCGATCATGGCCTGCTACGAGCCGACCATCGAGCATTCCTCGCCGTTCATCAAGCGGTACAACAACACCGACGACAAGTGGCTCAAGGGTATTGATGCTGTGCGCGACTACTTTGCTCGCGCGCTGGTGCGCAACCCCACGCTGCAGTTTCATCCGAAGCATGTCGCCGTCGGGCTTGAAAGCGTGATTCTGGTGTACACGCGCATGAGCGGCGACCTCGCTGCCGAGGTCTTTGTGCTCTCTGAACGCGGGCTGATCATGCGTTCCATATCGCACTACGGCTGAAGATCCGCATGGCCAAGCGCATCACCACGCCCGCCCGCCCGAACACTCGCCCAGACCCGCGCCCGAAGCGTCCGCCACCCGTCGCCCCGGAGGTGCGCATCAAGGACCGCGCCGCGCTGCGAAGCTGGCTTACGACCAATCACGCAACCCACGGCCCGATCTGGCTCGTGTACGAGAAAAAGCGAGCCGACGGCCAGCGCGTCCTCACCTATGACGACATCGTCGAAGAAGCCCTCTGCTTCGGCTGGATCGACAGCGTCGTCGGCCGCGTCGATGATCGCCACGCCAAGCTCTACTTTTCTCCGCGCAAACCCAAGAGCGTCTGGTCCGCGCTCAACAAGCGGCGCGTCGAGTCTCTCTCCGCCGCGGGGCTCATCACATCTGCGGGCCAGGCCAAGATTGATGCCGCCAAACATGATGGCTCGTGGATCGCGCTCGATCAGGTTGAGGCACTCATCGTGCCCGACGATCTCGCTGCCGCTTTGATGAAGAACGCAGTCGCGGGCAAAAACTTCGCCGCCTTTCCCCCCGGTGCTCGCAAGAACATCCTCATCTGGATCGCCTCGGCGAAGCGAGCGGAGACACGCGAGCGTCGAATCAGCGAAGTGGTCCAACTCGCTGCCAAGAATGTGCGGGCACGTGGCTAGCGATCCGCCGCGATCGCGATCGAGCGCACCCACGCCGCGTATCCTCTGGGTTCACCCACCGCGGAGCGATCCATGTCCGACATCCACGTCTCCCTCCCCGTCAACGCCCCGCTCGATCGCCTCTTCGCGATCTGCGCCGACATCCCCGCCATTGTGCAGGTGATTCCGCACATCGAACGCATCGAGGTGCTCCAGCGCTCACCCGCAGGCGGCATGGGCGTGGGGTTCAAGTGGAAAGAAACCCGCCGCGGCATGGGCAAGTCCGTCGCCGTCGAGTTTGCCATCACCGAGTTCAGCCCGCCGAACTCCATGGCGATCTCCTGCACCATGATGGGCATCGACATGGAGTTTCTGTACGCGTTCACGTCCACCGGCCCATCGACCTGCATCGTCGATCTCCGCGGCATTCTGAAACCCAGCGGCATGGCCGGTCAGGTCATGGCCAAGATGATGTCCGGTGCCATGGCCAAAGGGCTTCGCAGCGACATGGAACTGATCAAGAAAGCCGCCGAGGCGCGTGCTGCTCAGTAACGCGCTCCAACGCGATCATTCCGATGTTCCCGGCGTCACGCCCGCAGCTTCAAGAAAGTGCCGAAGCTGCGACACCTCGTCCCGCGACTCGATCTGTTTGGAATGCGGCACGTGGAACACGCGGTCCTGCCCGTTCAGCACGAACCGCTCGCGCCCGCCCTGACTCGGCTCGGCCATTCCGCCCAGTGACTCGATCAGATGCCGCACGTCCTTCCACTTGATGTTCATGCTGACCGGATGCGCAAAGATCTGCCGAAGCGTGCCTTCATGGTTGTGGCTCATCGCGATTGCTCCCGTGCCTGGTGCTTCTTGCCAGCCCAACACACTATTCTGTGCCCATGGCGATCACCATCCGTCCGGCCGTTCGTGCCGACATTCCAAAGATTCTGGGACTCATCCGAGCGCTTGCCGAGTACGAACGAGCACCTGATCAGGCCGTCGCCACTCCCGAGCTCATCGATCGCCACCTCTTCGGCGACTCCTTCTCCGCGCCGCACATCAATGGCGCTCCACGCCACGGCCCCGTCGCCGAATGCCTCATCGGCGAGGTCGATGGCGTTCCCCAGGGCTTTGCGCTCTTCTTCCACAACTACTCGACCTGGACCGGCCGCGCCGGCATCTATCTCGAAGACCTCTTCGTCCGCCCCGAAGCACGAGGCCACGGCCTGGGCAAAGCCCTGCTCCTCCGCCTCGCGCGCATCGCCAACGACCGCGGCTGCGTCCGCATGGAATGGAACGTCCTCGACTGGAACACCCCAGCCCTCGACTTCTACCGTGCCCTCGGTGCGGAGCCGCTCTCTGAATGGACGATCCATCGTGTCAGCGGGCAAGCACTCGCCAAGCTCGCCGCGATGGACATGGCAAGATAGTGTCTTCGGGTGGCTCGCTCGTCCCGAACGCGCATCAACATGCACGCGAACGCTCTAGCACGCGGGGCAAGGCCCTTCCTTCAATCCAGAGAGCCCCGCTGCAACGTTCATTGAGGCGACCTGCCCACCAGCGTCTTCACAAGCGGCTTCTCCCGCACGCGCTCCGGCCATCGCCAGAACCTGCCGCGCCACCACCTCGGCCGCCGCCGGCGCACCCGCCGCCTGAGCCGCGATCCGCATCGCGTCCAGCCGCGGCCGATCCCGAATGATCTCGCACGCCAGTGCGCCGGCCCGGCGCGGATCGGGCTCCAGCACCGCCGCGCCGACCTCCACAAGCCGCTGTGCGTTCCGCTCTTCTTGCCCCGGAATCGGCTTGAGCAGCACCATCGGCAGCCCGCGTGCGCTCGCCTCAGACGTGGTCAGCCCACCCGGCTTGCCGATCATGACATCCGCCACGGCCATCAGTTCGGGCATCTGCGTCGTGTATCCAAGCACATCGCAGCTCGGTCCATCACTTGAGCGCTCGCGCACCAGCGCGCTCAATCCACGCCGCAGCGCCTCGTTCTTCCCGCAGATCACCACGGCATGCACCCGGGTCGCGCTCTCCAGAATCGCCCGCAGCGCATCCTCCATGCCTCCAAGCCCCAGCCCGCCGCCCGAGAGCAGCACGATCGGCCGATCGCTCGGCAGCCCGTGCTCGCGCAGTATGCCAGCCCGATCTCCAGCCACCGAGAACCGCGGATTGATCGGAATGCCCGTCACTCGCACGCGCTCCGCCGCCATCCCCGCATCGATCGCCGCCTGCCGCGCTGTCTCTGAAGCGACCAGCGTCAAATCCGCATGCGGCACAAGCCACACACCATGCGGATGCTGATCCGTCACGCACACCACTAGCGGCGCACGCAGCCGCCCCTCGGCCCGTGCCCATGACAACACCCGCGCGCACAGAAAGTGCGTCGTCACCACCACATCCGCACTCTGAATCATCGGATGACGCACCAGCCCCCGCATCGCCGCATTCTCAACCGCATGCCCCAGCCCGCGCCGGGTCACATACTCATCCGTCGCGTCATACAGCCGCCCCGCGAGCGCGGGCGCGTGCGCAATCGCCCGCAGATATCCATCCCGATACGCCATCGTGAACCATCGCGGCGCAAGGTCCAGCGCCTCGATCAGGTTGATCTCCAGTGTCGAGTCCAGCGCCGAAAGGCCAAGCCACACGGCCTTCGCCGCCATCGTGTGCCCGCAACCCACCGCCGCCGTGCACAGCGTCACGCGCGTCGGCCTCATGCCATGACCTCCACCGCCATCTGCGGCAGCTCAAACGGCACATCATCCGTCTTATCGTGCACCACTTCGATTCCGCGTTCGATCATCAGCTTCTCGACGTCCACCAGCTCCAGCCGCCCGTCGGCATGCTCCACCAGCGCGCTGCACCGCTCGATCCAGTCGCCGCAGTTTGCGTACAGCACACCATCAACGTCGCGCAGCGCGGGCTGATGGATGTGCCCGCAGACCACGCCATCCATGCCGCGTCGGCGTGCCTCAGCGAGCAGCGCCTGCTCAAAGTTCGACATGAACGAGCACGCCCCCTTGACCTTCTTCTTGATCGCGTGGCTGAAGCTCCATTTGCGCAGCCCCACGCTCGTCCGCAGCAAGTTCACCAGCCGGTTCAGCATCACCAGCCGGTCATACGCCCACCCGCCCAGGATCGAGATGAACCGCCCGTTCTGCACCACAAGGTCGTACTCATCGCCGTGCGTGATCAGCAGCGATTTGCCGTCGGCCGTCCGATGCACCGCCTGCAACGCGATCCGCACGCCGCCAAAGTCCAGCCCCGCATACTGCCGCACCGCATCGTCGTGGTTGCCAGGAATGAACACCACATGCGTCCCACGCTTGGCGTGCTTCAGCACACGCCGCACCACGTGGTTGTGCGCCGCTGGCCAGTGCACCTTCGAGCGCATCGCCCACAGGTCGATGGCATCGCCCACCAGGTACAGCCGCTCACATCGCACGTGCTTCAGAAACGCCGAAAGCTCATCGGCCCGCGCTCCGCGCATGCCAAGGTGCGTGTCGCTGATGAACACCGTTCGATAGTCCAAGGTCATGCGCGCTCCCTGCGATAGAGGCCTTGGGAAAACACATCCGTTCCTACTCCACTCGACGCCGAGCGGTTCGTCTATTGTGCCATGGCTCATCGCCCCCAGCGGACCACTTTGTCGGATCTCACAGAGGTCTCACGCGATCTGAATGTGATCTTGACACTCGATTGCCCATTCCCCCCGTCCTGACAGGTTTTCGGCCGTTTGATCCAACACGCTCGCAACCGCCCGCTCCATGCTCGATCCCACCTTCCAAGAACTCCGCATTCCGGGCGATATCGACTCCGCCGGTTTCGCCTATGGCCAGGCATGCCGCCACCTCCTGCTCCCCGCTCGCCGCGATCCCTACCTCCGCGAGATGATGCGCATCAATCGCACCGACCCTGATCACCTCGCATCAAGTGCCGCACGCTGGGCGGCACGACTCCCCGATCACTATCAGCGTCAGATCGCTGCCATGGCCGAAGGCGCGGGCGTCAGTACCGGCACTCTGCGCGAATGGCTCTACGCCGACATCGCCGCCCCGCGCCCCGGCAACGCCGACGCCCCGCCCGCCGAACTCCTTTCCCCAGCGCAACTCATCGGCGAACGTGGCCCCATGTGCACCGGACTCGTCGTCTGGAACGACCATCGCCCCTGGGTCGGCCGCAACTGCGATTGGTACGCCCAGACCCTCTGGCGCGGCACCGCCGCCGTCTTTCACAGCGTCCCACACCGCATCCCCTGCGTCGCCGTCGGCATCATGGGCGATATCGACGCCGACACCGGCATGAACGCCGAGGGGCTCTGGC
>JAIEOW010000037.1 GCA_019750095.1 Phycisphaerales bacterium
CCCCACCCCCACCCCACACTTTCCGATTCAGCCTCAACATACCCCACATTCCCTACCCTCCCGGCGAAATCGGAGGCTCACGACATGGCATCGCTGGTCATCACCAGTCACGCTGACCCCTCGGCGAACAAGCCGGCAGGCGCGACACACTTTGCGCTCGGGCATGATCTGGCGTCGCTGGGACGCGACGATACATGCACCTTTCAGGTTTTGGATCCGCTGGTGTCGCGCAAGCACCTCCAGATTCGATTCGATGCCGCCTCGGGGAGGCACATCGCGGGCGACTATCGCAGTGCGCACGGCGTGTTCATCAACGGCAAACAGATCGTGATCGACACGGCGCTGAATGACGGCGACACGATCACGATCGGGAACACCACGCTGATGTACCTGGCCACGGAGCACGCCGAGGCGTCCGCCGCGATGGCCGCGGCGAAGAAGAAGGACGAGTGGAAGCGAACAACGCTGCTGGGCCGCGAGTAGTCCGCCACCTGGTCGGAGACGCCAACGTGCGATGTGGCCTCCCAGTCTGGGTGCGTAGCGCTACTTGGTTTGGGGCAGCTTGGCCCTGAACTCTTCCGCGAAGTTCACGACCAGGTCGATGCGGCTGGCCTGCTCGTTGTCCCCTTGCAGGATCACCATCAAGCGTCCGTCGGGAGACCACGCGAAGTTCCGGGTCTTCAACTCCTTGATGCTGTACAGCGGCTTCGGCAGCGACACGGAGAATGTCGGCTCGGTCTTCACCTCAACGCTCACCACCTGTTTGTCGGCGTCGATGAAGCGGAGTTCCTTGCCGTCGGGGCTCCACCAGGCCGCACCTTCGTGTCCGTTGATCGAGACTTGAACGCGTCCGCTCGCGGCGTCCTTTTCGCCCGATCCGATGCCCGTGAATCGCTGCGCGTAGAGCTCATGCCGCCCGGACTCAACCGAGCAGAACAGCACCCACTTGCCATCGGGCGAGAACCGAAGGGCGTGCTCGTCGGCCGGGGAATCGAGGTAGGGTGTGGCCTTCCACGTGCCCGCTGCCTCTTGCTCGAGCATCAGCACATCGGTCTTGTTGAAATTCATATCCGTCGGAACGATCGCGAGGATCTTTCCATCCGGCGACCACGCCGAGGGCTGCACAAACACCTGCCCGGCGAGCGGCTTGGTGTACATCTTGACCGCCTCGCCCGATCCACTCGCGGGCCGATCCACGATCGCAAACTCGTCCTTGGCGAAAGAGCCGTACGCGATCCGCTGCCCGTTGGGGCTCCACATCAGACCCATGGCGAAGCCCTGGATCGGGATGCGTGTGGACGTGCGGCGTGTCAGGTCCTGAACCCACAGTTCGGTCGTCAGTTCATCCGGGCTGGACACCTCGAGGTTGGCCAGCACGCGACTGCCGTCTGGGGAGACCGCGATCTCCGAGAACGCTCGCGTCGGCGCCGGGATGGGCTGCCGCTGGCCTTTGTCGTCAAGCCATGCCAGTCGCCGATCCGAAAAGTCTGATGGACGCGTCGACAACGCGAGCGTGCCGCCCGGGGAGAGGACGAACTGGTTCACGGAGTTGCCGCTCCACACCCGCACCGGCTCACCGAGCGTGCGCAATGTGGCCGGATCAAACCGCACCGCTACGAGGCTCGCCTGGTCGGACTTCATCATCACCAGCACACTCCCGCCGTGCACGCTGTCGGTCACCAACTGGGGGCTGGCCGCGTCGGGGAGCACGATCGTCCGCTTTCCCGAAGCGAGATCGATGGCTTCGGTGTTGACCTTGATCTTCTCGCTGAGAATTGAGAAATGCGTGGCCAGGATGGACTGACCCGCGATCAGCGGAACAAAGGTATCCCAGCCCTCGATGCCCTCTGAGCGTGGTTTGCTGAGGACGACCCGTGGCTCACCTCCGGCAGCCGCGACGACGTAGATTGCGTTTTCACTCGGCGACACAAAGACAACGTCGCGATTCGAAGCCCAACCTACTGACGACTGTGATCCCTGCTTGAGTTCGCAGATGGTCTCCGGCTTGCCCGAAGGCCGCCCGCCGTCGAGCGCGACTTTCCTGAGATTGAACTTGGTGCTGGCGCGGTCTTTCGCGCTGCAGAACGCCACCCATCGACCGTCCGGCGACAATGCGGCGGTTCTGGCACCTTCGGTGCCTTCGATCACGGTGGTTTCGTCGCGGTCGAGGCGCCTCACCACGAGCACGCCTTCGGGCTTCGTGCTGTCGGGCTCCATTTCGGGCCAGGCGAGATAGACGAGGAAGTTCGCATCGGGAGAGATGCCCGCAAGACCGCGAAATGCCGGCTTGCTCTGCACTGTGGTCGAGACATGAAACGTCTGCGGCGGCGCGACCTCGACCGGAGCTGGGCGTGCGAACTTGCTCGCCAGCAACCACCCGATCCCGCCAGCCAGAAGCGCCATCACGCAGGCACCGCCGACCGCGAGGTGTCGCGTTCCTTTGGGCACTGGCGTTGACGGGGCGGCCGAGGACCACTCCTGCCCGTTGATGGCCCGTTCGAGTTCGAGCCGTGCATCGCCGATGTCGTGCAGCCGGTTGCGCCGATCCTTCGCGAGGCAGTTGCGAATCAACTCGCACGCACGTGCCGGAACCCGCGGCGGAAGGAGCGACCAATCGGGCTCGCGATGCAGAATCGCGCCCAAAGAGTCGGTAACGGTCTCGCCCGGAAACGGCCCACAGCCGGTGACCATCTCGTAGAGCACGCACCCGAAGGAGAAGATGTCCGAACGCTTGTCCACCGGCTTGCCGCGGGCCTGTTCCGGAGACATGTACCCCGCCGTGCCCATGATCGCGCCCGGAATGGTCGGTGAATGGACCGGTGCCTGAACAGGCATCGTCGGCGAATCCGCGGCCGCCGGAGACGCCGGCGCACGGGCCATCGTTGATGACGGCGTGCCCTCAGCCGTTCGCGCAAGGCCGAAGTCCAGGACCTTGACGATGCCGTCGGAAGTCAGCATCACGTTCGCGGGCTTCAGATCGCGGTGAACCACCCCCTTCTCATGCGCGACCTCCAACGCCTCAGCGATCTGCTTGGCGATCTGCATCGCCTCACCGACCGGCACCGGTCCGCTCACCAGCCGATCGGCGAGGGTTTCCCCTTCGACGAACTCCAGGATCAGGTACTGATGTCCGTCGACCTCTTCCAATCCGTAGATCGCCCCGATGCTCGGATGATTGAGCGAGGCAAGCACCTTGGCCTCACGCTGAAATCGCAACAGCCGGTCCGGATCGGCCGCCAGATGGGGAGGAAGGGCCTTGATCGCAACCAGGCGATCCAAGCGCGTATCGCGTGCGAGATACACCTCACCCATGCCGCCGCGGCCGAGTTCACGCTCGATTTCGTAGATTCCGATCGTCTTGGGCTGAGATGACATGAACAGTCAGTGTACTGACCGCCCCTGACCGCTGGTGGCACGCCGAGCTTCTCGGTGTTTTCCCGATCCCCGTAACTGTTTGGATCACATCCGTACGGCGTCGTTCGAAAACTTCCCGTGCTCAAACGCCTTGATCGTGTAGTGCACCGCCGCCGCCAGAAGCCCGAGCCCGACAATCCCGCTCACGATGACCATCGCGGCTTTGGCCAAGGGGCCATACGCGAACACCTGCGGGCGAATCCAGTAGGCGGCCGCGAGAAAGCCGGCGAGGGCCGCCGCGAATGCAAGTCCGCGGACAAGTGACGGAACGGATCGACGTGCATCGCGCTTCAACACAATGACCGCGGCGATCATCGCGATGGCCCCGGCAGCCGCCCCGCGTCCAAAGAGAAACGGCGTCAAATCCACCCCGCCCAACCGGCGCCCCGCGCCCAGATAGCCAAGCAGCGAGCCGATCCCGATGGTTCCCGCGACGCAGGCGAGCGCGATGGCCGGCCCGCTTCCAAATCGCCCGATTCCAACAAGCACGCCAAAAACGCACGCGAGCGCGATAACGACCTCAAAGCCCAGCATGAAGAAAGGCGGGGGCGAGGCCAGGCTGCCAACCAGAATCGCGACCGCCGCACTGAGCAGAACGATGGCGGAGATGCCAGAGGTGAGAAACCCCAATGGTGAACCGCGCGATGAACTCAAGGCCAAACGCTCCGAAAGAGAAGCCCCCAAAGCCCGGACGCCATTCGATCTCAATGAAGTCCATTATCGACCGAACGCCGTTCGGCACCAACCAAACTCCACCCAACGGATACGCCGGAGCGTGCTGGGAAGTGCGGAAAAGTGTAGACCGAACTGTCGCCAACACCCCATTGTGGGGATCCTCCGACAAATTCCTACACACTTCTTGACGGGTGCGAAGAAAGCCGAACGGTCGGGGGGTCGATGCACCGAGGGCCTTGGGCCGGGCCTTTACAGGCCTGAAGTGGAGCGAGCGATCCCGAAACCGGGTCGGCGTGTGTGCCGCGTGGGTGCAACGAGCCGATTTATCCGGACATTCGGGCTCGCATGGAGTCGAACCCGTGCAGTTGATCACCTCACCCGAAGCGTCGATGCAGGAGAGTGACCCCGTGAAGCACGCGCAGGCGATGTTCAACCGGGTGCTGAGCAGTTGGGCGATGGATGTGCTGGCGCTTCGGAAGCGGGGATGGGACGTGCCTTGCAGACGCTTGGCACGCGTAGAAGGCGTCTCACGACGTGTGCGTCGGGCCAGCGGCCGACGGCGCGCGGCGTGAGGCGATGCGATAGAAGGAGTCTGGCATGAGCGGCATCTCGAGCAACACGGGCCTGATCAGCGGGCTGGACACGCAGTCCATCATCAATCAGTTGCTCGCCGTCGAATCTCGACCCAAAGCCATTCTCCAGACCCGCGTGGTGGACCTCAAGGCCCAGCAGGCGGCCTATCTGGATCTCAACAGCAAGCTGTCTGCTTTGCGGACGGCGTCTCAGAAGCTGCGGCTGGATCGCCTGTTCAGCTCGGTTCGGGTGAACTCCTCCAACGCCGACGCGCTTACGGGCACCGCGACGCCCGGGGCACCGGCGGGCAACTACTCGTTCATTGTTGATCGCCTTGTGAGCACGCAGCAGGTGCTCAGCCGCGGGATCGCGGAT
The DNA here is from genome assembly GCA_019750095.1 of Phycisphaerales bacterium. GTDB lineage: Bacteria > Planctomycetota > Phycisphaerae > Phycisphaerales > UBA1924 > UBA4658. Next base: position 5,038 of record JAIEOW010000037.1, read on the forward strand.
CGGAACACCTCGGCGCTCGGGCTGACCTCGGTGTCGATCGAGCCGCCCGCGGCGCGGCTGGATTCGGACACGGAGCTGAGCCAGTTCAACAACGGCTCGGGCGTCTCGCGCGGCAAAGTGCTGGTCACCAATCGTGCGGGTGTGACCGCGACGATCGATCTTTCGCGCGTGAGCAAGACCAGCGAGGTGCTGGCCGCGTTCAACTCCAACAGTGATCTCAAGGTCACCGCCAGCGTGAGCGGCGGGCGGCTTGTTCTGACCGACACCAGCGGCGGGAGCGGTTCGCTGCAGGTGCGCAGCAGCTCTGGCTACACCACCGCCGCGTCGCTCGGGATCGAGCAGACGGTGGCGGGAACGACGCTTAACGGGTCGGTGGTGTATGGACTGAACGACAACACGCTGATCCGATCGCTGAACGACGGCAACGGGATCCGCATCCGAACGGGCACGGGCTCGGGCGACTATGACTTTCGCGTGCTGGCCAAGGATGGGACGTCGTACAACATCGACATCGGGGACGTGTACGACACGCAGGCGGTCAAGACGGCGTCGGCGGTGACGACGGTGGGCCAGCTGCGCTCCCGGATCGAGCAGCAGACGGGCAATCGGGTCACGCTGCAGATCAACCCGCAGGGCACGGGGTTCTCGCTCGTGGATCAGACCGGCGGTGTGGATCGATTCGAGATTCAGGACACCTTCGGGGCGGCGGCCGACCTCGGGCTGACGACGGGCACCGGCGCGACCAACACGACCACGGGCGCGACGCTCTCGAGCAAGACGCTGCTCGCGGGGCTGAACGGCACGCTGGCGACCGCGTTGTCCGGCGGCAGCGGGATCGCCGACGGCGCGATCTCGATCACCGCCCGCAGCGGCACGGTGTACAGCTTCAATCTGAACACCACTGGATCGATCACCGACCTGCTGGAGTCCTTCAACACCGGCACCAGCGGCGCGGTGAAGGCGCGGCTCGACGCACGCGGCACATCGATCATTCTTTCAGACACCACAGGCGGCAGCCAAAATCTCGGCATCACCGGTGCCGCCGCGACAGCACTCGGCATCGCTACCGGCCCCACGGGCGTCGCGTCGTCCTCGATCAGCGGGCGCCGGCTCGAGCGCGGATATGTCTCGCTCAGCACCCAGCTCAACACGCTGAACGCCGGCCGCGGGGTGGGCACAGGGTCGTTTGTCATTCGCGGTGCCAACGGCAACTCAAAGACGGTCAACATCTCTGCGGATCTCACGACCGTCGAGGACGTTCTGCGTCAGATCAATGGCGGGACAAACGTCGGGGTTCGCGCCCGCGTGAACGACTCGGGCAGCGGGATCCTTCTGGAGCGTGATCCGGCCTTTACCGATCCGGACGTGAAGATCAGCGTCACGGACTCTGGTGGCAGTGTGGCGCGGAACCTGAACATTCTGGGCGAGGCGGCCGGCACGGGAGCGTCCAACACGATCGACGGGTCATTCCGTCGAACGATCGCGCTGAGCGCGACGGACACGCTGGATGGGGTGATCACCAAGTTGAACACCGCGCGGGCGGGCGTGAACGCCGCACTGGTGACCGATGGCGGAAGCGCGACGCCGTTCCGTCTGCGGATCACCTCTTCCAACGCGGGAGAGACGGGGCGATTTCTGCTGGATACCACCGGCAGTGATCTGGCGTTCTCGACGCTTTCTGAAGGGTTGAACACGCGGGCGTTCTACGGAAGCGACGATCCGGCGAACGCGATCCTGATCAGCCGTGCGTCGCTGACGATCGATGGCGTTGTTGACAATCTGCGCGTGGATGTCAAGACGACCTCCGCGACGCCGGTGTCACTGACGGTGTCCAGCGACAACGACGCAACTGTCAAGGGCATCCAGGACTTTGTCACGGCGTTCAACACGCTTGCCTCAAAGCTGGGTGAGGTGACGACGTACGACGCGGACACCGAGAGGCGCGGCACGCTGCTGGGCGATTCCGCCGCACTCGCGCTGCGGACGGAGCTGTTCTCGGTGATCCAGGGTCCTGGCCAGGGCGTGAGCGGGCGATACCGCGTGCTTGGGCAGGTGGGACTGAAGATCAACCGCGACAACACGATCAGCATCGACGAGAGCAAGCTTCGAACCGCGCTGCAGAACGATCCGCAGGGGGTTGCCGACCTGTTCAGCGGGTTCAGCCAGCAGCAGGCCGAGGAGTTCACGACGCTGTCATCGGGAATCCGCGTTCGGAACACCGACACGCGGCCAAGGTTTACGCAGCTTGGCGTTCTGGAGCGCATCGGGCAGCTTGCCGACCGGTATGTAAACAGTGTCGACGGGGTGCTGACTACGCGCAACCGCGGGCTGGACACGCAGATCAACACGTTCAACAGGCGACTCACCGACTTTGACACTCGGATCGCGGACAAGCGCTCGCGTCTGGAGCGGCAGTTTGCGAATCTGGAAACCTCACTGGCGAAGCTGCAGCGGCAGTCGTCAGCACTGTCGGGGCTTGGCTCGGGCGGGTCGGCCAGCGGGTAAGGCGCAACTTCGGGCACGTGGGGATCGCCGGTTCGAACCGGGCCCCTGATTATCGGACGCTGTGCGGCATCGCGGAAAACTCGCGCGAAACACCTCAAGGAGGGTTCTTCTCGGACCGATCAAACGCGAGCTATGAGTACCGACACCGCCACCGCTTACCTTCGTACCCAGGTCACCACCGCCAGCCCGGAGCAGCTTCGTCTGATGCTGCTGGATGGGGCGATTCGCTTTGCCCGACAGGGCCGCGAGGGCCTGGTATCAAAGAACCACGAGAGTGTGTACGAAGGGTTTCAGCGATCGCGGAACATCGTGCTGGAGCTGACCAACACGAAGCCGGACATCGACCCGACGCTGCGCAGCCGCATCAACGGGCTGTACACGTTCATCTACATGCAACTGGTGGACGCGAGCTTTGAGCGGGATCTGGGCAAGGCGGACAAGGCGATCGAGCTTCTTGAGTATGAGCGCGAGACGTGGGTTTTGGCGATGCAGCGAGCGGCGGAGCTTCGGCGTGGAGCGGCGCCAGAATCGCCCACGAACCCGCCGGCGGTGGATACGGCGCGGCGGCCGACGCTGAGCATTCAGGGCTGATTTCGCCCCGAATTCGACAAGGGAACATCCCGGGAACGCTGTTTCGAGCGGTCGTTTGGTGATATCCTCTGCGCGTGCCAGAGACGCTTGTGAACACACCGATTGCTGTCCAGCCGTGGGATGCGACTCCGCCCAAGGAGTTTGTCACCGACGGTGCGCCGACGATTTCGACGGAGGAGGTCTCGGCGTGCCCGGTGTGTCAGTGCGAGCGGTTTGTTGCTCAAGCTACGGGGTTTGATTACGAGCTGCGGAGCTGCCGAAACACGTGGCGGTTTGTGCGGTGCGAGGCGTGCTCGCACGTGTGGCTGAATCCGCGGCCGTCGATCTCGACGCTTGGGACGATCTATCCCCCCCACTATTACGCGTATCACTACACGGAAAAGGTAAGTCCGCTCGCGCTGAAGGCCAAGAACTGGCTGGACAGCCGAAAGTTTGCGGGGCTTGTGAAGACACTTGGGCGGAAGCCGTCGTCATTTGTCGACATCGGCTGCGGGGACGGGCGGTATCTGCGGTTTGCTGAGCATGTGGGCGTGAGCAAGCATCGGGATTACGGGCTGGAGCTGGACGAGAGCGTTGTGAGGAAGCTGTGCGAGCAGGGGTATGTGGGGCTCTGTGAGCGGGTTGAGGATTGCACGGCGATCGCCGAGCGGTCGATTGACCTGGCGACGATGTTCCACGTCATCGAGCATGTGGACGATCCGAAGGCGGTTGTGCAGCGTGTGGCACGGTGGCTGTCGCCGGGCGGGGTGTTCGCGGTTGAGACGCCGAATATCGCGAGCATGGACGCCAGGATGTTCGGCAAGACGTACTGGGGCGGGTATCACATTCCGCGTCACTGGAACATGTTCTCGCCTGAGACGCTGAAGCGGTTGCTGGAGGATGCGGGGCTGGAGGTGGTCGGTACGCGATACCAGACCGGACATTCGTTCTGGATGTACTCGATGCACCACCTGACGCGCTACCACGGCGGCAGCCGAGCGGGGCTGAGCCGCATGTTCGATCCGTTTGGGGGATGGCCATCGCTGCCGGCGCTGCTGGCGTTCACGGCGTTTGACAAGGCCCGAGCGGCGATTGGCGGGCGGACGTCGTCGATGTTGATGCTGGCTCGCCGGGCGGACTGAAGGGGAGGAGTGTTCGGTGGCGGGTTGGGGAAAGGGAACGGGGAAAGACTTGCCAGAAGGGGGACTCGGGCGTATCGTCCGGGTCCGCACGTGCTGCGGGCGTAGCTCAATTGGATAGAGCACCTGACTACGGATCAGGAGGTTTCTGGTTCGACTCCAGACGCCCGTACTTTTTCGGATCGGTTGGTACCAAAGAAGGTGATTTCGGCCCATGGCTCACTCGATTTCCGCCCGCAAACGCGTCCGCCAGAACCTCAAGAACCGCGCCCGCAACCGCTGGCGGGTCAAGGCGATGCGCGACGCGATCAAGAACTTTGTCCAGAAGGTCACCTACGGCACCGAGGCCGAGGCGACCGAGGCGTTCAATCAGGTCAGCAAGATCGTGGACAAGTCGGCGAGCAAGGGCGTGATCCACAAGAATCAGGCCGCCCGTCGGAAGAGCCGCCTGAATAAGCGCCTGAAGGCGAAGGTCTCGACCGGTGCGTCGGCCAAGCCGGCAAAGACGGCGAAGAAGTAAGTTTGTGTCTGTTCGGGTTCGGGGACGTACTGCGTCCTGCTGGCTCCGCACTTTGAACGCTTACGCGTCGGCGTGAGCGTTTTCTTTTGCGCCCAGTGTGCGGTAGAAGTACGTCGTGGAGCACAGTTCGCCCGTTGGCGAGAAGGCGTATCCCGGGATGGCTCCGACGCGGATCCAGCCGAGGGCGGCGTAGAGACGCTCGGCGTCACCGCCGGTGACGGCGTCGAGCACCAGGAGTGATTTCCCGCAATCGGCGGCAAGGGATTCTGCGGCCCGCATGAGGGTCGCCCCCACCCCCTGGCGACGCGCCCGGCGATGCACGAGCATCTTGCACAGATCGGCGCGATGGGGCTGATTGTCGGGCATCGCGAGCACAAGCTGGACGGTCCCGCAGATGCCAAGAGCGTCTTCGGCGACCAGAAGGGCCCGATCCCCGCTGGCGACATCGGCGGCGACGCGTCGCCAGAACTGCTCGGCACGCGAGCGTGAGAGCGGGTGCATGAAGCTGACGGACGCGCCGCCTTCGACGCAATCCACCAGGACCTCGGTCAAGCCATGGAGCGTGCGATCGGTGACGCGATCAACTCTGCGGATGGTCCAGGGTGTGGTGTTCATCGGTGTTTGACCTGCAGGGGTTGGGACTGGATGACGGCGTAGCGAGCGGGGATTCCGGCGGGGTTGTGGAACATGGTCGGGCCGTCGAGCTGCATCGCGAGGCAGTCGCCCTCTCGGAGCCGGTGCTTGATCAAGCCGACGGAGACGTCGATGGCTCCCTGCAAGACCCAGACCTGCTGATAGACGCGGGTATCGCGGGCGGGAACATCAAACTCAACGCGAGCGCCGACGGGGAAGTGGACCTCGATGATGCGCATGGGGTGAGGCACGTTTGGTGGAGAGACGTTGCGGCGGACGTATCCGGAAGCGGGATCGCGCCAGAGAGTCTGGTCGTCTCTTCGGCAGACCGGGCCTTCGGGGGGGCCGACGCCATCGGGCTCAGGATCGAAGAGGGAAGCGAGCGTGACGTTGAGTGCGGCGGCAAGTTTCTCGAGCACGACGGCGGTGGGGCAGCACTTGGCCCGCTCGACGAGGGAGATCATCGATCGGCTGACGCCGCTGCGAGCCGAGAGCGACTCGAGCGACAAGCCGTGCACGGCCCGGAGCGAGCGGATGCGATCGGCCACCCGCCGCGTAAGATCGGATTCTTCATCCAGCATACTGGACATACTATACTGTTTACTGGATGCTGGATGGAGGAAGCACCGGTTTTCCGGGTGCTCAACCGACAGCTCGCCAGGAAAAGTGTCGATGGAGCGAAGCGAGCGCTTGCTCTAGAGCATCGATCAGCAACAATCAGAACGATCGTCAACAGAGCATCGATCGGGAACAGAATGACGCAGCGGCGTGGTTCGGGAGCGGAGCCCGGACCATCGCATGCGGACGATTGATGTTGAACGGGCGATGTCCAGGAGCACACCATGGGCGGCAGCAACGGGCATTCATACACGGGCGGATTCGGAGCCAACGGCCTGCATGCGATGCGGGATCAGGCGATCGCGGCGACGGCGGACTGGAACGTGAATCGCGGGGTGCACATGTCGGCCGCCAAGCGGCTGGACACGCTCTATGGCGCGGATGTCTTCAGCGAGCGTGTGATGCGTCAGCGTCTGCCCAAGGACGTGTTCAAGCGGCTGATGGAGACGATCAAGAAGGGCGCGAAGCTGGATGGTGAGCTTGCCGATGTCGTCGCCGCGGCGATGAAGGACTGGGCGATCGAGAATGGTGCGACGCACTACACGCACTGGTTCCAGCCGCTGACGGGGCTGACGGCCGAGAAGCACGACAGCATGGTCGTTCCCGATGGGCATGGCGGGATGCTGTTTGAGTTTTCGGGTTCGGCGCTGGTGCAGGGCGAGCCGGATGCGTCGAGCTTTCCGTCGGGCGGGCTGCGGGCGACGTTTGAGGCCCGCGGGTATACGGCGTGGGATCCGACGTCGCCGGCGTTTCTGACGCGATCGGATTCCGGCGTGGTGACGCTGTGCATTCCGACGGCGTTTGTGTCGTGGAATGGCGAGGCGCTGGACAAGAAGACCCCCCTGCTGCGTTCGATCGATGCGCTGAGCCAGCAGGCGATGCGGATTCTGAAGATCTTCGGGACCGACAAGGGCGTGACGCGGGTGAACACCACGCTTGGGCCGGAGCAGGAGTACTTCCTGATCGATCGGCAGTTCTACTTCAAGCGGCCCGATCTGCTGGTGTGTGACCGCACGCTGTTTGGCGCGCGGCCGCCCAAGGGGCAGCAGCTTGAGGACCACTATTTCGGCGCGATCCCCGCGCGGGTGCTGGCGTTCATGGATGAGGTGGAGCGCGAGCTGTATCGGCTGGGCGTTCCTGTGAAGACTCGGCACAACGAGGTGGCCCCGGCGCAGTACGAGATCGCGCCGATCTTTGAGCAGGCCAACGTGGCGTGCGATCACCAGATGCTGGTGATGGAGACGCTCAAGCGCGTCGCGGTGCGGTATGGCCTGCAGTGCATCCTGCACGAGAAGCCGTTTGCGGGGATCAACGGATCTGGCAAGCACAACAACTGGTCGATGTCGACGGACACGGGCGTGAATCTGCTGGATCCGCGTGCGGAGACGCACTCGAACATGCAGTTTCTGACGTTCCTCTGCTGCGTGATCCGTGCGGTGGATCTGAACGCCGATCTGCTGCGGGCCTCGATCGCGAGCGCGAGCAACGACCATCGGCTTGGGGCCAACGAGGCACCGCCGGCGATCATCTCGATCTTCCTAGGCGACATGCTTACGGACATCATCGAGCAGCTTGAGAAGGGCGGGACGAAGCGGACGATCAAGGGCGGGACGATCGATCTCGGCTCGCGGATGCTGCCGTTGATTCCACGTGACTCGGGGGACCGCAACCGCACGAGTCCGTTTGCGTTTACCGGGAACAAGTTCGAGTTCCGCGCTGTGGGCAGCACGCAGAGCTCGGCGTGGCCGAACACGGTTTTGAACACGATCGTCGCCGAGAGCATCGATCATGTTGCGACGCAGCTTGAGAAGACCATCGGGAAGAATCCGAGCGAGGCCAAGGTGCTGGCGGCGGTCGGTGCGCTGCTCAAGAAGCTGATCAAGCAGCACAAGCGGGTGCTGTTCAGCGGCGACGGGTACACGGAGGAGTGGCACAAGGAAGCGGCGAAGCGCGGCCTGCCGAACTTCAAGGACACGGTCGAGGCCCTGCCGGTGCTGAAGAGCAAGAAAGCGCAGGACATTTTCCGCAAGTACAAGGTGATGACCCCACCGGAGACGACCAGCCGGGCGGCGATCTTCATCGAGAAGTTCAACAAGCAGGTGTCGATCGAGGCCGACACGATGATCCAGATGTGCCGCACGCAGATCATGCCCTCGGTGATCCAGCATCAGAAGCGGCTCGCCGAGACGGTGGCGGCGGCGAACGCGGCGAACACCGACGCCGACGTGGCCCGCGAGGAGCTGGATCGGTACGCGGAGATGATCCGCGAGCTGCGGACCAAGCTGGAGAAGCTGGAGCACGCGGTGGAGCACCACGACGCCGACATGTGGGCGCATGCCAAGCACATCAAGCAGGCGGTGCGTCCGGCGATGGGCGAGCTGCGCGAGATCGTGGACGAGCTGGAAGGCGTGACGAGTGCGGACCTGTGGCCGCTGCCGACGTATCGGGAGATGTTGTTTATTCGATAGGCATTGGGCATCAGGCACTGGGTATCAGTGGAAGGCAAGAGAACAGAGGCGCGAAGGGTCAACCCTTCGCGCCTCTTTGTTTTTGGGTACGCTGCGGTGATGCGAATCTGGATGTTGATCGTGCTTGGGTTGATGGTGATGGGGCTTTCCGCTTGTGCTCGCGGAAGGGCGGGCCATGAGCTGGCTCGCCGCGGCGAGGAGATGGTCGTCTGTGGGCGGCTGTTTCATGTTGGTGCGCCGGTGGTGCTGTGGACGGATCCGGGTGGATACGACGCGTATCGCACGGAGAAGCGGTTTGTGCCGTGGGCGAAGGCGGCGTTTGCGGCGGGTGACAAGGCGGTTGGCACGCCGGCGCGGTATGGGGTGCGGTTTGCGCCGAGGCCACCTTTTAAAGAGGGCGAGCCGCTGGACTATGCACCGCTGAGCGAGGATGAGTTCGAGCGCGTGCGCGGCGGAGGTTGGGACCTTGATCTCCTGCGCCAGCACGTCGATCAGTTCGTGCTGCACTACGACGTCTGCGGCGTCAGTCGGCAGTGCTTCCGCATTCTGCACGACATGCGCGGGCTGAGCGTGCACTTCATGCTCGACATTGATGGGACGATCTATCAGACGATGGACGTGAAGGAACGCGCGTGGCACGCGACGATCTCGAACGATCGATCGGTGGGGATCGAGATCGCGAACATGGGGGCGTATGGGCGGGATGAGAAGGACCCGCTTGCTTTGTGGTATGAGCCGGACCCGGCGGGCTGGGAAGGCGGGGGCGGCGAAAGCGAGAATGGGCTTGGCGGTGGGCGTGAGCGTGCTGGCACGAGTCACCCCTCCACTCCAGCCACGATCACGATCCCGCCACGGCTGGATGGCGGGGGTGTGCGCAGCCCGGGGACGTACTTCTCATCGCGGCCGATGCCGGTGATCGGAACCATCCACAATCGCCCGCTGCGGCAGATGGATCTGACGCCGGAGCAGTATCGATCATTGATCAAGCTGACGGCGGCGTTGCATGTGGCGCTGCCGAAGATCACGCTGGACTATCCGCGTGATGAGCGGGGCATGCTGCTGACGCGGGACCTTTCCCGTCAGGAATGGGAGGCGTTTCAAGGCGTGCTTGGGCACTTTCACATTCAGAAGGACAAGGTGGATCCGGGACCTGCGCTGCAATGGGACACGCTGATCAACGGGGCGCGGCGAGAACTGGGGATGAAGCGTGTTCCGGAGGGTGATCCGAACGGCATGCCGCGATGATGTGCTGGTCAACAGTGGTCGAGCGACTTGAGGGCGCGGAGCCGCGGCGTCGAGCGGGCGACTTGGTGCATGTCGTGTTGAAAGACCGTCAAGATTTGATCAGCAGCCGGCGAACCAGGCGTTGAGGAAAGCGAAGATGTCCGACGGCGTGATGCCATCTGCGCCATCAAAGTCGGCGCTGGGCTCGGAAGCGAACCAGGCGTTCAGAAATGCGAAGAGGTCTTCAACGGTGATGTCGCCGGACTGATTGATGTCGACGGCATCGCAGCTGGGCGTGAGCGCGTCGAGATAGAACGACCAGTTGGATGGGCCAATCGCCGACAGAAGCGGGATGGTCTCATGACCTATACCCGGGTAGATGTTGAACGTGTGCGCAACGCCGAGCGTGAGCAGGTGATTGTGGAAGTCGATGTTGGGCGGCAGCACGCTGTCATCTCCGCCCACGGCGATGCGGAAGAGCACGTTATTGCTGGCGAGCGCCGGGGCGTGCAGCGTCGCGAGTGTTGTGGGGTTGGCGGCAACGACCAGCGCGGGATCGTTGTTCCACACATCTTCGAAGATCATGTCGCGACGTGCGGGTGGCACGTGGGCGTCGGGCGGCGCATTGGGGAAATCCAGTTGCATCGGGCCGGCGGCGAGCATCGAGATGCCGCAGAAGAGGGCGCTGTGCCGAATGCCGAGACGGCCCGTGCCGTATCCGCCCATGCTGAAGCCCTCGAGGATTCGGCCCTTGGGCGCGGCGATGGTGCGGAAGTTCGCATCAACGTGCGGGATGAGTTCGTTGATGATGACGGTTTCGATCGGCGTTGAACCGTCGGCGGCGTCGCAGTACATGCCGAAGGGCATGCCGTTGGGAAAGACGATGATCATGGGCGGCAGCAGGCCGAGGGCCATCGCGTTGGAAAACCAGCCGGACATGGGTGCGATGCCCGCCGTCGCGGAGCCCGAGCCGTGGAGCCAGTACAGCACGGGGAAGCGGCGCGTCGGCTGAAGGTCGTAGGCGGGTGGGGTATAGATGTGGAAGCTGACGGTCGTGTTGGCGGCCGCACTTTGAAAGGTGCGATACTGCACGCGCGGCGCAGTGACGGGCGTCGTCGTCCACTGGGCCAAAGCGGGGGCGGCGGAAAGGAAAGGGATGACGACGAGCGACGCGAAGAACCGGAAACGCGGCATGAGCGGGGCCTCCGGCGAGCAGAACGATTGAGCGGGTGCGGTATTGCAACCCCCGTCTCCCTTCGCCTTCACCTCTGCCCTCTGCCTTGCTGATGCCCAGTGCCTAGTGCCCAGTGCCTTCTTCCTTCAACACCCGGCAAACCAGGCGTTGAGGAAGGCGAAGATGTCAGCGGCGTCGATCGCGCCGAGGCCGTCGAAGTTGGCGCGGGGGTCTTGGGGGGTGGCGAACCAGGCGTTGAGGAAGTCGAAGATGTCGGCGGAGTTGAGGGTGGCGGAGCAGTTGAAGTCGGCGGGTCAGAGCTGATTGCCAAACGACAAGCTCGCGAAGTATGCCGAGACGTTGCCGGCAACCCTGATGAAATCACCGCCCAAGAACATCTTGCCCGCACTCGGCAGGACCGCCAGAGCCAGAACGGAGACTGTGGTCCCCTCCACGCCCGAGCCAGTACCCAGCGCCGACCAGACCCCTGCACGAGGGTTGTAACGGGCGATGCGGTTGGCCGCTATGCCCCCGGCGGTGCTGAAACTGCCTCCCACGATGACATCGCCACTCGGCAAAACAGTGAGGGAGTTCACGAAACTGCTCGTGCCGCTGCCAAGCGGTGACCAGACGTTCGTGTTCGGGTTGTAACGGGCGATGTTGTGAGCCGTCAATCCTCCGGCGGTGGTGAAGGTACCGCCCACGATCACGTCGCCACCCGGCAGCACAGCGAATGCCCTGACGATGTTGTTGGTCCCACTCCCCACCGCTGACCAGACCCCTGTGGTCGGGTTGTACCGGGCGATGTTATTGGCGATCACACCCCCGGCGGTGGTGAACTCACCACCCACGATCACGTCGCCATCCGGGAGCAGCGCAAAGGCGAAGACCTCTGGGGTGGGTCCGCCCAAGCCGCTTCCCAAGGCCGACCAACTCCCCGTGCTCAGATTGTATCGGGCAATGGGGCCGCTTGGCACGCCCCCGGCGGCGAGGAAGTCACCACCCACGATCAAGTCTCCACCCGGAAGCACCGCAATCGCGCTCACGGCGCTACTTGTCCCGCTGCCCAGTGCCGACCAGGTGCCAGTGGTCGGGTTGAATCTGGCGATGCGGTTGGCCGCTACGCCTCCTGCATTGGTGAAGAAGTCTCCGCCCACAACGATTTGCCCGTCCGGAAGTACGGCGAGCGCGTTCACCCCGACGTCCACTCCCGGGAGAGGTGTGCCTGGCAACCACTGCCCGGGGCAGCCCCACCCAACCTGAGCGCGGGCTGCCGGGATGATGGACAGGGTCAAGAGCATCGCCAGTACCGCAGCCAACCCGGCGAACTTGGGCGATATGACGGAGTTCTGCGCGTCGGGAGAGACGCACCCTGAGTGATCCAAGAAACTCTCGCGTATTTTCACTCCTGCCGCGCACTCTTTGAGTCCGCCCGCGTTCATTCCAACTCCGCTCGCACTCACTTTAACTCCGCCCGGACGTGCTCCAACTCCAGCCGCAGTTGCTCCACCCGCCGCGTGATTCGGACCTTGTGGGGCGGACGAAACGCGCAGGATTAGCGTTTTAAGGATGGGTGGGAGGCGCAATGCGCGAACGGTCGCCGAAGAACTGGCTCGCGGGGGCCGAATGGAGTCCGAGTATGGGCAAGAGGTATGCATGTTGCGCGGGTGCTCCCTGACGTTGTCTCATTGGAACACCCATCCGAGAGACTGTCAAGAGCTTTGCCGCGATGGGCGTGTGAATCTGCTGACTTTCACACCTGGGGCCGCCGCAATCTCTGAGCGAGGGGCGACCGAAGAGGACGGCGACCCCGTGTACACGCTTTCAGAAAAACACATCGACCCTTTTCAATGCATCGAAAACCCACCACCCATGGCCTTGGTATCCTCTGCCCATGCTGAAACTCGACTACGCCAACATGCTGTCTGATCGCGTCGGTGAACACGGGCTGGATGCGGCCCATCTGGACCCGCGGGGGGATGAAGCCGCGGGGGTTGCGGCGCTCACGCGGAAGCTGGTGTCGACGCGCGGAAAGGGGTGGGAGCGGTGGCGGGATCTGCATCGCGACCCCATGCGCTCGGAGCATGTGAGCGCGATCAAGGGGTATGTCGAGAAGAGTCGGGGCAAGTTCGACAATCTGGTGGTTCTGGGCATCGGCGGCTCGGCGCTGGGCAACATCGCCCTGCAGGGGGCGCTGAATCCTTCGACGTACAACCTGAAGGAACCGGGAGTCGGGAATCGGGAGTCGGGAGTCGGGTCTCAAACCCGAATCCCAAATCCCGATTCTCGATTCCCGACTCCCGATTCCCGCTCCTCCCTCCCCCGCATGTTCGTCGTCGACAACGTCGACCCCGCGTACTTCGGCGGCGTGCTGAACTATGTGCTCAGCGTTGATCCCAAGCTCGAGCGCACGCTGTTCAACGTCGTGAGCAAGAGTGGCGAGACGGCCGAGACGGCGGCGCAGTTCATGGTCATCCGCGATCTGCTCAAGAAGCATGGGCGGAAGGGCGCGGATCATGTCGTCGCCTGCACCGATCCCGCCAAGGGCACCATGCGGCAGATCTGCAACCAGGAAGGGTACTTCACGCTGCCCGTGCCCGATGGCGTCGGCGGACGCTTCAGCGTGCTCAGCCCCGTCGGGCTCTTGAGCGCGGCGATGTGCGGGATCGACATCGACGGGCTGCTGGATGGGGCCGCCGACATGGATGAACCGTGCGGGCGCGAGGACATGACGAAGAATCCGGCGGCGATGCTGGCCTATTTGCTCGTGGAGCTTGGGCAGACCAAGGGCAAGGTCAACCACGTGATGATGCCGTATTGCAACGCGATGTACCTGCTCGCCGACTGGTATCGCCAGTTGTGGGCCGAGTCGCTGGGCAAGAAGAGCGATCTGACCGGCGAGACGGTGTATGCGGGCTTTACACCGATCAAGGCGCTGGGGACGACGGATCAGCACAGCCAGGTGCAGCTCTATCGCGAGGGGCCGAACGACAAGGCGTTTGGGTTTCTTGAGCTGGCCGAGGAGGGGTGGAAGAGCATTCCGGGCGGCGTGGGCGACGCGAACGTGCAGATCCCGACGGGCTTGAACGTCGAGGCGATCAAGTATCTTGAGGGCAAGAGCATGGCCGCGCTGTTGCATGCCGAGAAGCAGGCGACGGAGTATGCGCTTTTGGAGAGCCAGCGGCCGAACTTCACGATCACGTTCCCGAAGCTGGACGCGCGGCACGTCGGGCAGTTCATCATGCTGTGGGAGATGGTGACGGCGTATGCGGGGCTGATGCTGAATATCGATGCCTATGACCAGCCAGCAGTGGAGCTTGGCAAGCAGGCGACGTTCGGGCTGATGGGCCGAGCGGGGTACGAGAAGCACCTGAAAGCGGTGGAACAGGCCCTGGCGCCAACGAAGTACGTGATCTGACAGACTTTTGCGAGAAAAGCCGAGAACATGAAGGGTGCTCGGGGCGGATTTCGGATGGTCGTGCGACGGGCCAAGGCGCTGTGCCATGGTCCGAGCGAACGCCGGGGCTGCTTGCTGATAAGCACGCCTCTTTGCACACAGGAGTTTCCGCCATGCCCACGAGCAAAGACATTCTGAACGCCGCCAAGAAGGTGCTGGACGACAACGAGGTTGCACCGATGGCGTACAAGGATGCGGTGGACCAGATGACCCTGGACATCGCGGCGTTTGCCAAGGCGCGCGTGGAGCTCTCGACGGGGATCAACTCGATCAAGCAGCAGAACGAGGTTCTGGAAGGTCGGCTGAAGAAGCTCAACGCCGGGCTTGCCGAGCTGCAGAAGAACGCCCCGGTGATGAAGGCCCCGGCCGATGCCAAGGTGAACGCTGAGCACCTCAAGAGCTTCAAGGAGGCGATTCAGAAGGGAATGGAGTGGAGCAAGAAACTCGAGGACTCTCTGAGCAAGGCACAGTCGACGTATAAGTGAGATCGCGGGCCTGACGCTTGCGTGCGCCGACCAAAGGTCATGATCTCCGCGTCATTGGTTATGTTGCAGCATCCGAGTGCACTTCGCACGGGTTGAGAGCGTGTCGCTCGCTGTTGAGCCGGACCGGGTGCGGACTGTTGTGGTCGCACCCGTTGTCAGCTTTTCGTTGAGTGCGTGCCGCGGGACGCGTTAACCTGCAAGGCGTTCGTCGATGTCGATGCCGAGCGCTTTCATCTTCTTGTACAGGGTGGTGCGGTTGATACCCAGATCGTCCGCGGTCTTCTGGCGGTTGAAGTGATTGGACTTCAGCGCCTTGAGAATGATGTGCTTCTCGGGCTCGCGGAGCGCCGTTTCCAGCGGCATCGGAGTCCACGGCGTGTTGTCTGATGTCGAGCCCGGGGCGTTTCCGCCATGAGCGGCGGATTCGGCCAGCCGGAGCTTGTTTGTCCCGCTCAGCACGTGCTCGGGCAGATCGACGGCGTTGATGGTCTGCGTGCGTGAGAGCACGCAGGCACGCTCGATGATGTTCTCCAGCTCTCGCACGTTGCCGGGATACTGATAGCGGCGGAGCGCGTCGAGCGCGTCGGGGGTGAATCCGACAATCTCGCGCCCGAGTGATGCAGAGTGCTTCTGCAGAAAGTGTGCCGCGAGCAGCGGGATGTCGCTGAGACGGTCGCGCAGCGGCGGGAGTTCGATGGTGACGACATTGATGCGGTAGTACAGGTCCTGGCGGAACTCGCCGCGGGCGACGAGGTCTTCCAGCGGCTTGTTGGTGGCGAGGATGACGCGGACATCGACCTCGATGGTCTGGGTGCTGCCGACGGGTTCGAACTTGCGTTCCTGCAGCACGCGGAGCAGCTTGAGCTGCATCGCGGGCGAGGCGGAGTTGATCTCGTCGAGGAAGATCGTGCCGCCGCTGGCGGCGAGGAAGCGGCCGATCTTGTCGGCATACGCGCCCGTGAACGCGCCCTTGGCGTGCCCGAAGAGCTCGGATTCCAGCAGGGTTTCGGGGATCGACCCGCAGGAGAGCTGGATCAGCGGCTTGTCGCGGCGCGGCGAACGCTGATGGATCGCCTGCGCGATCAAGCTCTTGCCGACGCCAGACTCGCCGGTCATCAGTACGGTGGTTCGGCTGGGGGCGACGGCCTCGATCAGGTCAAAGGTCTTGAGCATCCGCGCATCGGCGCCCACGATGGTGTCGAGCCCGAACTTATCCTCAAGACGCGTCTTCAGACGGCGATTCTCGGCGAGGATCGTGTGCTGGCGGATCGCCCGCTCGAGTGCGAGCCGAAGCTCGGTGTCGACCACGGGCTTGGTCAGATAGTTGACTGCCCCACTGCGCACCGCTTCGACCGCGCTCTCGATCGTGGCATATCCGGTGAGCATGACCACCGCGACATCGGGGTGCTGGCGTGTGAGCTTCTTCAGCATCTCCATGCCGCTCTGGCCCGGCATGGCGACATCGCTGAGCACCACGCCAAAGGGGCGCGCCGGCTCGGCGACGCTGATCGGTCGCTCCGCGATGGCGACGGCGGCGAGCGCCTGCTCGGCGCTTGAGGCCGTGGCGACATCGTGGCCCTCCTGACCCAGAAAGTCGGCGAGCGACTCGGCGGCAATCGGATCGTCATCGACGATCAGGATGCGGGCGCGTGCTGGAGGGTTCGGGTTCGACATAGACAATCAACTTGCGGCGCGACGGTCCACCGATGGAATCGGGTAGCAGATCTCCAAGCGAGCGCCTGCTCGACCGGTCAGCGGATCGACCTCTCGCGGCAGAAGCTGGATCGAGCCGCCGAGCTGCTCCACCACATCGCGGCTGAGTGCGAGCCCCACGCCCGAGTGCCCGGGTTTGGTTGTATAGCCCAGCTTGAAGACGGAGTCACCGCGGTGTGCGCGAGTTGCTTTCTTGTGCGGGGGCTGCGTTGCCGGCGGGCCGAGGCCATCGTCAATGACGTGGATCTTCACGCAGCGTCCGGTCTTTCCCGTCTCGGCCCAGGCGCGGACGAGGATGTGACCGCCCATGCCAGCACGAGACTCGGGCGTGAGTTGGATGGACTCGATCGCGTTACGAATCGCGTTCGTGATCGCCGAGTAGATCGGCCCGGCGGGAACATCACCGAGTTCTGCGTGGACATCGTCTTCGAGTCGCACACGGGCGTCCTCGGCGAGCGGGGTCATCACATCAACGGCGTGCCGCACCGCATCGGCCAGGCTGGAGCTGGAACCAAACCCGCCGCGAAGGCCAGCGATCCCGCCCTCGGCCATGCCGACGGTGGTGCTGCGGACCAGTTCGGCCATTTGACGCATCGCAGCTTCAACGGTGACCAGTTGACGTGCGACTGCTTCGGGACAGATTTGACCGCCAGCGTTTGGCGAGCCGCTGAGCGCACGCTGGGCGAGACCGAGCACGCGGAGCGAGCCGTTGAGCAGGTTATTCAGTTCGTGCGTGAGGGCCGTGAGTCGGGTGACCACAAACGCCGAGTCGGTCGGTTCGGGCGATGCACCCGCTGGGCGCACCACGGTTCGGCGAAGTACGGCGGGCGGCGTGTGCGAAGGCCGTCGACCCGTGCGGCGATCATTCGGCGCGGGGTTTGGCGAGCCCGATGGAGGCGTCGGCGGATTGGGAGGGGTCGGCGGAGCCATGCGTACATCGATCATCGACGGGCAAGTGGCTCGGCTGCAACGCGATGTGGCGTTCTGGCAACATGAGTGGTTCTGGGACGTGAAAATCGGCTTGCGGCGAGGTTGGAGGATGTTGTACATTGCCGCTTCTTGACGCCAGGAGATCGAACGATGCTCGCACGAATCGTGGGAATCGGACTTGGACTGACGATCGGGATCGCTTCCGTGGCCGGGCGCCAGGCATCATCGCCGACGGCCGCGCCGGAGACCGCGCCAGCACCCGCGGACAAAAAGCCAGTGCCCGCCGCGCCCAAGGTCGAGCAGCAGAGCGAGTACTCGATCTATGAGCAGCTCACCGACGACCATCGTCGGCGTGTTGATCAGGCGGCAAAGTACTATGTGCGGCTGGACGACGGAACGTGTCTCAACGCGTTTCGATTGATCCGCTCGATCGAGCTGCGCGAGGACGAGAAGCGGGTCCGCCGCGAGGAGATGCTCGAAGCGCTCGGCGCGCTCGTCGAGACCGACACCGAGCCGCCGAAGCCGGGCAACCAGCGTGTCAAGCATGAGAAGCTGCCCAACTGGGTGGAGTACAAGCAGTATTGCTATGTCTTCGGGCCCGGGCGTGATATGGCGGGCTTCGGCGGCAACGCCATTCGCGCCGCGAATCAGTTGGAGTGGCTGGCGACCGGGCGGGCTTACAACCAGGGGATGATCGTCTCGTTTGGGTCGTACACAAACGTGTACATCGCGGGCATGAACATGAACTTCGCCGTGCCACGTCGGCTGGAGGAGACGATTTTGCTGGGTCCTTCAGGCCCGGCCCAGGAGGGCCAGCACCCGCCGCTGAAGGTGTATCAGGTGGTGGGCCGTCAGCCGACGCCGCAGCAGCTTGCGGAGTACCTGGTGAAGAACAAGCGTGAGTTGATCGAGTACGAGATTCCGAAGCTGGTGCACCACCAGCCCACGAAGAGCAGACGCGTGGATCGCGGTCGCGGGTGGGTTGAGAACGTGAGCGAGCCCGAAGGTCCGCCGGTGCACACGTATAAGTGGGTGGAGAAGAAGTTTCCGCTTCGGCTGAATCCGAAGCTGGAGAAGAAGGTGGTCACGCAGCCGACGGGGGAATAATCGTTCAGCGGCTGGAAGAACACCGGCGGGACGCCCGTGCCACCATGGGAAGGAAGGCCACCCGGCTCAGCTCTTGCCCACAGTGAGTGCTACGCCGCCACGCTTCTCCACATTCCCAGCCGCGATCTTGTCGAAACCCGAGCCAAGCTCTCCGATCGGGTCTGGCGGGATGATGTCGACTTTCTTCTCCCCCAGCTTCGCCTCGCCGCGCTTGACCTTTTCCTCGAACGCTCGACACTCGGCCATCAGCTTTTCGAGAATCTGTTCTTCGGGGACGTTGGCAACCTTTTCGCCCTGCACGTAGATGATCCCGCGGCGATCGCCCGCAAACACGGCGACGTCGGCGCCCTCGGCTTCGCCCGGGCCGTTGACGATGCAGCCCATGACGGCGACCTTGATCGGCAGCTCGATGACTTCGAGCTGCTTACGGACGTCCTGCACGAGCGTGAACAGGTCCACCTGGATGCGGCCGCAGGTGGGGCAGGCGATCAGATCGACGCCCTTGCGGGTGCGGAGGCCGAGGCAGTACATAAGTTCAAGGCCGTCCTGAACTTCGTAGATCGGGTCGTTGGCGTAGCTAATGCGCACGGTGTCGCCGATGCCGTTGTTCAGCAGGGCACTCAAGGCGGCAACGGATCGGATGCACCCCGTTTCCTTCGGCCCGGCGTGCGTCACACCCAGATGCAGCGGGTGGTCGAAGCGCTTGGAGATCTCGGTGTAGGCATCGATGACCATGGTGGTGTCCATGGATTTGGCGCTGATGGCGATGTCGTAGAAGTCCTGCTCGTAGAAGATGTCGAGGTATTCCTCGAGCTTGGTGATCATGATGGCGAGCAGGTAGCCGTTCTTGTGGTCGCTGAAGACCTGGCCGAGCTCCTTCATGCGCTTCTGCTTGTCGCGCCGCTCGATGATGGAGCCCTCGTTGACGCCGATGCGGATGGGAAGGCCCTTGGCCTTGCAGGCCTGGATAACGTCGATCACCTGGGCGCGGTCGTTGATGTTCCCCGGATTCAGGCGGATCTTGTGCACGCCAGCTTCCACGGCTTCAAGGGCACGCTGAAAGTGGAAGTGCACGTCGGCGACGATGGGCACCCGAACCTGGGGGAGGATCTCCTTCAGGGCGTCGGTGTCCTTTTTCTCGGGCACGGCGACCCGCACGACATCGGCCCCCGCCGCGGCGAGCTTGTTGATCTCGGCGACGCAGGCCTTGACGTCGTACGTGTAACCGGCGGTCATGGTCTGTACAGACACTGGGGCCGGGGTGGTGGGCGTGCCGTCGCGATTGGGGATACCGCCGCCGACGAGCACGATGCCGGTGCGGGCGTCGCCGATGCGGATTTGCCGAGTGGGTCGTCGTGAGATCATGCTGGGAACAGGATAGGGAGGCCGCACGGCGCGGGCATCTGGATGCCAGATCAACCGCTTGCATCGGTGCGTTCGAACGAGTCTGGGGGGTTTTGGGGATGCAGTGTGAAGTTGGTCAATGTGCAACGCCCCTGCCGACGGGCGAAGTGTTGGGGGCAAATGTGAAGTCGTGAGCGGGTTGGTTCGCGAATGTTTAGAAAGATCGAATTGCACGGTGGCGGGCGTCAGAGTCGGCGTCGATACGGAGCCGGGATATGAATAAAAGCGGAGGTCGCAGATGGCACACGGGATGTCTGGAGTGTCGTACATCGAGGGCATGCGGCTGACCGAGCGGGAGCGGGCGGTGCTCATCGAACTGATGAAGAAGACCGGCATCGCCGAGCGTCGGCGGCATCCACGCATGGTGATCGAAGGCGGCTTGTCGTTCCTGTGCACGATGGACTTTCCCGGAGGATCGTCGGCCCACTTCAAGATCTATCCGTGGGATGTTTCAAAGTCGGGGCTTGGCTTTTTTCATCGGGCTTACCTTTATCCCGGGACAAAGTGCACATTCACGGGCCAGACTTACGATCACCAGCCGTTCTCGGTCAAGGGTGATGTCACGACATGTTCTCATGTGTCCGGAAATGTCCACACCGTGGGCGTGAAGCTGGAGTTCGAGATCGATCCGGAGATGCTCCTGGGCGAAACGGCCGCAAACGCGGCACCAACGCCGTCGGCAAGCCCGGCGGACGTCCCCAAGGACTGGTGGTCGCAGCTCGCGCTGCACAGCGAAGACCTCGCCCGGCTGGCCCGAGAGAGAGCCGATGAGCAAGTCATCCGCAAGAAGGTCACGAGTCTGACGGACCTCGTAGCGACTTCTCCGAATGCCCACTCCGATGCGGCTGGGTCGACACCGGCGGAATCGGCGGCGGCGTGACCGTCAGATGGGCTGCGGGCCGGGCTCGGTCGAATCCGAGTCCTTCCGATTCGGGCGATGATCGCTGGCGGTGATCGCCTCAACCAGACTCCGGCTCTTGCGGCTATTCCCGCGTTTGCGCGGCATGTTGTCCACCTCGGGCACGCGCCAGATCATCATCACGATGCCGGCGAGCGTGAGCGGAACGCTGAGCATCAGCACGCTCAGTCGCGTGGCTTCCTGGGCCGAGAGCAGATTCTTGTCCCGCAGTGTGGCTCCGGTCTCGCCGGCGATGTACACGCCCACGGCGGTCGCGCCGAATGCCAGCACCGTAGCGATGCTCATGGCACGTCCGCGAATCTTGTCGGGCACCAGCACCTGGAGCGCGGCCCAGGACTGATTGAACGCCCAGATCCAGAACCAGCCGCAGACCCCCATGGCAAAGTAGCCCAGCAGCGTGCGATCGGTCAGCCCGAAGAGCGTGATGGTCAGTCCAAGCCCGAAGACGGCGAGCGGAATGAAGTGGTGCTTGGGGTACCACTTGGGGATCAGCTTGAGCGCAAGCCCACCGGCGACCGCACCAAGGCCCTGAATGGCCAGCAGATTGCCGCCCACAGCCTTGGCGGGTTCTTTGGCAAGCTCGTACACGTCGATGACAAAGTTGGCCAGCAGCCGCACCAGCGGGGCTGCGAGCAGGCTGAGCATGACCTGAGCAAACAGCACCGCCCTCGGGCCGCGATTGGAGATGAGGAAACTGAAGGCCTCGCCGATCTGCTTGCGCAGTTCGGCGCGTGGCGGGTCTTTGACTGGCGCGTCGGGCGTGGTCATGACGATGCCAGCCATGAGCAGGAAGGTGACGGCGTTGAACCAGAGCACGATGGGCGTGCCCTTGGTGCCGAGCACCGCGAGCAGATACCCCGCGCCCACGGGGCCGAGGACACGGGCCATGTTGAACTGGATGCCATTAAGCGTGATGGCGGCGGTGAGCTCGGCGCGGGGGATCAGCCGCGGCGTGAGCACCTGCCATGCGGGAAAGTTAAAGGCCATCACACACCCGTGCAAAGCGCCGAGTGCCCACAGCAGGTGAATCGGCGTGCGGGGGTTCTGAAACTGCATCATCGCCACCACGGCCACGGCCACCGCGACCAATCCCGCGAAGAACTGCGTGATGACCAGCAGCGTGCGCTGGTTGACACGATCGGCGATCACCCCGCCCAGAATGCCCAGCAGAAAGATCGGCACCTGCTGGCACGCGCCCAAAATGCCCTGATCGTCCAATCGCCCGGAGATCTCCGCGATGAACATCTGGATCGCGAACATCTCCATCCACGCACCGGTGTTGGAGACGAACTGGGCCGACAGCACGTTGCGATAGTGCTTGTGCCGAAGCACGCCCCAGCGCGACAGCTCCGGCTCAGCAGGAATCACGCCGGGTGCATCTGATGTCACCGTCGCTGGCTGCGAAGTTGTTGATGTCGTCCCGTCGAGCACTTCGGCTCGATTCGTAGACGATTCCGGGGCGGACACGACACGACTCCGTTCGGGTCGGGTCCGACGCGAGCGGCTTGCTCTGGCGGCGGATCCGTTGGGTGAGTGGACGAGAACGGGGCGATGTTAGGGCGTGTGCTGCAGGGGTGTGATGCTGGGCCCCTTCTCATCGGGGACATTCGCAAATCGGCATTGACGCACCGCAACATACACCAGCGTCTCAAACACCAGCATGCCCGCGATGAACCCCAGCAGCGGCGGCGCAACAGGCAACATCGCATCAATCAACGTGTTGGTCGCGACCCGGGAGAGTTGCCGATCCAGCACCGGGCCGATCAGCACCCCGAGCACGAGCCCGTACCACGCCCAGAACCAGGTCAGGGTGCAGTGGTTGATGATCGATCGCGCGAGCGGTTCGGGAATCCGCCAGCCACGTTTGGCGGCGAAGAAGATCACGCCGCGCTTCTCGATCCACCCGAGCAGCAGCGTCACCGGCGCTGTCATGGACGCGAACACCACGGCAAACAGAAGAACCTCCATCGGTGACGCAGCCATGCTGCCGCGGCTCATCACGAACCAGAATCCGGGAACTACCAGCGCGGGCATGAGCAACTGGTTCACGATCTGCAGTCGCGTATCGGTCTCTGGCGCCACGCGCAGGGCGCGGAACATCTTTGTCGGCCGCAGATGAATGTCGCGCATCGTCCGCAGCCAACCCACATAGTCGGGCTGGCGTTGCCACGGACTGCCGGGGCGCTTGGCACCTGAGCTTTCGGCGAGGGCAAGGCCACACTCGGGGCAGGCCGGTGCAGGCGGGCCATCATCCAGCCCGTCGATGACATAGCCGCAGCGTTCGCATAGCAGGGCATGGGGATCGGGCGTGGGCACCGGGAAAGGTATCGGCGCATCGAGCCGTTGGGGGCGGGGAAGCGGCAGATCTCCGCGGCTCATCGGCACCACAACGCCAGACAGCGTGCCCGGATGCCGATATGCTCGCCTTCCCATGATCTCGGTCCGGCGCATCACCATGGACGACCCGCTGTACGCACAGTCGGTAGCCGTGCGCGAGTCAGAGCTGCTCAAGCCCATCGGGCTGGACCTTGCCAAGTTCAAGGCCATGTTTCCGGGCGTAGAAGAGCGGTTCGAGCACTTTGTGGCGGTCTTTGACCATCCCAACGGGCCGCGCGTCGTGGGCACCGCGCTGCTGTTGCCGAATCAAAGTCCATCAGGTCCGGCGGCGGGGTCGGGCAAGCTCATGCAGATGGCCGTGGATCGCCAGCGCCAGGGCGAGGGCATCGGCACCAAACTCGTGGTCGCGGTTGAACGTCGCGCGTTCGGCGAGATCGGGCTGAGGTCTTTGTTCTGCCACGCACGCGACACGGCGTATGGCTTCTACGAATCGCTCGGCTGGGAATATGACTCCGACGTCTTTACCGAGGCCGGCGTGCCCCATCGACGCATGGTCTTCAAGGCCCCCGGCGACCCCGAGTGAACTCGGTCAAAGCATGCTGGCGCATGACCGCAATCGGGTGGACAAGTGCCCGACTCGGCAGGAGTTGCGCTGGCAGGTCTCCGAGAAAAGCGTGAACGTGTGAATCCCACGGGTTTCCGGGTCGATATCGACATGCACTCGGTCGTGTGTGTTGAGCACGCGACCCCCCAGCCCAACGGAGACCCGCCGTGGCCCAGAACGCATCCGATCGTCGTCGATTCGCCCGGTTCCAGCTTGAGCCGATGTACACGCCGGTGGCGGTGCGACTGCTGGACAGCGAGGTGTTCGAGAACGAGGGACACGCGTACGACCTCTCTGAGGGCGGGCTGCGATTCGAAGCCGAGCGAGCGGTGCCGCCGGGCACCAAGGTGGCGTTGCAGATCACGCTGCCGAATCTGGACGTGCGCGACATCGGCCCTGGCCGAAGCGTCTTCGTGTTCGCCAACGTGGTCTGGCTGGAAGATGAGGACGCACCCGGGCCGTACAAGATGGCCGCGGTCTTCACGCACTTCGCACGGGCGGGCGATCGCGATCGGCTGCTTCGCCAGTTTGCCACCGGTCGGTACAGAGCGGCGGCGTAAGTCGAAGCGAACAGCAGAAAACAAAGACCGCAAATGGGGTAAACATCGAACGCGGCGTCATGTGTGACGCGGCGTTCTTTTCGCTTTTCGATGTTCGCTTTTCGTTTTCCCACTCCGCCTCCCCTACCCTCTCCGACAATGTTCGTCGACGAAGCGGATATCACGGTGCGCGGGGGTGATGGCGGAAACGGATGCGTCTCCTTCCGGCGCGAGAAGTACGTCCCCAAGGGCGGTCCCGACGGCGGTCAAGGGGGCAAGGGCGGCGACGTCGTCTTTGTCGCCGACGAGAACATCAACACGCTCTTTGATTTCAAGGGCAAGCCCCTGTGGGCCGCGCACAATGGTGAGCCGGGGCGAGGCAAGCAGCAGTACGGGCACGCCGCCCCGGACTTGATCATCCGTGTGCCGCCGGGAACGCTGGTGACGGATCGATCCTCGCGTGAGCTGATCGTCGATCTGGCCGAGCCAGGGGCGCGGTTCGTCGTCGCCAAAGGCGGCAACGGCGGCAAGGGCAACGAGGCGTTCAAGAGCGCTTCCAACCAAGCCCCCAAGAACGCCGAACCCGGAGAGAGCGGCGAGCAGCGGGTGATTCACCTGGAACTCAAGCTCATCGCCGACGTGGGCATCGTGGGGCTGCCCAATGCGGGCAAGAGCACCCTGCTAAGCGTGATCACCGACGCTCGGCCGAAGATCGCGAACTATCCGTTCACCACGCTGATCCCGCAGCTTGGAATCGCCGCACTCGATGGCAAGCGTCGCCTGGTCTTTGCGGATATTCCGGGATTGATCGAGGGCGCGTCGCAGGGCGCGGGGCTTGGGCATGAGTTCCTTCGGCACATCGAACGCACGCGCATGCTTGTCCATCTTGTGGACATCGCGCCGCTGGATGGTTCGGACCCAGCCGAGAACTACACGATGATCCGGGCGGAGCTGGCCCAGTACTCCACCCTGCTGGCCGAGAAGCGTGAGCTGGTGGTGCTGAACAAGTCCGACCTGCTCGACGCGGATGAGACAAAGAAGGCCACGCAGAAGTTCCGCAAGGCGCTCAAGATGGGCGCCAAGGAGCCGCTCCTGGTGATGAGCGCCGTGTCCAAAGCGGGCACGAAGGAACTGCTGGAGCAGTTGTGGGATGCGCTGCGGCCGAAGGTCGAGAACTGGAAGTGATACAGATCCCAGTTGGAGTCCAGGCAGGAAATCCACAGTGATTTCCATCTGGTTCTGGCTGAACTTGGTCTTCAGCCCGAAGGGCTGGTGGTCAGTAGCCGGGGGTGAGCGAGGCTTTGCGAGCCACCCCCGGAAAGCGTGCCACGTGACAGTGAGATCATCTGTGATTGCACGCCGAAGGCGTGCTCGTTGCACGCACGCCGCACAAGACGGCGAGCACTCCTTCAGAGTGCATTTGATCGCAACTCCGCAGCGGCTGAAGCGTCCTCTTCCGGGCGTGTCGCTGCGCTCCACGCCCGGCTACGGACGACCAGCCCTTCGGGCTGAACACAGATCTCATTCTTGTGCGTACCGCACATTGCCGCAGTGCACGGATTGCACTTGGAATCAGCATGATGGCCTGGCCTCGCGATGTGAATCGGGCGAGGGCGGAAGCTCAGGGGTGAATCGGATAATTTGCGGTCCGACGGTCGCGCGATCGCGCGAGCGTGGCAACAATGGTCCCGTGCGCGGCGATCGGCCGCAAAGGAGTTGACGTGGCCAAGCGTGGGAACAGCAAAGCAAGCTCGGCGTCGGGCGCGATCGACAAGCCGCTGGGCGAGGTGGTGCGGGTCGGACTCTCGCAGTTTGCCTGCGTCGAAGACCCCAAGGCCAATCGCGCCAAGCAGGTGGCGCTCGCCGACGAGGCCGGCAAGCGCGGCACGCGGATCTTTTGCACGCAGGAACTGTTCACCTCGCAGTACTTCTGCCAGGTGGAAGACCATCGGTTCTTCTCGCTCGCCGAGTCGATCCCCGGGCCGAGCACCGATGCACTCTCGAAGATCGCCAAGAAGCACGCGATGGTCATCGTCGCGAGCTTATTCGAGAAGCGCACGACCGGGCTGTACCACAACACCGCGGCCGTGATCGACGCCGACGGTTCGCTCATGGGCATCTATCGCAAGATGCACATCCCCGACGATCCGCTGTACTACGAGAAGTTCTACTTCACTCCCGGCGACATGGGCTTTCGAACGTGGTCCACGCGCTATGGCAAGATCGGCGTGCTCATCTGCTGGGATCAGTGGTTCCCAGAAGGCGCCCGCCTCACCGCGATGAGCGGGGCCGAGATCCTGTTCTATCCCACGGCCATCGGCTGGCACCCCGGCGAAAAAGCCGAGTTTGGTGATGCCCAGCACGACAGTTGGGAAACGATGCAGCGCTCGCACGCCATCGCCAACGGGTGCTACGTCGTCGCCCCAAACCGCATCGGGCACGAGTTCATCAAGGGTGCCGACGGCAAGCCCGTGAGCGCCGATGGCATCGAGTTCTGGGGCCAGAGCTTCATCGCCAAGCCCAATGGACAGGTGATTCAGCGAGCCACGACCAATCGCGAAGAGGTGATCGTGCAGGACTGCGATCTCGGCCGCGTCGAGTTCGCTCGCACCCACTGGCCATTCTTGCGGGATCGGCGGATCGATGCGTATGGGGAGTTGACGAAGCGGTTTCTCGCGTGAAGGCATCGAGGCACCGAGGCATCAAGGCCAATACAGCCGAACAGGACACCATGCCCACCGCGTCACCCCCCCACCGCGTCATGAAAAAGACCCCAAAGCAGCTCGGCTACACCTTCCCCCCCGAGTGGGCTCGTCAGCGGGCGACGTGGTTCAGTTGGCCGCGGCCTGAAGGAATCAGTTTTCCCGCGAAGTACCACACGATCCCTGCGAACATCGCCGCGATCATCCGCGAGATCGTGCCGCGGCAGATTGTCTGCATCAACGTTCCCAACGCCAACTGGCAGCGGATCGTCACCGAGCAACTCATCGAAGGCGGCGTGCCGAAGAAATGCCTGCCGCGCGTGCCCGACTGTCAGGAAGACGCCGCGGAGAAGCCGGATCGACGCTCGCGCGTGCAGTTTCACTACGTGAAAACCAACGAAAGCTGGTGCCGCGACCACGGCCCGGCGTTTGTGGTCCTGAACAGCACCGCTCGCGGATCGGGGAAGCTGCCTCGCAAAGCCATCGTCGATTGGGGCTTCAACGCATGGGGCGGCAAGTATCCGCCGTTTGATGCCGATGACGCGGTGCCGACACGCATCGCCGAGGAGTATCGGATGCCGATCTTCTATCCCACGCACGCCCGCGGCGGCGGTGTGGCGGCACCCACCAAGACAGCCCGCGGCAAACTCATCGTGATGGAAGGCGGAGCCGTGGAGTTCAACGGCCGAGGCACGGTGCTGACGACCACGTCGTGCCTGCTGAACAACAATCGCAACCCCGGATTGTCCAAACGCGAGATCGAAACCGCACTGATGGACTACTACGGCCAGTCGCACGTCTGCTGGCTTGGCGAGGGCATCGTCGGCGACGACACCGATGGACACATCGACGACCTCGCCCGATTCCTCGACCCCAAAACCATCGCCGTGGCGGTGGAAGATGACCCGAAGGACGACAACTTTGAGCTCTTGCGCGAGAACCTCTTCGCCGCGGGTACGCTCAAGGACCAGGACGGCGAGCCGTTCCGCATCGTCACGCTGCCCATGCCCCGGCCAATCGCCTACGACGGCCAGCGGCTGCCCGCGACGTATCTGAACTTTCTGTTCGTCAACGGGGCATGCCTCGTGCCGACGTTCCGCGACAAACGCAACGACAAGCTCGCCCTGGCGACCCTGCAAGAACATCTGCCGAAGCACCGCGTGATCGGCGTGGATTGCTTCGAGCTGATCTGGGGACTCGGGGCGATTCACTGCCTGACGCAGCAGGAACCGGCGTAGAGAGTCTTTCGATGAGTACGCGGCCGGCCAAACATCAAGGTTCGTCGCGTAGTTGGCGTGTTCGCATCCTCACGGTGATTGCGGTCGCCATGATCGCACTTGTCTTGGCGATGGTGGCGCGGAATCCAAGCTCTGGGTGGTTGGGCTTTGTCTCGAACCGCTGGTGGTATGAACGAGTTGTCGCAGACATGATCTCCGGTCGTATCGGACCGGATCAGTCCGGTGTCATAGTGCTTCAAGGCAGAGGTCTTTGGCACCCAAGTGGCGTGCGAGAAGCCGTCGTGGGCACCACGGCAACCGGCGCATTCGTTGTCTTCTTTCCCCACTGGGAAGGCAAAGGCCGGAACGTTGAGGGCTTGCTGTTTGCGCCGGGTGCAACAGTGGGTTCCACGTTCGCCGTTCCCCAGACGCGTGGCCCCGGCCCCAGAACTCAAATCTCCTTGACAGTCGAGCAGGTTCTCGATACTCGCTGGGCAAGAGTGGCATTCCGAAACGACTAGCGCTGATTAAAGACCGACTTTTCGACGCCGTGCTTCATCGATCGACGCCAGCATCTTGACACGCGAACAATCCAAAGCGGTATCACCCTGCCGGGTCGGCGGTCAGCAAAGGAAATCAGTCATGGCGAATCACGTGTCGCGTCGGGGACTTGGCCTTCTGCTGGCCTGCGGGCTCGCGATCGGCGTACCGACGGCATTCGGCCAGAAGGCCGATGCCCCACCTCCCGCCGCGGCACCGATCGGCGCAATCGAGAAAGACCGCGACGACCGTTACTTTCGGCGCGTCGATGATGCCGACGCGGGCAAGGTCATTCTCCAGATGGCCGTGCGCCGTTTCGAACGCGTCGGGCAGCCCGGGCCCACGGTCACCATGTGCGCTGCGGTTCACGTCGGCGACAAGCCCTTTTACGACCAGCTCCAGGCGCTGCTCGACGCCAAAGACGTCGTGCTGTTTGAGGGCGTGAAGCCCCCGGGCACGGGCCGCCCGGAACACGCCCTCAAGGATGGCGAATCCGACGATGCGAAGATCAAGAGCACCAAGATGCGTCTTCGCATGCTCGCGACCGCGGCGCGCGTGCACGAGCGGAAAACCGGTGAGCTTCCCGCCACCATGGCCGAGCTGCAAGCCGGGCTCGACGGCAAGTACAGAACCTACTTCGACATGATCGGGACCGACGCATGGGGCCACAGCTTCGTCTACGAAGCCAAGCCCGCGCCAACCAAAGAGCCCGCCGCTGATGAGCCCGCCGCAACCAGGAAGCCAGCACCCAAGCCCTGGGGCAAGCTCGAAGTGATCAGCTTGGGCGCCGACGGCGAGCCCGGCGGCGAAGGCCCCGCGGCCGACATCAAGCTCAGCGAGCAGAAACCCATCCGTCCCAAAGACCTCCCCGATCCGAAGGAGAAGGGCATCCAGAGCGACCTCGCCTCCGCTCTGGGTCTGGTGTTTCAGCTCGATGTCATGACCCACGATGGCCCCAACTGGCGCAACAGCGATCTCTCAATCGACCAGGTGCAGGAACGCCTCAGCACCACCGGCGAGGATCCCGACCAGCTCTTCAAGATGCTCGACGGCTCGTCGATGCAGGCCAGCATCTTGAAGCTCATGCTCGGCTTTGTGCGCATGATGCCGGGCATGCAGACCATGGGCAAGCTCATGATGCTCGAAGTCCTCGATCAGGCCGACCAGCTCATGACCGCCGTGCCGGGCATGGAAAAAACCATGGAGGTCATCCTGCACGATCGCAACGCCGTGGTCCTTGATGATCTTCGGAACGTCATCGAGAAGGAGTCCGGCAAGAAGACCATCGGCATCATCTACGGCGGCGCGCACATGGCCGGGCTCGAAGAAGGCCTCGCCGAGCTTGGCTATCGCGAAGCCGGCGTCGAGTGGCTCGACGCGATCACCGTGCAACTGCCCAGCAACCCGGCGGAGCGTCGCCAGATCGAATCGATGCGCAAGACCATCCGCGAAGCGCTCGAGAAAGAAGTGCAGAAGGCCAAGCGACGCAAGGCCAAGGAGTAGTTCCACGCTCTCCCGGCTCGCCGAACGCGATCAATCCATCGGCGGGCGACTTGCCTTGCGCGCGATCGGCGTCTCGCCGCGAATCCGCAGCGCGATGTCGGCCAGCAGCCGCTCATCAGATGTGATCGTGACATGGCTGAAGACGCGGGTACCGCTGACCCAATACGGATCGCGTCCCGGCGGCGCGCATCGCGTGGCGCCCACCCATCGATCGTTCAGCCGCGCATAGCAGACGAGCTCATACTTCGCCGTCTGCAGCGTCGAGTTCAGCCGATCCAGAAACGGCGACCCGGGCTTCATGTCCTTCGCCGCTCGATCGAGCGCGATCTTCCCCGCCAGTATCGCCCCATTATGCGGCGTGCCCAGCGTAAAGAGCCGATTGATCCGCAACCGCTTCTGGCCATCTTCCAAAGGCAACTGCGCCGCCAGCCGAGCAACCAGCCCGCCCATGCTGACTCCGACGACGTCGATCTCCGTCGTCCGGTGCGGCTCGCGATTGGGCCAGATCTTTTCGACATGGCGCACCACCAGCCGAGCGATCCGCTCGATGTCGCCGCAGTGGGGATAGGCCAGCGGCGCAAACATGTCGCCCGGTCCGCCGACCAGATCGTGCAACCGCCGAGCCGTGTGCGCCACCATGATCTGCCACGCCCGATACCCGGCGAGCACCAGCACCGGGCGAGGCGGAGCCATCGGCGTCGCCCTCAGCCGCTCGATCGCGAGCGCGAGATCGTCCGGCGAGATCGCAAAGTCGGGGTTGTCATGCGGCAGCGCAAGCCACTTGGCCACCGGCCCCGCGGCAAACGCCCCCGCGATCGTGGAGTTCGACATCGCACGACGATACGCACCCCGGATCACACGGTTGTTCCGTGCCGGCCTTCCGTGACGCTGTCCCGGTGCCCCTCATCACCCTTCGTCCTTCTCCGCCGCCTCAAGCACTTTCTCCGCCACGAAGATCGGGACGCTCGAGGCGATCCCGATGGCGATGGCGTCGCTCGGGCGCGAATCGATCTTGATCACCTTGCCGTCGGAGGTGGTCATCACAAGCTGCGCGAAGAAGGTGTGATCCTGGAGATCGTTGATCACGATGGACTCCAGCTTGGCGCCAAGCTGCTGGATCACGCTCGTGAGCAGATCGTGCGTCTGCGGCCGCTTGATGACGATGCCCTTGAGCCGACGCTCGATCGCCTGGGCCTCGGGCAGCCCGATCACGATCGGGAACGCGCGCCCGTTTTCCACCTGGCCATACTGCGTCTCCTTTGCGTCGCCATCTTCGATGGGCGCAACCTCGCGCAGCTCGATGATCTGATAATCATTGAGCTCGCGGATCAGAATGCGTGAGAGTTCCATGCGGACCAGATTCATCGCCTTGAACTCCGTACCAGCGTCTCCGGCCTGAGTCTGCACCACGCTCGGGCAGGCGTCAAGCGCGGTTGCCCATCCCAAGCCAATACGAACGTCGCCGGGGCACTGTTTGCGAGTTTGGGGCTCGCCGCCCTACTTCTATCGGCCATTCACCCGCCGCAGCATCCGCCTCCACCACCACCCCCGCCGCCCCCACCATGCAGCCGGTGCCCGAGTGCGGCGACCAGTTCCTTCGGCGCCCCGATGTCAATCACCGCCAGTTCGCCGACATACGCCCGCGCCCCCGGAGCCATGAACCCCGCCTTCACGCCCGCCAGCGCGATCGTCAAATCCGCAATCACCACCCCGCCATCCCCGTCTTCGCCCATCGGCAGCCCGCTGTCGGCGTCCAACCCGCTGGGAACGTCGATCGCGATCAGCGGCGCGCCGTGACTCTTGTACCCGTTCATCTCGCCGATCAGTTCCGACATCGACCCCACCGACGCACGATCCAGCCCGGTGCCAAACAGCGCATCCACCACCACGTGCGGCGGCTCTTTCTCGCTCACGACCTCGGCGAACCGCGCCGCCGGCCGCTCTGCACCATCCACAATCCGCAGCCCCATCCGCTGCGCGATCGTCAGGTTCACGCGTGCATCGCCGACATACTTGCCCATCGGGGCCGCAAGCAGCACCGTCACACGCAGATCGTGGTTGTGCAGATGCCGAGCGAGCGCGAGCCCGTCGCCGCCGTTGTTCCCCGGCCCGCAGACGATCAGCACATGGGCCGCCTCGACCCCCTGCAGCCCCTCCAGGATGATCCCCGCCACGCCGCGGGCCGCGTTTTCCATCAACAGCAGCGTCGGCATCGCATAGTCCTCCGCCGCCCGCCGATCCAGCTCGCGGATCTGCTTGCGACTGAACACATAGATGGCCTGCACCTGAGCATCGGCATGATGATGCTCACCAGCACCAGCCCCGCCCCCACCCCCCCCTCCACCACCACCGCAGCACCCGCCGCCATGGGCGTGCTCATGCCCCGGCTTCTGCTCGGCGGCCTTCTTGGCCCCACCACCACATCCGCCCCCCCCACAACACCCGCCCGACTTCGTTGCCGACGTTTCAGACGCGGGCTTGGCCACACCGGTATGCTCTGTGCTGTTCATCGGGGAATGGTAGGTGGCACGGGCGTTTGGCTCGTCGCGCGATGATCCGCAACTCTGCATGCCCATCGCCCTGCTCTTGCTCTGCATCACGCTGCTCATGGGCTCCGTCGGGCTCCTGGTCTACTGGTCCGTTGTCGGGTGGCACATCGCCCGCACCGTCCGCAACTTGCCCACGCTCCGCGACGGGCTGAACTTGCCCGAAGCCCTGGCCCTGGCTTCTTCCTCAGCCCAGCCATCCCCCCCCCTCCCCCCACTGGTCTGCATGGTGATCCCCGCCCACAACGAGCGGGATGTGATCGTCGACCTCGCACAATCGCTTGCGGCCCAGGACTATCCGAACCTCCGCGTCGTCTTCGCGCTCGATCGCTGCACCGATGACACCGAAGCACTCCTCCACCAGACCATCGGTCAAGACGCCCGCTTTGAGATCGTGCTGAATGACCATTGCCCAGAGGGATGGGCCGGAAAGGTCAACGCCATTCATCGCGGCGTCACGGGTTCCAACGCCGCGGCGACCGCTGAATATCTCATCTTCGCCGACGCCGACACACGGCTGGATCCCGGCTGCGTCCGCGCCGCCGTGGCACTCGCCCGTTCCCGCTCGCTCGGCTTCCTCAGCATCATGAGCACGCTCACCACCCAGCAGTGGTTCGAGCGCGTTGTTCAGCCAGTCGCCGGCATCGAGCTGATGCGTCAGTACCCACTCGAACGTGCCAGCGCAAGCACCAATCGCCGGGCCTTCGCCAATGGCCAGTTCATGCTTTTCTCCCGCAGCGCGTACAACGCCGTGGGCGGCCACCCCGCCGTGCGCGATGAGATCCTCGAGGACATCGCCCTCTCGCGACTCTGCCAGAAACACGCGATCACGGCCAACGTCCTGCTCTCGGCAGGGATGCTCCGCTGCCGCATGTACGCCTCGTGGTCAGAGTTCACGCGCGGTTGGAAACGCATCTACACCGAGTCGGCCAACTGCAAAGTCAGCCGACTTCGCACCCAGGCATTCCGCGTGCGTCTGCTTGGCTGCCTGCTCCCGCTCATGGCGATCGGTGCGCTCATGGCCGGGCTTTCCATTCACCTGTCCATCGGCCCAGGCGATCCGCTCGCAATCGCCACCGCCATCACCGGCGGCCTCGCTCTCGCCAGTATGTTGACCGTTCTCGCATGGTCCTATCGCCTGGGCGGCACGCCGATTCGTGCGGTTTGGGCGTATCCCGTCGGTGCCTGGCTGGTGGGCAAGATCCTGCGATCCGCCGCCAGCGATCTCGTCCGCGGCGTGCCCACCCGCTGGGCCGGACGAACCTACGCCCGCCCCGCACGCTGAATATCCTTCCGCACATGACTCGGGGTGCTTCCGAACATTCCCACCTCCCAAACCACCACACACGCATGGTGGGCGTCGCGCTGCTCGCCAGTGCCGTGCTGCACTCGGGGGTTGGGATCGTCGCCGGCACGATGGGCATCGGAATGTCGGCGGACGGATCGCCCACACTCAGCGGTCGTGCGGGCGACCCCGCCGACCCGGGCCTCTTGGTCTGGACCGACCCGCCCGAATCACAGCAAAACCCGGACCAAGCTCGCAGCGAGTCCACACCCGAATCGCCTTCCACGCCTGTTCTGGTGGCCATCGCCCCCAAACAGCCGCCCGCCTCCACTCCTCCGCCCGAGCTTCGGCTGGGTCTTGCCAAGAGCCCGCACAAGACCGACAACTGGCTGGGCGATGTCGTCAAGACGCCGCACTCCGGCTTGCCCTCTTCGGTTGATCAGCCGGAGCTTTCGCTGAATCCAGGTGCGCCCGGCGTGCCCATGGCCCGCCCCGGCGACAGTGCAGCGGAACCAAGGGATGCCGCCGAGCTTCCGTTGGAAGCACCGAAGCTCACGCCCGATCGACCCTCTATCGCGCGGCAATCCCCAACCAAAACGCCAGAACTTCCCGATGGCCCCAGCACTCCCCCGGTCGCCACGATCAATCGCCCGGGTAAGGCCGATGCGGCCCGCGATGGCTCGGCTTCAGCAAACCCGCCAACCGCGACCGACACCATTGATCAGGTCGGCGTCACTGACGGCGACCCCGACGCTGTTGGCGATCAGATCGCTCGCCTCGGGGTGCCCGCTCCACAATCCACGGACACCCCCTCGACGCTGGATCGCATCACCCCCGACACCGCGCCACCCGAACCCGGTGATTGGGATGCCGTCTTTGCCATACCGACGTCCGGAGTCGAGACCGGTGCGCCGACCGGCGATCCGGCTCTGAAACAGACCGTGGTGGCGATGAAACGCACCGCGCCCGCCGAGGCCCGCCCCGCACCACAGACAGCGCCGCGCGTGCCGAGCGATGCCGGTCCGTTCCTGCCGACGTCCCCCATGAGCCCCGCGCCGGCGTCGCCCCTTGGCGTGGCTGGCCCGGCTGGCTCGGGCGGGTCTTCGCCCGGACAACAAAGCGAACGTGAATCGGATGCATCGGCGATCGACCCCGAACCTGAAGTGCGCCCCGGGATGCCCTGGGCCGGCGAGGGTCTTGAGGTCTTCACCCGCCGCATCGAGCTGAGCTTGTTCAGCCGATCAACCCGGGCCTTCCGCTCGCCCCTGCTCAAGGTCACCTTTGATCGCTCCGGCACGGTCACGAATATCGAAGTCCTCGAGTCCAGCGGCTCACCGGATGTCGACGATTCGACACGAAACAGCGTCTACAAATGGACTGCCCGCGGCACCCAGCTCGAAGAACTCGCCCCCGGCGCGGGTCTCAGCATGAACTTCAGGATTCTGCTCCGCGGGCGATGATGCCAGGTCATTCGGTCGATAACACACTGCCCATGACGCTCACTCGCCACACTTCCCATCGCCGACCGATGCTCGTAGCGCCCGCGCTGCGATCGTGCATCGCCGTGCTCGGCCTGATCGTTGCTGCAAGCTCGGCCTATGCCCAGCGAGCACCCGAGGGTTGGCAGATGATCGATGCCGGGCGTGCCGACCGCGGCCCGCTTGCGACGAGCGCCCGCCGCGTGCCGATCGATCTGCGTGTGCCGCTCTCGTTCGATCGCGTCTATCGCGTTCCCGGCTCGACCACCGGCGTTCAGGTGCCCGGTGCCGCCGCAGGCGAAGAGCTCTACGCCCGAATCTCCGGCGGCCTCACCGCCGTCTTTCCGCGTTCGGACTACGTCTCCACGAAGCGCGGCCCCGCCGCGCTCATTCCGCCCGGAACGATTTTCTACATCGGCGCACTCCCGAAGCCCGCGCCCGGTGCCGCATGGAACACCCCACCCGCGCCCGACACGACCACTGCGACCCGCTTCACGCTCACACGCCCGGACCAAGACGCGGCCGATCGCCCGAACACACGCGTCGACGCCCGCGCTGACCTCAGCGTCACCCACACCTCCAGCACAATGGCACCCGAACTTGCCGAGGGCTCGCAATCACCGGGAATGTCGCCCACGAGCGCTCGCGAGCCCCGCGGCAATGTCAAATCCATGCCCGCCCCGAGCATCCCACGCCCCGACCTGATGAGCGAGACGCATCGCCGCGATCGCGTGCGGGCCATGATGCGGTTAGCCGCCAGTTCGGGCTGATTCCGCTCACTTTCGCTCGATCGCCAGCGACCTCAAATCGAGTTTCCGGTACAATCTCCCCGGCGGTTCATCCACGTTCATCGGCATGCTCGATCGGGGAGATTTCCATGCTCGCACGTTCCGCTCGTGTCCTCATCACGCTCGGCTTGATCGGCACTTCGCTCGCGCTCGCGGGCTGCCTGATCTCCTCACATTCCAACGAGGATTTCTCCGGCAAGTACGTCAGCACACGCACCTTCAACGAGGTTCAACCCGGCGTCACCACCGTCCAATGGGTCAAGGGCACCATGGGCGAACCCACCAGCAAAACCACGCTCGAAGACGGCAGCGAACTCTGGAAGTACTCCTACACGAAGACCAAGAGCTCCAGCGGCTCACTGCTCTTCGTCTTCGGCGGCTCGTCCCGCTCTTCCACCGGCGGCTCGGCGTATGTCCAGATCAAAGACGGCGTCGTCGTGAAGCACTGGCGCACGGATGACTAAACGAATCGCGATCAAGATCACTCGCAACCGGCCATGTTCTCATTCAAGCCAAGCTACGGGAATCTGCGCAGCCAGCTTCCCATCAGGCAGGAGCAACTTGACGGTTGCGTGACCAAATGGCGGAGACGCGGGCTCCAACTCCAGCGAGACTTCCGCATCTCCATTATCCGAAGGGTGAATGGCCACAAGCAAGCCCGCTGATCCGTCAACATGGAATGATGAGGGCTGTGGTGCTTTACCATTCGGCTTACGCTGACTGACCAGCACCTCTCGCCTTGGCTCCGCCCGCGATAGGATCACACCGCCGGGGCTGCATCGAAAGGGCAATACCGGACGGATCAGCACCGGAACGCGTATAGCTGCTTCCCGCGAAGATGCGCTCTTCAGCTCAAGTGTTGACCGAACGACCTCGCCTGGCACCGCGTCGCACACGAATCGAGCCAGCCGCACCGATGGCGCGTCTTTCACCAGATACATCCCGTCGAAACGGATGCCCTGATGCTCGCAGCGAGCACTCTCGATTCGGAGTGCTTCTCGATCCCCTGCCGAGAGCACTCGGAGATACACATCCAGATTCAACTGCTCTCCAACGACGCCGGTGGCAACGATCTGCTCGGGAATCGTCGTGATGGAGACCGTTGGTTGATAGCGGATCCTCGCTGAGGCGTGAGTTCGCCTTTGGGCTTCACCCGCACCGCAGAGCACCTCAAAGCGCACCACCTGCTCTTGCTCCGCCGACACCGGAGCGACTTGCACCGCGAGCGTGAGCACCGTCTGCCCACCCGGCGGTACAGTCTCTGCCGAGAAGCTTGCGCTTAGACATCCACACGTCCGAGAGAGTACGGACACGTGCGCGTCCTGCATCGATTCATTCACAAAGGTCAGACGACGCGAGATCATCGATCCGGTCGGCACGCGACCCATGTTCTCCGGATCGCTCGCGCCAGTGCGAAGGCATCCCGCCGCATCGGCCACTACCCGCTTCGCGGCCTCCGGCGCTTGTGCCGCAACCGGAGGATCGCCGATCACAGATGACACGGCGATCATCACCGCAAGAGCAAACATCATGGCGACACCTCCCGCTCGATCTCCGGCGGCGCGGCCGCCTCCGCAATAGTGCAGCGACGATCGCGCGTAAAGTCATACACCATCGCATCCTGACGCATCGGGCCGTTCAGCCAGTTCGGATCCAGCGGCTTGTTGATGCTCCGCGGCGTCACAAAGAGCAGCAGCGGCGTGTATGCGCCCTTGGTCATACCCGCGCCCATGGGCGCGTAGATTTCATTGGGCTCGCCTGGAACCGGTCCGTGATCCATCATTCTGGGCATCACTGCTGCGATCTCGGCTCGCAGATCATCCGGAATGTTCACCCCCAGAAGACGCGGAAGCACCTCAAGCCGCTGCTTGTGATTCTCGAAGAACTTGGCGTTCTTTGATCCAGGAGATACATCAAC
Organism: Phycisphaerales bacterium; assembly: GCA_019750095.1. Classification (GTDB taxonomy): domain Bacteria; phylum Planctomycetota; class Phycisphaerae; order Phycisphaerales; family UBA1924; genus UBA4658. The sequence goes on from JAIEOW010000037.1 coordinate 43,361, forward strand.
AAACAGATAAAATGTGTGCAAGGATACGCTCGCCAACCAGATGCCTTCGATCTTTGAGAAACGAACAACCTCCATCGTCTCCATCGGAGTGTTTTCAGTGGGCCGAAACGTTCTGATCGCACGCGGAGCGTAACCATGCTCTGGATCAAGCACAGCCCGAACTCGAAATCGATGAACTCCGTGTGTCGCCATCGCCTCAACACCGGGCAAGCCTGGATGATCCGGCGAAGACCACAACCTCAAACCCTCACCAGTAGCAAGCAACTCGGCGAGCGTTCGCCCTTGCTCAAGATCACTTCGACGGCCAATCGCGATGCGAGGCGTGGCCGAGTACAAGAACTCTGGCTGCGCCGGGTCGGCGATCTTGCCGTCTTGCAAGCAAATGTCGAAATAGAGCATCCGAGCTGCGTCGCCTCGATGCGCTCTAAATGTTAGTGAGAAGTCCGACACATCCCGCGATCCCGGATCCGGCGAGATGTTGAACTGATTCTGCATGTACCAACGACCAATGTCGTCAAAGCCCCCGACTAGAAAGTCTGTCGGCGTCCACCCACCGCCACGCTCTGCTCCTGGTTGGAATGCTACACTTCGCCATTCCAGTGATTGAATCGTTGCGTCATAAGCTCGAAGTGCACCAACGAGAGCTCTTGCCGTTCTGGAATCTGGATCAGACTCGGGCGTGGCTTGCACGCTTAAACACGTGGCGAGTGTCCACACGATGCCCAACTGAAGGATACTCATCGTGCAATCCTCAATTCAGGCACTGCGTGAACTTGCAACTGTCCATCGAATAAGCAGTAGGCACGGGACACCCACATCCGTTGGGCCCTGCGGTTGGTCCACCGATCACGCAGTCCAGAATCACTGAGTTTCCGCAGTTAAGCGAGCCTCCCGACCCGCTGCATGTGAACCCTGCGCGCTTGACACACATGTTTCCGCCAACTGCCCCCCCGCTGCATCGAACGCACTCACCCTTACATGAAAAGCCGGGCGTCCCTGGCGTACCGCGAGCCGTACACCCTTGAACATTTCCGGTCGTAGGATCAATCTTCACTGTGCCGGGAGCACATCCGCCTGAAATGAACTGACATTCGTAACCGGGTAGACTCCACAGGTTCCCGAGTTCATCACTGTCACTCACATCCACCCCGACCCATACTTCATCGCCATCCATCGCCGAAGGCACTGTTGTTCCAAGGCACATCACCAACGCAGCAAGAAGAGTCATCATGGCTTTCATCCTTTCGCTCTTCAAATTAACGAGACGAGTGCTCGCCGTCAAGAGAGAGAGAGAGAGAGAGAGAGAGAGAGAGAGAGAGAACTAGGGCTATCCCTTGGGCTAAGGTTCTAGAACCAAATGCCCAGATTGTCAGCTTCTCCCGAACCGCTTCTCGAGCTCTTTCATCGTCAGCCGAATGCTCGTCGGCCTTCCGTGCGGGCAACTCGCGCCGCGTTCCACCAGATCACGCAGCTTCAAGAGGTCGGCAAGCTCGGTCGGGCTCATGTGATCGCCCGCCTTCACCGCCGCCTTGCAGGCCATCATGTCCAGCACCTCGTGCAGCGCCTGTTCTGATCCCGGCGCAAAGCCCTCGGCCTCGGATCGCTCCAGCAAGTCGGTCATGAACTCGATCGGGTCCACGCCGCGCTCAAAGAGGAATGAGCTGAACGCGTGCACACCGATCGCATCCGGGCCGAGTTGGCGAGCGTCGATGCCGATGCGTTCCAAGAGCGGCACCAACTCATCCAAGCGTGCCACCGCCGCGGCACTCGCCTGGATCACGGCGGGGGTCAGCAGATGCTGGCTCTCCAGCGGCTTGCCCTGATCACTCTGACCATCGCCAACGACCCGGGCGAGCAGCGCCTCGAACATCACGCGCTCGTGCAGCGCGTGCTGATCGACGATCACCAGGCCATGCTCGTCTTCGGTCACGATGTAGCTGTTGTGCACCTGCAGCAGCGGATTCCTGCGTGCGGGAAGGGGGAGAGACAAGTCTGAAGACACAGGCGGGACGCCTGCGCCACCAGAATCTTGCATCGGTGGCACAGGCGTCTCGCCTGTGTCTTCCCCGGCTTGGGCCAGCTCAGGCACCACGCGCTGAATCGCCTCGCGCACAGACTGATAGCTGAATCGCTCCTGAGCCGCGGCGGGTACCTGATTGCGGAAAAAATCCACGAATCGAGCCGCGGGAATCGATCCAGCCGCCGCGGGCCCATCGCCATCGGCGGGCATCGGTCCACCATCCGCTGTCGGGCCGAACATCGCCGGCGCACCGGTGCGCCAGGGCATGCTCTGCGCCATCGTGGGCGTGAGATCGGCGGCCCGGAGCGCATCGCGCACCGCACGCAGCACCGTTGAGTGCACCATCGACTGATCGCGGAATCGCACCTCGGTCTTGGCCGGGTGCACGTTCACATCGACCGCGGCGGGGTCCATCTCGATCATGATTGCGCACGTCGGGTGGCGCCCCGGCTCGATCAGCCCGCGATAGGCCTCCTTGATCGCGTGCTGGATCGTTCGATCACGGATCGGACGGCCGTTCAGAAAGACGTGTTGCGACTTGTTCGTCGCCCGCGCGATCGCCGGCAGGCCAATCAGGCCCCACAGCGACAGCCCTCGTGCATCATCGAATCGGTCGGCAGAGACCTCGAGCATCTGCTCGCGCAGCTCCTGCCCCAGCACGCTCAGCGCCCGCTCCCGCGGCGACTGGCCCGCGGGAACATCCAGCACCACGCGCCCGTCGCAAACGATCTGAAACCCGATGAACGGGTGCGCGATCGCCAGCGTGCACGCCGCGTCCACGCAGTGCCCCTGCTCGGTCTGCACCGTGCGCAAGAACTTCCGCCGCGCAGGCGTGTTGAAGAACAGATTGCGCACGCTCACGCTGGTGCCGATGCTGCCAGAGACGGGCCGCACGGGCGAGACCGTGTCGCCCTCGACCTCGATCACGCACGCACCCACTTGCTCGCGCGAGCGCGACCGGATCGCCATGCGTGACACACTGGCAATGCTCGCGAGCGCCTCGCCGCGAAAGCCCATGGTCGCGATGCGATCCAGATCCTCGGGATGGTGGACCTTGCTGGTGGCGTGCGGCGCGATCGCCAGCGGCAGTTCGACCTCCGGAATGCCGCACCCGTCGTCGGTGATGCGGATCAGTTCGATCCCCCCCTGTTCCAGCTCGATGGCCACGCGTGTCGCGCCGGCATCGATCGCGTTCTCCACGATCTCCTTCACAACGCTCGCGGGACGATCCACCACTTCGCCCGCGGCGATCTGATTCACCAGCAGCGTTGGCAGCTTCTGAATCGGACGACGCGAGGTCGCCGACGCTTCCGTCGAGGGAGTCACTGGCTTGGATTCCGGGGCGATCGCGGCCATCAGATGCAACTCTACGGAGCATGCGGCGGGCGCGCAACCGACAGCCCCGATGGGCTCACGGGCGGGACTTCTTCTTCGCGTCGGCGATTGCCGCCTTCACTGCGGGATCATCGGGCAGCCGCTCAAGCGCGTCGGCGACTTCCATCCACGCATTCGGAGTGCCCTCGGCCTTGGCGCGGGACTGAAGCACGCGGATCATCGCCGGGGTGTCGCCAAGATCGAACGCCGACTGATACGTTGCAAACCAGATCCCCTGAAAACTCTTCGATCGAACATCCGTGATCCCGGCGAGGGCCAGTTCGCCCTCACGCACCGTCTCGGTGAGCTTGTTCTGTGCGGCGAGAGATCGCAGGAGCAGCATCGAACGCTCTGGCTTGGCTTCCAGCTTCATCGCGGCACGCACGATCGTCTCACACTCGCGCCACGCCTCGGCGTCCGCCGCCTTCGCAGCGGTCTCATCGAGCAGTTGCACGCTGGGCGAGCTATTGAGAAGTTCCGGGGTCGCGAAGATGGGGGCCGCGGGCTGGAAACCGTTCGGCAGGATCACCGACTGCACGGCGGATCGAGAATCCGCCGCGCTCCGCTGCGAGCCGGCATAGACCGTGATCGTCTCACCGAGCGCTGGCGTGCCGCGGTGCCCGTTGGACCCCGTCGCCCCCGGCAACTGCGTCGTGTGCCACGTCGAGACCAGCACGCGATCCTCGGGCTTGGCGTCGCCCTTCTGCACAGAGTGCACACGAATGGTGTAGATCCGCGTTTCGCTGCGTCCGATCTTGGAGACGTGGATGCTCGCCACCGAACCCGTAACGATCGTCCCCGCAGACTCTCGCATCGCTTCTACGGGTCGATTGGGCACCTCAGCCCGGACCATCGTGGGCGCAAGAACCAGCGTGATCGAAATCAGAATCAGGCGAATGGAGTTGCTAAGCATGGATTTCTCCCAGCCGAGTGAACCGATCACTCTTTGGACGGTTGCGTCTCCGACGGCGCCAGTCGCACGATTTTGTCCGGATCGTTCAGCACGACATACACCGAACCATCCGGCCCCGTCACCACATCACGCACGCGGCCCATGCGGTGGACAATATCCTCACGCTCGACGACCTTGCCATCCTTGATCCGCAGGCGTTCGACCACTTCCCCGGCCAGACCACCAGCAAGCAGATCGCCCTTCCACTTCGGAAACACCTCGCCCTTGGACCCCGGCCGCACGACATCCAACCCGCACGCGGCGATCGATGGCAGCCAGACCCACGTCGGCATCTCAAACTTCTGCTCGCTGCTCGGCCAAGGCGTCTTCAGCGGTGCGTCGGAATAGTTGATCCCGAAGCTGATGACGGGCCATCCATAGTTCGCGGCCTTCTTGACGAGGTTCAGTTCGTCGCCGCCGCGCGGGCCGTGCTCGGTGTCCCAGAGATTGCCCTCCAGATCGAGGACCAGACCCTGCGGATTGCGATGCCCGTAGGAATAAATCGCGGGATACGCATTGGGCGTGGAGACGAACGGATTGTCACTCGGCACGCTGCCGTCGTCCCACAGCCGGAAGACCTTGCCGTTGGGCCGGGTCAGGTCCTGCGCAAGTTCACCCCGGCCGCGCTCGCCCATACAGAAGTAGACATACCGCTTCTTCGCTGCGCTCTTATCCGCGGCGTCTTGCACCGGCGCCGAGAAGACGATCCGCGAGCCAAAGTGCAGCCCACCATTGAGATAGTGCTCGGGCTTGCCCTCCCAGATCGTCTCCTGATCGGTCCAGGCCCAGGCGTTGTCGCCGGTACTCTTGAGTTTGCCACGGACGACCTTGGTCAGGCCCTTGCGCTCCTGCGGGTCGCTGAAGGCGAGGTACACCCACCCGTTCGCCGCGTATTCAGGATGCACCGCGACATCCATCATGCCGCCCTGACCGCTCGCAAAGACCTTTGGCGTACCAGCAATCGGCTCTGAAACGGTGCCGCCGGGCATGCCCGTGGTGTGCACCCGCACCGGGCCGGGGCGCTCCGCGATGAGCATCTGGCCGGTCGGCAGAAAATCAACGCTCCAGGGCGTGTCGAGCTTGTCGGCGACGGTCGCGGATCTGAAAGAGTGATGCTGGGTGCTGTACACGCCGTCGGCGGGCTTCTTCAGCGTGCCGATGCCGCCGCGCTTGCGGCGATCCTGTTCCTGCAACTCGCGGATGTGCACGACGAGCGACCACATCTGTTCGTTGTTGAGCGTGGTGCCGAAGGCCTCCATGCCGGCGGAGTCGCCGCCCTCATCCTTCACGCCATTCTTGATGGCGTCGAAGAACTGGCGGTCGAACTTCATGCGATCGACGCCGAGGTATTTGTCATCAAGCAGCGTCGCGGTGCCCGCGCCGCCGCCCTGGCCGCGCTCGCCGTGGCACTTGGCGCAGTTGTCAACCCAAAGGCGTGTGGCCCCTTGAGCGCGGGCGTGGCTTGCAGAACCGGCGATAGCCGAAAGTACCACAGCAGAAACAAGAACGTTCCGGGCGTGCGAGATGGGCATGCCCGAAGGGTAGTCGCGTGCGGGCGATCGGTGCCGCGGATCAGCCCTTCAAGATCGCCGCCTGAAGCGTCTCGGGCGCTTCATAGGCGAGTCCGAAGAGCGTCTGGTTGAAGAGATCAAACGAGCACTGCTCCTGGCGGATGAAGCCCTTGGCCGGCAGCTTGCCCTGACGGTGCAGATCAACCATCGCACACACGCCCGCGGCGGTGGTCAGCTCGATCGCGGGCCAGACACGCCCGAACAGCTCCGTGGCGCGGACGTCCCTTCGGATATTGATCTGCTCGCGTCGGCCGTTGCGGACGCCGATGCCCGAGACGAAGACGATGACCAGGTCCTGCAGCGTGCGGGCGATCGCGTGATCGAGCAGATCGATCGCGAGCTTGCGGTTGAAGACCTGCCCGGTGGCGCTGGGCTTTGCGTTCTCGACGCCCAGGCGGAGATCCTGCAGCAGGAACTTCATCAGGTCGCGATGTCCGGGATAGCGGATGGTCTTGTAGGCGATGCGTGATTCGCGGGTGGTCTTCTTCTCCTCGACGAGCGTGTCGATCAGCGATCCAACGCCGCCGGAGGTGTAGAACGCCTCGTACTTCACGCCCTCGAAGCTGAAGATCTCAAGCCCCTCCAGCGCGGGGAGCTTCTCCATCAGCCCGTCGATCATCACGTTGCACGGCTCGCAGTACTCGTTCACCACGCCGGCGGTGGACCACGTCACGTTGTAGTGCAGCGCATTGGTCGGGTGCTGCGGCACCGCGCCCACGCGGAGCGTCAGCTCGTGAATCTCGCTGAACTGCCGGGCCACTTCGTAGCCCGCGATGGCGACATAACCCGGAGCCAGCCCGCACTGCGGCACAAGCGCGACCTTGGCGCGACCCTCGCGAGCGATCTTGGCGACGCGGTCGGTCGTCTCAACGTCTTCGGTCACGTCGAAGTAGTGCACGCCCATCTCATTGGCCAGCTCGGCAATGCCGGCAACCATGTCATAGGGGAGCATGCAGATCACCGCGTTCACGCCGGTGAGGGCCTTCTTGACCGCGGCTTGGTCACTCGCATCGATTACGAGCGTCTTGAACTCGACGGCGTGCTTGACCGACGCCTTGAGCCGGGCGAGGTTCTTCTCGGTCTCCTTGAGATGCTCCGGATCACGATCGGCGACGGTCACGCTGTAGTTGCCCTTGCCGCAGGCGAGCAAGAGCTCCGCAACCGACTTGCCGACTTTGCCGCCGCCCAACACCAGGACCGTGTGCATGACCTGCTCCTCAGAAGAAAACGCTCGCTGAGCGAGCGGGGGCGATGGTACGCGAGCATGCGGCACGGCGCTGGGACGAGAGTCCGCATAACGACGGCTCGTCCTCGGGTTCTCCTGTGCTTTTGGGCTGGAACGCCCCGCCGCGGTCTGGGGGTGCGTGTGCGCACCAACACAGACCGCCCAACTACACCCGCCCGTACAACCGCTACGGCTTGACCGCGCAAAACCGGCAAGTTTGGCCATTGCCCGCAGTCCACGTCCGCCAACCCCGATACCCGAACTTCACGCAGTGGAGGTGATTGCCCATGAGTTCGACACAGCGCAGCTTCGATCAGGTTCGCTCGATTCTGGGCAAGCTCGATCGCAATATCGACGCGGCACGCGAGCGCCGTCTTCAGGTGGCCCCGGCCGCCGGCCCCATGCCGTTGCCCGTCGCCGCTCCGGCGCCGATTCCGGCCCCGGCTCGTCCGGCCTTTGCGCCGGCTCCGGCCCCGATGCCGACGTTCTCTTCCGCGGCTCCGCAGCGTTCGGCCTATGGACGAGCGCAGCCGATGCGGCCGGATCGCCGATCGCAGACCGGCACATGACCGTGCTTCCAGCATTCGCCGCGCAAGCGGGAAATGGGGTTCGTTGATCAGGAACCTGAAAAAACTCTTCGGCGTGAACGACTCGGCGGGCGGCCCAGATGAGGCGTCGATCGAAAAGCGCCCCGAGCCCAAGGCCTCGCACCCGATGCTGACCCACGAGGTCATCGGGCAGACGCTGGTGGTGACGCTCGTCGAACGCGAAATGAACGCCGTGTCGAGCACGGAAGTGGCCTACGAAATCAAGAACATCTACGCCCACCAGCCGGGCGTGCGCCACATCGTGCTGGACCTTGAGAACATCAAGTACGTCGACTCGGCCGGCCTGAACACGATGGTCGACCTGATGGGCACCGTGCGCAAGCGCCAGGGCCGACTCGGCATCGCCGCGGCGACCCAGCACGTCGAAGTGCTCTTCAAGCTCACGCGGCTGGAACTGGTGTTCACGATTCGGCGGACGGTGATCGAGGTCATCGACGCGATCGAGCCCAGAGACTGAATCGCCATTGAACGCATCTGGTGGCACAGGCGTCCCGCCTGTGTCTTGAAGGCCAGATGCACACACGCGAGACGCCCGTACCACCAGTCTTAGTTGCGATTGGTCATCCACCGATCCATCTTCGCCTCAAGCGTCGGCAGCGGCACCGCGCCCGAATCCAGAATCGCATCGTGGAACGTTCGGCGGTCAAACTTCGCACCCAGCGCCTTCTCGGCCCGGGCCCGCAGTTCGCGGATCTTCAACTCACCGATCTTGTACGCACAGGCCTGCCCAGGCCACGCGATGTAGCGATCCACCTCGCGTTCAATGTTCAGTGGCGAGAGCGACGTCACGCTGAGCATGTACTCGATCGCCTGAGCACGTGACCACCCCTTGGCGTGGATGCCCGTGTCGACGACGAGCCGAGACGCACGCCACATCTCATAGCTCAGGCGGCCAAAGTCGTCGTATGGGTCGCTGTACAGATGTCTCGGGCCTTCAGATGAACCCATCCCTGAGCCCGAGATCGTGTTCGCGGGCCCGCCGCCGTCGCCGACTTCCAGCCCCAATCGCTCGGAGTACAGCGCCCACCCTTCGACAAACGCCGTGTATCCGCCAAAGGTGCGGAACGGGTGCTGGCCCTTCAGCTCCTGCGCGATCGCGATCTGATGATGGTGCCCCGGCACGGCCTCGTGCAGCGTCAGCGCGATCATCTCATACTTCGGCCGCTGATCAAGCTTGTAGGTGTTGCACATGAACCACCCCGGCGCACCGGCTTCGATCGAGCCGCGGTAGTAATACGCCGTGGGCGAAGTTGGCGCGGTCAATGCCGGCAGCTCGCGCACGCCATACGGCAAGCGCGGCAGCACCGTAAAAAGCTTGGGCATCTCGGCGTCGATGCGCTTCGAGATCTCGCGGTACCCCGCAAGCAGATCTTCGGGTTTCGTGTAGTAGAAGCGAGGATCCGTGCGCAGATACTCAATGAACGCCCGGAACAACTCATCGCCCGCGAGCTCGCTCTTGCGCGGATAGTCGGTGCGGGCGATCACGCCCATCATCTCGCCCTTGATCCGCGCCACCTCGCTCAGTCCAAGCTGATGAATCTGATCCGCCGACATCGCCAGCGTGGTGTGGCGACGCAGCGCGGCGTCGTACGCCGCCGGGCCGTCGATCCCCGCGGAATACGCCACGCTGTCTCGGCACTTGGGCAGATACTCATCCTGCAGAAACCGGCCAAGCCGCTCGAACGCGGGCACGATCCCATCGCGGATCGCCGCCCGGGCACGCGTCGCCGCGGGGTCGCTCGCGGGTCGACCAAGAAAGGGCGCGTAGAAGCGGCTGAGCGAAGGCGTCTCACGAACATCCGCACTCGAGAGCATCCGGCACTGGTCCACCGTCCCGACCATCACCACTTTGGGCGGCACCCGCCCCGCAGCCAGCCCCGCACGCATCTGCGCGATCGTCTGGTCGATCTGGGCGGCAACCTTCTCCAACCGCGCGGCGTGATTGCGATAGTCCTGCTCGCTCGAGAACGACAGCGAATCGTGCATCTGCGGCAGCCAGACCTGCGGCCCCGATCGCGCGTCAATCGGCATCTGCTCGCCAAACACCTTGGCCCGCTCGATGTCGGTCTCCAGCTCATATCTCAGCAGATCGGCATCCAGACGATCCACTTCCGAGAGCTTCGCGTTGCCCAAAGCGTTGAGCTTGGCCAGCCGAGCGCGACGCAGCTCGAGCGAACGTTTCACGGCCTCGGCAGACAGATCGGCAAGTTGATCGGCAAACCGATCGTCGCCGCGCTGGCTCGCTTCCAGCGGGTCCTCGCGCAGGGTCTGCTCGACATGGTCATCGAGGATCGCCAGCAGCTCGGCCGATCGCCCGGATCGCCAAGCCCCGCTGATATCGAGCACCGAAGACGGCCCATTCGCCGACGGCATGGATTGAGCACGAGCAAGCCCTGAAGCGGCCAACATCGCCCCGAGAATGATCGCAAGCACACGGTGATTCACCATGACCCAAGCGTACCCGAACGCCCGCGGATCGCCGGACGCAGCTGAAAGGGTCATGCAGACCGCAAAACCGCCCACCAGACGCCAAACCCCGCCCACGACCTTGCCGATGAAGACCCCCGAGCCGTATCATCGGAGACGAGCCAAGAGCTCGCCAATCGATGGGGATTGGTGTAACGGTAGCACGAGTGACTCTGACTCACTTAGTCCAGGTTCGAATCCTGGATCCCCAACTTTCTCCTTGATGCAAGTCGGCATGGATCAACGCGAGCGTTTGCGTCGCGTCTGAGCCGCGTGCTTTGGGTCGAGCACACGACGGATCTCTGCCGCGGTCAGGAGCCCTTGCTCCTGCACCAGCTCGACGACACCGCGGCCTGTGCGCAGCGCCTCGCCGGCGATTTCCGTCGCTTTGTCATAGCCGATCAGCGGATTGAGCGCGGTCACGATGCCGATGCTGTTTTCAACAAACCCGCGGCAGACGCGCTCATTGGCGGTAATCCCCACGACGCAGTGCTCGCGCAGCGACTTTGCCGCGTTCATGAACAGCATCTGGCTCTCGAACACGCACGACGCGATCACCGGCTCCATCACATTCAGTTGCAGCTGCCCCGCCTCCGCCGCCATGGTCACGGCAAGGTCATTGCCGATCGCCTTGAAGCAGACCTGGTTCACCACCTCAGGAATCACCGGGTTCACCTTGCCCGGCATGATCGACGAACCCGGCTGCATGGGCGGCAGGTTGATCTCAAACAGCCCCGCGCGCGGGCCGGAAGAAAGCAGCCGCAGATCGTTGCAGACCTTGCTCAGCTTGATCGCGAGACTCTTCAGCATCGATGAGTACAGAACATACGCCTGGGTGTCCTGCGTGGCTTCGATCAGATCACGCGCCGGTCGGATGCGATATCCGGTGATCTTGGACAAGTGCTTCGCACACGCCGCCGCGAATCCGCGCGGGGCGTTCAGCCCAGTCCCGATCGCCGTGCCACCCATGTTGACCTCGCACAGGATCACCTCGACACGCTCAAGCGCGCGGATCTCGCCCTGAATGGTCGAGGCAAATGCCGCAAACTCCTGCCCGAGCGTCATGGGCACGGCGTCTTGAAGCTGAGTCCGCCCCATCTTCAGCACACCCGCAAACTCGCGCCCCTTATCACCAAACGCCTTGGCCAGCAACCCCAGCTCTTCACGCAGGGGCCGATTCATCAGCAGCATCGCCAGATGCAGCGCGGTCGGATACGCGTCGTTGGTGCTCTGCGACATGTTCATATGATCGTGCGGATCGCAGTGCTCATACTCGCCCTTGGCATGGCCCAAGTGCTCAAGGGCGCGGTTGGCGATCACCTCGTTGGCGTTCATGTTGGTGCTGGTGCCCGCACCGCCCTGAAACACATCGACGCCAAACTGGTCGTGCAACTGGCCATCGATCAGATCGGCACAGGCGCGTTCGATGCCCTTGAGCGTGCGCGGCTTCAGCAGGCCCATCTGCGCGTTGGTCCGCGCCGCCGCCAGTTTGACCATCGCCAGCGCGCGAATCAACTGCGGATAGTGGCGGATCGGCACGCCGCTGATGGCAAAGTTCTCCATCCCGCGGAGCGTCTGCACGCCGTAGTATGCCTCCGCGGGCACGGCTCGCTCACCGATCAGATCACGCTCGATGCGCACGCGCTCCGAGATTCGCCCCGGCCGCGACCGCTTCACTGGACCACCGCCGGCTTGGTCTTCAGTTGGCTCACCACTTCGATCGCCGGTCGGCGATGCAGCCGCCGATGCGACGCGATGCTCACCACCACCGAGCCCAGATACGCCGCGGCCAGCACGCACATCATGAGCCACATGTCCTTGACCGCCAGCGCGGCCATGGCGCCAACGCCCACCAGCATCGGCACGATCGCGTGCCGCGACACCCGCATCTTCTTGAACGAGAACATCGGCAGTCGGCTGATCATCCACAGCCCGATGATCAGCGTGTACGCCACCACCGCCGCCACCGCCCAGGCATTAGGACCAACCGCCGGACCATCGATGCGCCCGGGCTGCCCGCTCTCGGGCATCCCGAACCACGGCCGCAGATACCCCTGCACCGTCACCGAATATGCGAGCATGACGGGCACCATCACCGCCGCCGCCGCCGCGGGCGTGGGCAGGCCGGTGAAGAATCGCGATCGCACGATCACATCGCGTTGCTCCTCGGGCGTTGGCGCGCCGGGATGAGCGATGGGTTTGATCCGCACACCCGCCGTGAACCGCGCCAGCCGCATCGCGCTGCACAGCACAAAGGTCGTCACAGCCACAAGCCCGAACCACCCCTGATCCTTCAGCATCCACTGGTGCAGCAGCACCGCGGGCGCCACGCCGAAGGACACGAAATCACTCAGCGAATCCAGCACCTCGCCAAACGGGCTTGTGACCTTGAGCAGCCGGGCCGCGCGCCCATCGAGGCCGTCAAAGACCGCGCTCAAGAGCACGGCGAACATCGCCCGATCCCAATCCCCCTTCAAGCTGTAGTGCAGCGACGCCAAGCCGCAGCAGAGCGCCACCGTCGTCAGCATGTTCGGGACAAACACGCGGATCGGCACCGTGCGCTTGCGATGCGGATAGTGAATGAACACCGGTCACGCCCCCCCATCGCGATCGCGCTCATCGAGCACCGCGAAGATCGTCTCACCAGCAACCGTCTTGTCCCCAAGCTTCACCATCGGCGTCACGCCCGCGGGCAGATACACGTCCACGCGGGAGCCGAAACGGATCAGCCCGAATCGCTGACCCGAATCCAGCGCGGCCCCCTCTCCCACGCGGCAGACAATCCGCCGAGCGATCAGCCCGGCGATCTGCACACACGCAAACCGGCGGCCACTGGCCGACTTCACGATGATTCCCAATCGCTCATTGTGCTCGCTCGCCTTATCCAGCGCGGCGTTGAAGAACTTCCCGGGCGTGTACACCTTCTTGTCCACCACGCCGCGCACCGGCGAGCGATTCACATGCACGTTAAAGACGTTCATGAACACGCTCACCCGCACCGCTCCGTCGCACTCCGCCGGGCTCATGCCCAGTTCTTTGGGCGGCGAACACGGCCCGACAAAGCTGATCACCCCGTCGGCGGGGCAGATCACCAGTGCCCGCCCATCCTCACGCTCTGGCAACCGCCTCTGCGGATCGCGAAAAAACCAGATCGCCCACAGGCACAGCACACACGTGACCACCGCCGAGATCGACATCGCCACCGGTCCGAGCAGCCACGAACAGACCGAGACGATGATCGCACTCACCACGACAAACCCAACGACAATCGGCACCCCCTCAGGCGCGATGATCGACGCCGGGGCGTCGCTCCGCACTCGGAGCACTCCCGGGGAGGTTTCTCGTACGGCCTCCATGCGGGACTCCCCGGTTCCGCCCTTTTCTGTGGTTTCGGGCGTTGATTTGGTCGTCGTGGTGCTCACGCGAGCAGTTTAGGGCCAACCGATCACGCCCGTCGGGTGCTTTTGATCGCCCCCCTTCGCACCCGCCGCCAGATCTTCGTATGATCTTGACAGCCCATGGCCCCCAGCGTTCCGTCCAGTTCCGTCGCGAGTGTGCTCGGTTCTCCCGTGGCGGTGAACCCGGCGGTCGCGGCGTTTCCCAAACTGGCCAAGCTCATCGCTTATCTCGACGGCCTTCGCGGGCGCGTCGACCTCGCCACGCTCGATGCACTCCTCCGCGACTCACACGTGTCGATCGACGACCTGCGTCCGGCGATCAGCTTCGGCACAAGGGGGTATCGCCGAAACACCATCTGCCGCAGCGAACACTACGAACTGCTCGCGCTCTGCTGGCGCTCCGGGCACTGCACCCCGATTCACGACCACCGCGGGGTAAGCTGCGCGTTTCGCGTGATCCACGGCGAAGGCACCGAGATCCGATTCTCCATGTCGCCCTCAGGGCTGGTCATCCCCCAGAGAGCGATCTCGATGCGCCCGGGTTACGTCTGCTCTGCCGACGAACCGGACATTCATCAGGTCGTCAACGCACAGGCGCCGGAAAACGACCTCGTGACGATGCACATCTACTCGCCCCCGATCCAGCACATGAACACGTTCCGCCCGACCGAGCCGTGCGAGCGTCTGGCGGTCTATGGCGCGGATGACGAGGGCATCTCGATCTGAGGCCGGCCGTGCGTCGGGCCAGGGAGCCCGGTTCCCGACGCGCTCACGCGACGCCAACCTCTTCATACGGCGCGGCCGCGTTCGCCTCTTGCGCCAGCTTGTGGTGCTTGTTCAGATACTCCATCACCGTCGTCACCACCACCGCGTGACTCCACGTCAGCGGGCTCACGCTGATCATCTCGCCTGTGTAGGGGTGATACTGCTCGGCGAGCACGCCCGACTTCTTGGCTCTCCGTGCCGCCCATTCCAGCAGCGGGAGCGCGCCGCGCAGCTCTTCCATCGACTTCGCCAGCGCGATGCGGTGCTGAGCGTGCCAGAGCGTGCAGATCACCCACGGGTTGCCCGGCACGGTGTCGATGTTGTCGCGCTCGACCATGTGGTAGTAATCGCGCTCGTAGCGGGCACACCCGCCGACGTCGGTCTTCACCCACAACCGGTCCCACAGCGACTTCATCTCGCTGACGACCATCGGATTGCCGGGGCGGAACGCGCCAAAGGCAAACAGCGCGTAGTTCGCACTGTCGCGGGTCATGTCCAGGCGGTAGCCGGTGACTTTCGACTTGCCCGTGGTCGCGTCGGTCTCCTCGATCGGCGTCGCCATGCGGGCGAATCGGCTGGTCGCGGGGTCCCAGAGGTGTTTCTGGAGCGCATCGCGCATCCGCTCCGCGGCGGCCGCGATCGCCTCGCCCCGCTCGACATCGCCAAAGTCCTTTGCAAACGCGCTCGCCGCGTGCAACGCGCCGATGGTCGCGGCGATGGTGAACGTGTGCACGCCGCGCCGCTCCTCCCACAGATCCCAGCTCGGACGCGGCAACCCGTTCTCGTCGACGTTGTTCATCAGCCAGTTCGCCGGCTGAGCGACGAGCGTGTTGTACAGCGGCTTGACGAACTCGACATCGCGGAACGTCTCAAAGTGCTGCCGCAGCGCCCACAGCACCAGCGCCGTCTCGTCCTGCTGCACGGGCAGCACCGGCTTGCCCTGGCTGATCCACGGGTGCCAGCTCGAGCCAAGGTGGCCCGCCGGCGTGTACTTGTGCATGAAGTACCCGTTCTTGTTGATCACCTTCCCGCAGTATCTGAAGAACTGCCGGCTCAGCTCGCTCTGATACACCTGCACGAGCGCGAGCGCGACCAGCGCGCCATCCCGCGGCCAGCAATACGCATAGTGATCGCCCGCGAAGTGCGAGATGTCGCTGTCGGTCGCCGCGATGATCGCCCCGCGATTGTCGATCTGCGTCCGCAGGATGAGCTGCGACCGCACGAACAGCTCGCGCACCGAGTCCGGCAGGATCGACGTGTCGATCGTGTCGCGCCGCACCCACAGCCGCCAGTAGGCCTCGGTGCGTCCAAGCAGCTTGTCGGCACCCTTTGATCCGATGACCTTGTGCAGCTCGCGCACGCGCTCGTACGAATCCCCGCAGGCCATCCAGTACGTGCCCGTGGCCTCGCCCGCGGCGGGCACGCTCAGGTTGATCCCCACCGTCGCGTCGACCGAACCCTGACTGATCGCGTTTTTGCCCAGCACGCCGTCCTCGGCATCACGCCATGTGCCCTCGGCCCCGCCCACGCGCTTGGTGCCGATCGCCCAGTGATCGATCCCAATGCGGTTGCCATCGCTGGCATTGACCAGAAAGTACGAGTCGTCTTTGTACAGCACCAGCCCGGCGGTCTCCGGGTCATAGTCGCACGTGTCGCCGACAGGCGATTCCTTGATCGAGAGATCGATGTGGAAGAACAGCCGCACATCGCGATTCGGTGCGGCCTGGCCGGAGTTGCTGGACTGCTGCCCACGCCGATCACGCACCCGAATCCGGCGAAAGTACACGGGTTCGTGGAAGTCCACGGCGTCGTTGCAGATGAGTTCGAGACCCAGTTGGTCATTGACCAGCCGAACTTCCGTCACCAGCGTGTCGGGTCGATAGCGCATCTCGCGCTTCCATGACGGATGATCGATCCACAGAAACTCCCCGTCGGCATACACGCCAAAGCGCTGCACGTGGCCACCCGTGTGGTTGTACCGCCCGACGTGCGGGTAGTACATATCCCGAATACGGTACATCTCATCAAAGTTGATGAGCAAGTCGCCATTGCCGACTGGAATCTCGCGAGCCAAACGCCCTCCTGGCTAAACGTGAACCACGCCGTCTCCACGCATGGTGTTCGACGGAGCGTACACACCCGACGCGTTGAGATTGCACCGAATGTCGGCGGTTTAGGCCCACGCGTTCAGCCCGGATCCGCTTTCCGCCGCTCCTGACGCTACGCCTGCCCCGCAAGCATCGACTCGGCAAGCGCGTCCAGATCCGGATCCGAGCCCTTCTGCTCGGTTCTGGACTGTGACCCGCCCAGACCCAGCGCGGCGATTCGGGACTTGAGGTCCCCGATATAGGTGATCCGAATACCGAAGTTCTCGCCGACCTTGACGGCAAACCCCGTCCCGACAGTCTTGTTGTTGACGCGAAGCGAAAGTTCTTCGTCCGCTCGCTTCGGGAGCTCGATGATCGAGCCGGGGGC